>JBDTKT010000236.1:0-20784 GCA_039935195.1 Mycobacterium sp.
TCCAGCCGGCCGCCGTCTGCAGGACCTGGCTGCGGTAGGTGCGCTCGCTGACGTCCCGGTGGTGCGCGTTCCAGGTGATAAGGCCGAACACCAGAGCGGCGACCGACACCAGGCCGAGGAAGGTCGATGCCAGCCCATAACTCGTTAAGGCGGGCCGGGCTTCGGTTACGACCGGCCGGGCTTCGGGGGCGGCGCGCCGCTTCGCGGGCGCGGCGGCAACGTTTTTACCGCCTTTCCCACCCTTCCCGTCATTGCTTTTGGGCTTGCTTTTGCTTTTGCCTGGCGACGCCTCAAGCGGAGGCGCCTGCGCACCGGCGCCCACGTCATCGACGTCGGCGACCTCGGTGGGCGCATCGGACTGCGGGTCGTCGGGCATGGCGGTGAGGTTACAGGACCGGACATCCCGGCACCGTGCGAGGATGGGCCCGATATGGACGATCGATCAGGCCTTGACCTCCGCCACTTCGACGACGCCATCCGTGCGCAGGACGACCTGTTCGGTCATGTCAACGGAGACTGGCTGGCCAACTACGAGATTCCACCGGACCGCGCCACCGACGGGGCGTTCCGAACCCTGTTCGACCAGGCCGAGATCCAGGTGCGCGAGCTGATCACCGAAGCCGCCCGAGGGGGCGACGGTACCGCCGCGACGACCGGCACCGACGAGCAACGCATCGGCGATCTGTACGCGAGCTTCCTCGACGAGCGGGCCGTGGCAGACCGCGGGGTGACGCCGCTGCTCGACGAACTGGCGGCGATCGACGCGGCCGGTGACCCGGACGCGCTCGCAGCGCAGTTGGGTGCCCTGCAGCGCAGCGGGACCGGCGGCGGCGTCGGGCTGTATGTGGACACCGACTCGAAGGATTCCACCCGTTACCTGGTGCACCTGACCCAGTCGGGGATCGGACTGCCGGACGAGTCCTACTACCGCCACGAGCAACACGCGGAGATCTTGGCCGCCTACCCCGGTCATATCGCGGCGATGTTCGCCCTGGTCTACGGCGGCGACGCCGCCGACCATGCCGAGACCGCGGTGCGCATCGTTGCACTGGAGACCAGGCTTGCCGCCGCACACTGGAACGTGGTTAAGCGACGCGATGCCGAATTGAGTTACAACTTGCGCACTTTCGCCGACCTGGGGGTCGAGGCGGCCGGCTTCGACTGGGCCGGGTGGGTGGCCGCCCTGGGCACCACCCCCGACGCGGTGGCCGAACTGGTGGTGCGCCAACCGGATTACCTGTCGGCGTTTGCGGCGCTGTGGTGCGATTTGGATTTCGAGGACTGGAAGCGCTGGGCCCGGTGGCGGCTGATCCATGCGCGGGCGGGCCTGCTGACCGACGTGCTGGTGGCCGAGGACTTCGAGTTCTACGGCCGGCAACTCTCCGGCACCGAGCAGTTGCGTGACCGGTGGAAGCGCGGCGTGGCGCTGGTGGAAAACCTCATGGGCGACTCGGTCGGAAAGCTTTACGTGGCTATGCATTTCCCGCCGGACGCCAAGTCCCGCATCGACGTGCTGGTGGATAATCTGCGGGCCGCCTACCGAGTCAGCATCGCCGGCCTGGACTGGATGACACCGGCCACCCGGGAGCGCGCGCTGGTCAAGCTCGACAAGTTCACCGCCAAGGTCGGCTACCCGGAACGCTGGCGGGACTACGCGACGCTGGTGGTGGATCGCGGCGATCTCTACGGCAACTACCGGCGCGGCTATGCGGTCAGCTACGACCGCGAACTGGCCAAGCTGGGCGGGCCGGTGGACCGGGACGAGTGGTTCATGACGCCGCAGACCGTCAACGCCTACTACAACCCCGGGATGAACGAGATCGTCTTTCCGGCAGCGATTTTGCAGCCGCCGTTCTTCGACCCGGACGCCGACGACGCCGCCAACTACGGCGGGATCGGCGCGGTGATCGGCCACGAGATCGGCCACGGCTTCGACGACCAGGGCGCCAAGTACGACGGTGACGGCAACCTGGTCGACTGGTGGACCGATTCCGACCGCGCCGAGTTCGGCTCCCGCACACAGGCTTTAATAGCCCAGTACGGCGAGTACGTGCCGCGGGCACTGGACGGCGATCACCATGTCAACGGCGCGTTCACCGTCGGGGAGAACATCGGCGACCTGGGCGGGCTGTCAATAGCCCTGCTCGCTTACCAGTTATCGCTGGGCGATGAGGAAGCCCCGGTGCTCGGCGGGCTGACCGGACTGCAGCGGGTATTCTTCGGCTGGGCGCAGGTGTGGCGCACCAAATCCCGTGACGCCGAGGCGATCCGGAGGCTGGCAACCGATCCGCACTCGCCACCGGAGTTCCGCTGCAACGGGGTGATCCGCAACCTGGACGCGTTCTACGACGCCTTCGGTGTCGGTGCCGACGATGCGCTGTATCTGGAGCCGGCGCAGCGGGTGCGGATCTGGAATTAGGGCCGGCCGCGACACCCGAAACCTGCCGGTTCGCGTCGCGGTTCACTGAGCACAGTCCTCCGAAAACGACATGGTCGCCGCAACCTCTCAATCGAGAGTGTTGCGACGACCATGTGAACCCGCTGCGTACGGGGCATCCCCACCTGCTTGCGGGTGGCCGCGATCAGGGGTTATCGGTGCCGTCCTAACCAGTTGGCTCCGGGCATACCGTCACTAGCGCCTTTGCCCAACCCGCCGCAGGTCACATCTGCCAGTCCTGTGCACCGTCGTTCTTCGTGTAGCTGCCGACGGAGTTCTTCACCACGACCGGATCGCCGCTGCCGAAGTTGTCAAAGAACCACTTGGCGTTAGGCCCGCTCAGGTTGATACAGCCGTGACTGACGTTGCGCTTGCCCTGGTCACTGACCGACCACGGCGCGCCGTGCACGAAGCCGCCACTGTTGTCGATCCGCACCGCGTCCTTAACCGTCACCTTGTAGCCCCAACTCGAGTTGACTGCTACTCCGTATGTAGAGGAGTCCATCACCACCGTGGGCATTTTCTCCAACACGTAGTAGGTGCCGTTGGGGGTTTGATGGCCGCCCGCCGACATCCCCATCGACATCGGGAACGTCTTCTCCACCACCCCGTTGCGGGTGATGGTCATCTGGTGGGTGGCGTCGTCGGCGACGGCCAACAGGGACTCACCGGTGCGGAAACTCGACGTGGTGCCGCCCGCGTCGATGTTCACCGTGGTGTTGGCCGGCCAGAAGTTGATCGGGCGCCAACGTAACTGGCTGGGTGTCATCCAGTAGAACTTGCCGGGCACCGGCGGAACCGACGAGATGTGGACCGCCTGCTCAGCCATCGCCTTGTCGGCGATCGACCGCTGGAAGTTGATGATGATCGGCTTGGCCACCCCGACCATGGAACCGTTGAGCGGGTTGAACGTCGGCGGCTGGAACGGCGCCGTACCGGTAAACGGCGCCGCGTTCTGTCCCGCAGCCGGGCCGGCTGCCGCTGGCACCACCACCGGCTGCACCACACCCGGCGGCAGCGGTTCGCCCGGTGGCGGTTCCGGCGCAGGCGGGGGCGGGAACGCCATCGGCTCTGCCGGGGGCGGTGGCGCCATCGGCTCCGGCGGTGGCGGTGGCGCGAACGGGTCGACCGGCGGTGGCGGGAACGCCACCGGCTCCGCCGGGGGCGGCGGTGCCGCCGGGTCGACCGGGCCGACGCCCACGGCCGACGGATCACCCGGCGGAGGCGGGTCGGCCAGCGCCGGTCCGGTGCCGAGCGTGAGTCCAGCGACCAGCCCCGCGGTGCTGAACCAAGCGACGAGCGTTCTCCGCGTCCATCGCGACATGTCTGTACCTCCGGTCACAATCTTGTTCAAGTGTTACACAAGACCGACGTCAGCTAACTTTTCCGCAACGCCAGAAATCGCCTGGAACCGCCACAGTCATCTCGTTGAGCTGCTGGTTTGATCTTCGGGATAGTGGTGAACGTTACGGTTGCCCGACGGCGAGGAAACAACAAACACGCCTCGACTGGCCGCCACTCCGGCCAGCACGCCACTGATCAGGACCGCTGAGGCCGCCAGCATCGCCGGCACCCCGACGCGCTCGTAGAGCAGACCGCCCAGCAGCGACCCGGCCATGATTCCGACCTGAAACGCCGCCACATACACCGCTGAGGCGCCGTCCGGGTCCTCGGGCGCAGCGCGCATCGCCGCGGACTGCAGCACCGGCGACACCGCCATCGCCGTCGCCCCCCACAGCACGATCGCAACGGTGCCCGCCACCGCCACCCCGACACCGGGCCGACCACCGAACGCCAGGGCGGCCAGCAGCGCGAAAGCAGCCGTCAGCACCGCCATGCAGGTGATGACGGCAACCTTCGGCCGACGGTCCAGCGGCCGGGCGACCAACGGCACCGCGATCAGGCCGGCGATCCCGTACGCCGCCAGGAACCATGCCTGGTCCGGCCCCTCCACCCCGATCACGTCTCGGATGATCACCAGGATGAATGTGTAGGAGATGAAGTGGCCCGCCACGGCGATCAGGGTGAACCCGCTCAGGCTCAGCAGGCGGCCGTTGCGGTGATGCCGGGCCGGGCGGCCGACGGCCGCCAACTGCGCCCTGGTCGGCGTCATTCGCGGCAACATCAGCCAGGCGGTCACCGTGACGACCGCGGCCGCAACAGCCACCACCATGACTGCCAGCCGCCACCCCCACATCATGCTCATCGCGGTGGTCAGCGGGTTGCCGAACACCAGTGCCAGGCTGGTGCCGAAATAGATCACTGTGGTCGCCCGACCTGCGTGACTGGCCGGCACCAGTCGGGTGGCGATCGGCGCGATCACCGACCACATCAGTCCGTGGGTGACCGCGCAGAGCACCCGGGCACCGGCCAGCACCTCGAAGTTGGGCGCCACCGCGGACGCCAGCTGGGAGACGGTCAGGCACACCAGGGTCAATAGCAGCGTGTCGCGCCGCGACCAACGGGCGGTCCAGCGCACCAGTGGAATGGTCGTCACCGCCGCAACCAACGCGTACCACGCCAGCAAGGTGCCGACCAGCACCTCGCTGACGGACAGGCCGCGGGCAATCGCGGTAAGCGCACCCACCGGCACGGTCTCGGCGGTGACGTAGATGAACGCGGCGGCGGCCAGCACGCTCAACTGCACCGCGACCCGCGGTGTCCACGGCCCGGTGCGGGTATTTCGAGTTTCGACAGTCATCGTGTGGGGGCAGCGTCGAGTGGTCCGTCGCGCAATGCGCCTGCCCGTAACTGCCGGATCACATGGTAATGGTGCAGCGCTCAGGAACGAATCAACCGCGCAATCGCGGCGGAGGCTTCGGCCAGTTTCGCGTCGGCCTCGTCACCACCCGCGCCCAGCGCCCCGGCGACGCAGTGGCTGAGATGCTCGTCGAGTAGGTTCAGCGCCACCGAACGCAGCGCGCTGTTGACAGCACTGATCTGGGTGAGGACGTCGATGCAGTACTTGTCCTCGTCGATCATCTTGGCGATACCGCGCACCTGGCCCTCGATCCGGCGCAAGCGTTTGGCGTGGTTGTCCTTATTCGAGGAATACCCGGGCGCTGTCGTCATCTAGCCCACCACCAACTCGTTCATCCGGTCGATTGCGGCCTGCTGGGTAGCCGCGACCGATTGCGCGATCCCGACGACGTCGGGGCTTTGGCCATCTGCGATCTCCGATTGGGCCATGGTGATCGCTCCGCGGTGGTGCTCGATCATCGACTGCAGCCAGAGTTTTTCGAACGCCGCCCCGTGCAGAGCCGCCAACTTGGCCATCGTGGCCCGATCCACCAGGCCGACCATCCCCGCGTCGTCGCCCGCGGCAGGCGGAGCCTCCCACTGCAGTAGCTGCGCCTGGAAGCCGTAGACCTCCACCCGTTGCTCAGCGTCGATCTGCTGGGCGAGTGCATTCAGCCGCGGATCGCTGCTGTGGTCTCCGACCAGCGCGGCCAGTTCGACGGCCTGCCCGTGGTGCCCGACCATGTCCTGCAGGAACCGGACGTCCTCGGTGCTGTGCGCCGACCCGACCGTTATAGAGGTGTCCGGCCGCGACCCGGCGTCGTCATGCGACGAGGCTCGGCAGGCGCCCACAGTCATGACGGTGACGAACGTGGCGGCGACCGCGACGACACGGGCGGCGGCACACTTCATTCCGCCACTGTACCGCATACCCCCACGGGGTATTTTATTTGTTTTGTCCGGCAATTCGGTACGGGCATACTGGCACAGTGACCTCCAAGCCCGCAGCAGCCCGGACAAGCCCCGACATCAAGCCCCGCAGCCGCGACGTCACTGACGGCCTGGAGAAGACCGCCGCACGCGGGATGCTGCGTGCGGTGGGCATGGGTGACGACGATTTCGTCAAGTCACAGATCGGGGTCGCGTCGTCGTGGAACGAGATCACCCCGTGCAACCTGTCGCTGGACCGACTCGCCAAGGCTGCCAAGGAGGGCGTCTTCGAAGCCGGCGGCTTCCCGATGGAATTCGGCACCATCTCGGTCTCCGACGGCATCTCGATGGGCCATGAGGGAATGCACTTCTCGCTGGTGTCCCGTGAGGTGATCGCCGACAGCGTCGAGACCGTGATGTGCGCCGAACGCCTCGACGGGTCGGTGCTGCTGGCCGGCTGCGACAAGTCGCTGCCCGGAATGCTGATGGCCGCTGCCCGGCTGAACCTCGCGTCGGTCTTCCTCTACGCCGGTTCCACCATGCCCGGCTACGCCCAACTCTCCGACGGCACCGAGCGCGAGGTGACGATCATCGACGCCTTCGAGGCGGTCGGGGCATGCTCCCGCGGGCTGATGTCCCGCGAGGATGTCGAGATCATCGAACGCTCGATCTGTCCCGGCGAGGGTGCCTGCGGCGGCATGTACACCGCCAACACCATGGCCAGCGCCGCCGAGGCGTTGGGCATGTCACTGCCCGGCAGCGCATCGCCGCCGGCGATCGACCGGCGCCGCGACGGGTTCGCCCGCCGCAGCGGCCAGGCGGTCATCGAACTGCTGCGCCGCGGGATCACCGCCCGCGACATCCTCACCAAGGAGGCGTTCGAGAACGCGATCGCGGTGGTGATGGCCTTCGGCGGGTCGACCAACGCGGTGCTGCACCTGCTGGCGATCGCGCACGAAGCCGACGTCGACCTGAGCCTGGCGGACTTTTCCCGGGTCGGCGCGAAGGTTCCGCACCTGGCCGACGTGAAGCCGTTCGGCGCGCACGTGATGTACGACATCGACAAGGTCGGTGGCGTGCCGGTGATGATGAAGACCCTGCTGGACGCTGGCCTGCTGCACGGCGACTGCCTGACCGTGACCGGCAAGACGATGGCCGAGAATCTGGCCGAGCTCAATCCCCCGATCGTCGACGGCAAGGTGCTGCACGCGCTCACCAATCCGATCCACCCGACCGGCGGCATCACGATCCTGCACGGGTCGCTGGCGCCGGAGGGTGCCGTGGTCAAGTCGGCTGGCTTCGACGCCGATGTGTTCGAAGGAACCGCAAGGGTTTTCGACGGTGAACGGGCTGCCCTGGACGCGCTGGAGGACGGCTCCATCACCGCCGGTGACGCGGTGGTGATCCGCTACGAGGGCCCAAAGGGCGGGCCCGGGATGCGCGAGATGCTGGCGATCACCGGCGGGATCAAGGGCGCCGGGCTGGGCAAGAGCGTGCTGCTGCTCACCGACGGCCGGTTCTCCGGTGGCACCACCGGCCTGTGCGTCGGCCATGTCGCCCCGGAGGCCGTCGACGCCGGGCCCATCGCGTTCGTGCGAGACGGTGACCCGATTCGGCTCGACGTGGCCAACGCGACGCTGGACATCTTGGTGGACCCGGCCGAATTCACCTCTCGCAGCGCCGGTTTCACGCCGCCACCGCCGCGTTACACCACCGGCGTGCTGGCCAAGTACCGGAAGCTGGTGGGTTCGGCGGCCACCGGCGCCGTCTGCGGCTAACCTCATCGCCATCCTCGCGAACGTGCATCTTTGTACACGACACGTCGCCTAACGCTGGCATTCTGTGCACCTTCGCACCGGTAGGGCTATTTCACCACCGCGAGCGCGAAACCGTCCCAGCCCTTGACCCCGACGGTCTGGATGGCGGCTGCCTCCAGCTTCGGATGTTCGCCGAGCAACTCCAAACAGCGGCGGGTGCCGCGGGTCTGGTCGTTGGCCGGCGCCAGGATTTCGCCGTCGCGAATCACGTTGTCCACCAAGATGACCGCACCCGGCCTGGTCAGCCGCACCGCCCAGTCGACGTAGGCGGCGTTGTTCTCTTTGTCCGCGTCGATGAACACCAGGTCGAATGGCTCACCGGTGACCGTCGGCAAGGTGTCCAACGCCGCACCGACCACAACCTGAACCCGGTCACCGACCCCGGCTCGAGCCAGGTTGGCGCGCGCCACCTCCGCATGCCTCGGTTCGTATTCCAGGGTCAACACCCGCCCGTCCGGTCCGGTACCGCGGGCCAGCCAGATGGTGCTGTACCCACCCAGGGTCCCGATCTCCAGTACCCGTCGCGCCCCGACCGCGCGGGCCAACAGCGACAAAAACTTTCCCTGCTGCGCCGACACCGCGATGGCCGGCAGCCCGGCTGCGGCGCTGGCCGTCAGCGCGGCCGCCAAGTCAGCGTCATCGCCGCCGAGGGCGCTGTCCAGAAACGCATCGACGTCTGCAGGATTCGCGGGATTCGATTGCCGGGTCATGCGCCAACGTTAACCCGTGATCACTGGTCAACGGACGCCTTCTTTGGCGTACACCACCCGCAGCACGTACCCCAGTTCCGGACCCATCACCGCTTCGGCCAGTGCACAGAAGGTGGCGACGAATCCCGGACCGTGCGGCGGGCCGGCCGCACCGAGATGGTGAGCGATCTCATGCAGCACCACCAGTTCGCGCAGCGCCCAGTCGCTGCCGCGCCGCTCGGGAATCGCCATAACGCCGGTGCCGTCGACATTTTCGTAATGCGCCGCGGTGGCGGCCCGCCGACTCCGCACCGACAGCGGCCGGGCCGCCGGCCATCGCTGTCGCACCGCCGGCAATGCCAGCACATCGTCGACGTAGTGCTGCACGGCGACCGTCGAGGCGAACCGGGCCTCCGGCGGCAAAGTCAGCCGCGCGCCGAAGAACTCGATGCTGTTCGACCCGTGCTGTGCGGCGCGATCGAACAGGGTGCGGACGAATTCCTCGGCGGCGTAGACCCGGGCACGCTGGGTGTCCCGCTGCGGGGCCTGCGGGCCGGGGCCGCTCACCGGCCCAGCGGGGTGCGCGCCGTCGGCAGTTCGGGACTGTTGCCGAGGCGGGCCCGCCGGCCGGCGCGATCCCCCGCCCGGCGCGCGTCGGACGAATACCCCGCCGACGCCCGGTTCGCCCGCCAGGCGCCGCGCGCCTGCGACGCGCCACGGTAGTAGTCATGCAACTCGATTTCCTTGTTGCGCAAGGCGATAGCGGTGCCCGGCTTGCTGCGTCGGCCCCGCTCCGCTTCGCGGCGGGTCTCATCGCGTGCCTCGGACAGCCGCTGGCCGACCCGGGCGCCGAAGGCCAGCTGGAAGTTCAGCCGGGCGGTGATGGTGGGGGTGGGGCGGTGCGCACCGGACGCGATGTAGGTATCCGAGGCCCGCACCATCTGGACCACCAGGCCGGCGTAGAGGGCGTGGCTGGCGTCGATGTCCTCGGCAAAGCCGTAGGCGTACACGAACGTCGAATTCCTCGCCACGTCGCAGCGCACATCGTTAGCCGAGGCGACCAGCACGAACAGCTGCACATAGGTGCGCAGACCCCGGGTACCGGCCGGCCCGATGGTGATGGTGCGCTGGACCGGGGCGGTGGCCGCCGACCGGGACGGCGCATGCGAACGGGCCACCGCAAGGTCGATGGAGGTCGCGGTGGCCAGCCGCTGCGCCGCCGCCAGGAACGCCTCGGCCTCGTGGACGTTGTCGGTGCCCTCCGCCTGGCGCAGCAGTGCGGCGATGCGGGACAACATCTTGTCGTCGTTGGTCATCTGCGCCGTCATGGCTGAAACGCTAGACCGCCCCGACGACAGGTCCGGGCGGCACCGTCACAGCCTCGCGTCGATCCAGCCCACCACGTCGTCGAGCACCGTGTCGCGCTCCGGCTCGTTGAACACCTCGTGGTAGAGGCCTGGGTAGACCTTAAGCTCCACATCGGCGGATCCGACGCACGCGACCAGTCGCCGGCTGCCCGCTACCGGCACCAACCCGTCCTGTTCGCCGTGCACGACCAGGAGCGGTGCGGTCAGTGACGCGGCCCGCTGCTCCATCGTGTCCGCGACCTTCAGCAGCACCCGGCCGACGCCGGCCGGAACCTTGCCCTGCCACACCAGCGGGTCACTCCGGTAAGCGGTGACCACCTCGGGGTCACGGGACACCAGGCTGCTGTCGAGTTGCTCCACCGGCATCCCGGGGGCGAACGCGCCCACCGCTTTCCCGACGAACGCCAGTAACGGCGACACCGTGTCGGTCATGTCCACCGCCGGGCCGGACAGCACCATCAGCCGATAGTCGTCGGGGTGGTCGACACCGTAGCTGAAGACGATCGCACCGCCCATGCTGTGGCCGAGGACCACGCACGGCACACCGGGATGCTCCTGGGCGGCGATGCCGACCAGGGTGTGGAAATCCCCGGTGTACTCCGAGATGTCCCGACATCGGACGCGCTTGCCCCCGGACCGGCCGTGCCCGCGATGATCCAGCGCGTAGGTTGCCAGTGCGGCTTCGCCGAAGCGCTGCGCGACGTGGTCATAGCGGCGGGCGTGCTCGCCGAACCCGTGCGAGAGGACGACGACGGCGCGCGGGGTGGCCTCAGGCGTCCAGACGTCGTAGACGATGTGCACCCCACCGACGCCGGTGAAGGTCCGTTCCGTGCGGGTCGTAGCCATCAGGGCAGCGTAACGGTGGCGCATTCCGCCCAGGTAGCCTCGACTGCCATGGGGCGGGTCGCAGGCAAGGTCGCATTGATCAGTGGCGGGGCTCGCGGCATGGGCGCCGCGCACGCACGCGCGCTGGTCGCCGAGGGCGCACAGGTCGTCGTCGGCGACATCATCGACGAGCAGGGCGAAAGGCTCGCCGACGAACTGGGTGACGCTGTCCGCTTCGTACACCTCGACGTCACGCAACCCGACGATTGGCAGGCCGCCGCCGCGACGGCGATCGACGCATTCGGCAAACTCGACGTGCTGGTCAACAACGCCGGCATCGCCAAATACAACATGCTGGAGAACTTCGACCTCGCCTGGTGGCGGGAGGTTATCGAAGTCAACCTCACCGGCACCGTCCTCGGTATCGAGGCTGCCGTCGCGCCGATGAAAGCCGCGGGTGGCGGGTCGATCATCAATATTTCGTCTGTCGAAGGCATGCGTGGCAGCCCTGGCCTGTATAGCTACGTCGCGTCGAAGTGGGCGGTGCGGGGTCTGGCGAAGGCCGCAGCACTTGAGTTGGCCGCGTACAGCATCCGCGTCAACACCGTTCTCCCCGGTCTGGTCCGCACCCGCATGGCGATCGCCATCCCCGACGATGCCTTGCAGATTCCCCTTGGCCGCGGGGCGAAGTCCCCGGAGATATCGTCGAGCGTGGTGTTCTTGGCCTCCGATGAATCCTCGTACATGACCGGCGCCGATATCGTGGTGGACGGTGGGCTGAGCATCGGCATTCCACACAAGACCCCGTAGTCCGCCGGACCGAGCCGGGTAGCCTGATCCGCCATGGGCCGAGTAACGGGAAAAGTCGCATTGATCAGCGGGGGTGCTCGCGGTATGGGCGCTGCTCACGCACGCGCCTTGGTCGCTGAGGGCGCCAGCGTCGTCGCCGCCGATATCCTCGACGACCAGGGCGCCGCGCTGGCCGAGGACCTGGGTGACGCCGTGCGGTTCGTGCACCTCGACGTCACCGATCCGCAGCAATGGCAGACGGCCGTCCAGACCGCGGTGGAAGCGTTCGGCAAGCTCGACGTGCTGGTCAACAACGCCGGCATCGTCAACGGCAACACCCTGCAGGGTTTCGCGCTCGCCGACTGGCAACGCATCCTCGACATCAACCTCACCGGCACCTTCCTTGGTATGCAGGCCGCAGCCGACCCGATGATCGCCGCCGGCGGCGGCTCCATCATCAACATCTCCTCGGTCGAGGGCCTGCGCGGCAGCCCCGGCTTACACGGCTACGTGGCGTCGAAGTTCGCGGTGCGCGGTCTGACCAAGTCGGTCGCGCTGGAGCTGGCGCCGCACCAGATCCGGGCCAACTCGATTCATCCCGGGTTCATCCGCACACCGATGACCGAGGGCATCCCGGAGGACTTCCTGCAGATCCCGCTGGGTCGCGGCGCCGACCCGGATGAGGTATCGCAGACGGTGCTGTTCCTGGCGTCCGACGAATCGTCGTACACCACCGGCACCGAGTTCATCATCGACGGCGGTTTGACCGCCGGCGTTCCACACAAGACGTTCTGAGTTTTTCGCCCGGCCGCTAGCCTGGATCGATGGCCATAACAGTCGACGTACAGCGTGCCGCGGATCGGGCGGCCACCCGAACGACCTGGCTGAACTCGCGGCATTCGTTCTCGTTCAACGACTATTACGATCCGAACAACACCCACCACGGGCTGCTGTTGGTCAACAACGACGACATCGTCGGTGCCGGAGCGGGCTTTGAGACCCACCCGCACCGCGACATGGAGATCGTCACCTGGGTGCTCAGCGGAGCGCTCGAGCACCGCGACTCGATCGGCAACTCCGGGGTGATCCGGCCCGGGCTGGCTCAGCGGATGTCAGCCGGAACGGGCATCCTGCACTCCGAGAAGAACGCATCGGCCGACGAACCGGTGCACTTCGTCCAGATGTGGGTTATCCCGGACGCCCCCGGCCGCACGCCGGGATACCAGCAGCAGGAGATCGGCGACGTACTGCTGGGCGGCGGGCTGGTCACCATCGCATCCGGCAGGGACGGCAGTGCCGCGATAACGATCGGCAACACCCGCGCGACGCTGTACGGCGCCCGACTGCAGCCCGGCGACGGCGTCGAATTGCCCGATGCGCCGTACCTGCACCTGTTCGTCCCGCTCGGCCGGATCACCCTGGAAGGCGCCGGGGGGCTCGACTCCGGCGACGCGGTCCGCTTCGCCGGCGGCGGCGGTAGCCGGCGGGTGACCGCTGACGCGCCCTCGGAGATCCTGATCTGGGCGATGCACGGCCGGCTCGGCGACTGAACGCGCAGCGCCGCAACGTCATTGGACCGCGACCACAACGGAATCTCGCTGTTACAAAAGTTGACAGTGTGATTTGTGTTGTTACCGTTGGTGGTTGCCGTACCAACCCAGACCACCCGAGGGGTGACCGTGGCGCACCACCGCAGACGTCCCGCCGAAGCCGTTCGGCGCCTGGTGGCCGGCTGCGCCACCGTGGTGTTGTGCATTGCGCTGATGACCAGTGCTGGGCAACCGGTGGCCCGCGCGGCTGACGGGCGCGACCAACTGGCCGCGGCGATCGCCAACACCCAGGGCTCCTACCTGGTCTACAACTTCGGCGGTGGGCATGCCGCGCCGATGCTCGACGCCGCCGGCAACTGGTACGAAATGGCCAATGGCGGGCACCTGATGATTCTCAAGGCGGCGTCGCAGCGGATTGAGCCGCGACTGCTGGTCGACACCCACAGCGGCTACCAGGCGCGTTGCGAACGCGATCCGCGGGCCCGCACGCACGAGGGCCTGCTCCAGGCGTCGGAGGTGTACTCGCCGCTGCAGGCCTGGAAGGTGCTGGGGCAGCCGACGGTCGCTATCAACGCCAACTTCTTTGACATCCGCGGCCAGCGGGGCGGTTCGTGGCGATCGACGAAATGCAGTTCGCCACTGGGCGCCTACGTCGACAACACCCACGGGCGGGGCCGCGCCAACCAGGCGGTGACCGGCACCGTCCCCTACGCCGGCAAGCAGGGGCTCTCCGGCGGGAACGAGCACTGGTCGACGCTGACCACGATGATCCTGCCAACCCGTGGCGCGCCGTACGTGGTGTGGCCGCGTGGCGGCCGCGACGGCGGCGACTACGACGCTGGCGGGCCGGTCGTCACCGCACTGGTCGACCGGGGCGACCGGTTCGTCGCGGTGAGCGGCCTGGGACTGTTGGCGCCGGGCAACACCGGCCAACTCAACGACGGCGGGCCGAGTGCGGCGCGCACCGCGCTCGCCTACTCCAAAACCAGAGACGAAATGTACGTCTTCCAGGGCGGCAGCTACACCCCGGACAACATGCAGGACCTGTTCCGCGGCCTGGGAAGTGACACCGCGATTCTGCTCGACGGCGGCTCGTCGTCGTCGATCGTGTTGCGCCGCGACACCGGCGGCATGTGGGCCGGTGCGGGTGTCCCCAAGGGATCGTGCGACACGCGCCAGGTGCTTTGCGACGCGCACGAACGCGCACTGCCCGGCTGGCTGGCGTTCAACTAGGACCGAACCACCGCACCCGCCGAACCGGCGAGTCCAGGGTGGCTCGAAAATGCTACCCGAACCGGAATAGCAGCAAGCTCACCGATACCAGCGCGGCGGCCAATGCGATCACCGGTGCGACCATCACCCGGGACAGGGTGGCTCCGGTGATGGCTCCGACCGTCATCGCCAAAACGACTCCGTAGCGCAGCTTTTCGCGACGGCCGGTGCCGCCGGCCAGTCGGCTGTCCACGCCGATGCCAACGATTGTCGAGGTGAGCACGGTGGTGTAAAGCTCCTGGATGCCGAACTGCCGCGCCGTCGAGTTCTGCAGCCCGAACGCCACCGCCAGACCGGCGATCAGCACCAGTTTGGTTCCGTCGTGGTAGCGCAGCACGCCGGCTCCGGCCAGGATCGAGAGCACGACCAGCAGCACGATCTCGGTGCCCAGTGCCACCGTCAACCACCGCCGCGTGTTGCGCCACAGCAGGCGCACCAGTCGGCCGCCGATGATCGCGCCGCCCACGAACCCGAAGAACGCCACCACCGCCGCGGTCAGGTCGACGCCGGCGTGCGGCACGAACAGGAAGCCGAGGAAGATCGCGTTGCCGGTCATGTTCGCAACGAACACGTGGCCCAGCACCAGGACGCTGATCGCGTCGACCAGTCCGGTGCCGAACGTGAGCAGCAGCAGCGCCGTCACCGTCAGCCGCTCAGAAAGTGGTGAGGCAATCCGGTCGGCGGGCATGGGTTGGAAGTGGCTTCGAATTGGCGTTGTGCGCTGGCGGCTCGGCCGGCTTACAACTGAGGTGTCAAGTTCAGCGAGGTGATCGTCGGCATTCTGGTGATCACCCAACGATTGTTGTCGCGTCTCATGAACAGTCGGCTGGACTGGTACTTCAGCGCTGGGATGGACCTCGTCAATTCGCTGGTGGCCGCCGTGTTGGTATAAATCAGTACGGTGGCCTCCGAGCCGTCAAGAGATTCCACTGCGGCACCGACGATCTCGGTGCTGTCAGTGACCTTCCCCTGCTGGTTTGCCGTCACGATCGCGTCGATGAACTTGCGGTAGTCGGCCTCCAGGTCACCACTGAGGTAGACCGAGGCCCGATCGACCAGTGTGGCCAAGTTTTCCGGCGTGTAATTCCACAGCGCGCCTATCGCCTTGACTGCGGTCCGAACGATCTCGACCTTGGTCGCTACCACTGCGCGATCAGCCAGATACGGCTGCACGGCAGCACCCGCGAATGCCGCGGAGCCGACAAACAACGCTGCCGCCACCGCCGCCACTGCGGCGGGCCGCAGTCGCCACCGTCGTCTCGGCGGGGCGGCGACCGCATCTTCGCCGGTCAACCCAGCTGTGGTCGCCTCCTCGGCGGTCTCGGCATCGCCGTCCTCCAGGCTGGCGTCGGCGGTCTCGACGTCGCCGTCCTCCAGGTCGGCTTCGGCGTCCGTGTCCGCCCCCACCTCGTCGGGAGCCTCGTCGGTCAGATCACCTGGACGAGTTCGCTGATCTTCCACTGGTCTCCTTCCCTTTTGGCCGTCACCAGCCAGCGATATGCCCTGCTTATGGTCTTCTTCTCGTCGGCCCGCGACGTTAAGTTGACCTCGGTGGCCACCAGGACGTTGACGCTGCCGTTGTCGTTCCACCGCTCGACACCGGCGTCGAGAACCGTGCCGGTCGTCGGTTCCCCCCTCGCCACCCCGATCAAAGTCAAATTCGCCTTCTCCTGATACTGCTTGGCGAATTCACCGGTCCCGCGCGCCAGCACCCGGTCTACATAGTCGTTGGCGTGCAGGGGATCCATCGACGTGAAGTCCGCCATGAATGAACGGACATCGCCCAACACCTCGACGTCCTTCATCACTGCCCTGTGCTGCGACTCGTGTGAGATCAGGACCAGGGTGCACACCGTGATCGCTTCCGTGATGACCAACCCGGACACGGCCAGCATGAGCGGCAGCCGCCATTGCCGGGGCGGCCGCACGGTCTGCTCCGTGAAAAGCGGCCCTGCGCCCGGCGCGATCCTGCGGCGCGGGCTCAACTTCCCTCCTGAGCGGGGAGTGGCTTGGTCACGACTGTGAGGTCGTCCACACGCCACTGCGCCGCCGACTCGGCGAAGCTCACCCGCACCGTCGCACTGATCAGTCGCTCTGCCTTCTCGTCGCCGCGCTGGCCCTGCATCATCAACAGCATCACGGCACGATGCGGCGCCGCCGACAGCACCGCACTGTTGATTACCCGGTATTCGTTGGAGACCGGCTTACCCTTTTCTACCGCCTGCTGTTCGGTCTTCAGTTGTTCGCGGTAGTTGTCTGTAACCAGCGACTGGGCATCCGCAAAGTCGGCTTCCAGCGAGTCCGGACGGTAGCTCAACATCCGTTCGATGATCTTCGGACCCTGCAGCGCGATCTGAGCGCGGGCCTGGTTGCTCGACTGCTGATTTTGGTAAACCACCAGATAGCTGGCGGCGGCACCCATGGTGCACACCAGCGCCGCGGTCAGGAACGCTAGCGCCACCAACATCGGTATGTTTCGCGCGAGCCGCGGCAGTCTTGCCCGCCGAACCTCGGTGTGCGCCAGCATGTCGGCGAATGTGCGGCGACGGCGATCCCACAGCGGCCATAGCCAACCTACGAGAACGGACGCCGTATCGAGTAGGTGCGCCAAGTCGCGGAGTAGCAGACGCCGCACACCGACCGAGCCCATTGCGGCGTCGCCACTCCGCACCAGGGTGATGTTCAGGGCCGCACGGCCCAGGCTCCACCCGGTGGCCGCCGGAAGCAGCCAGCGATTGCCCACAATCAGCAATATCGTAAGTCCGGCGGCCGAGACGAACGACCACCACCATGGGCCGTACTGCGGAACGGCTGCGGCGGCCAACGCCATCGTCATTAACACCGCCGCTCCGGGCAGCACGTCGATAGTCAACGCCGCCGCCCGGGCCCACCACGGCACGGGCGCGTCGAGCGCTAGCTGGCCGAACTCCTGAGGAACTTCCGGACTGTGCGCATTCTCCGGTTTGTCCAGCACCGCGGTCACTTCGCCACCTGGTCGAGCCGGGCGATCTTGTACTCGCCGGCCTCGCGTGCCATCTGCACCCGCAACCGGTAACCGAACTCTCTACCCTCCGCCTCGACGTTGTCGACCTTGACGCGGATCGCCACCAGCAGATCGACCGAGCCGTCGTCGTTATCGCGCTCCACCGCCGCACGAATCTCCGCCACTTTCACGTGGACCTTGGCGGCTTGGTAGCCCCCAATGATAATTGGGGCGTACACCGCAGCCTGGGCAGCGAAATTACCGGTGCCGCATTCCATGATCTTCTGCTGCGCGGCCATCAGGGCCTCAGAGTCGGGCGCCTGGGTCGCGGCGACGCAGTCCTTGGCGGCCGCGATGGCCACGGCGTTGTCGCGGGCCAGCGCCAGACTCTCGTGGTGAGAGCGCACCGCCGCGTAACCGCCCGTAGCCACGGCCGCGGCCAACGCTAACAGCACTGCACAGACACCGACCATGCCGCGACCACGGAGCCTAGACGGCCGTCGTGACGGTGCGGCGCTCGTCAGCGCAGGATCCTCAGTGCTTACCGCGGTGCCGGGCTGGTCGGCTGGGATCAGCCGGCTGGCGCCAGCATCTCCTTCCATCCGTCGTCTCCTGTGTTCTTCGAGTTTTCGGCGGAGAATCTAACCCCGTCCGGGCCGACCACCTCGCCGCTTTGCGGGCTGTAGACCGCTGTGCCGAGCCCGCCATTCGGAGTGTAGATACACGGGTTGGGTTGCTGTCCGTTGCACTGAACGCTACCCGATCCCGGCCGCTGCAACGGGTCACTGACCGGTGGTGGCGTTCCGACCACCCGGTCGGCGGGTGCTGGGATGCGGCCGGTGTTGATCGACGGGGCGGGTATCACGTGGCCCGGTTCAACCGGCTGATCGCAGCGAGCACCCGGTGCCGGGCAGTTGCGGATCTGGTTGGGATCGCCGTACCACGGGTTGGTGCCGGCCGGGATGTAGGGCATATCGCTGCGGCAGTCTTTCGGCGTGGCTGCGCGTTTACCCGGGACATCTACGCACGGGATGTTACGTACACCTCGTACGACATTCTGGTCGTCCATCGGGATCTTGCAGTAGGTATTGTCCACCATCTCCGCGGCGGCGGTGTCCGCAGGTGAGCGCCACTCGGAAGCCGGCATGTAGCCGGTGAAGCAGGCCGGGGGCGGGTTGAGCAGCCCGCCCGGAATGTTCAGCCCGGCCCGGTCGCTATACGTCGAGGTGACCGTCTGCAGCTCGGTGCCGAGCTGGGGCAGCAGCACCAGCAGCTGCTCGACGTTCTTGTAGTAGCGCTTAGCCATCTCCGTCACGATCACGGTATTTGCCAGCGTCTCGGGCAACGACTCACGCACGTCGCCGAACACCGCGTTGATCTGGTCGGCCGACGGTGCCGCCTGGCGCAGGACGCTCTTGAGCTGCTGGTCCTTCTCCGCGGCCTGTCCGGACAAGCTGTTCAGGTTGCGGGCCCACCGCTCGATCGCGTCACCCGAGTTCGCCTGGCTATCCAGGATCGGTCCGGAGTTCACGATGATGTCATGGAAGTCGGCGAGATTCGCCTTGGCGTCACCCGCGATCGCCTGGGTCGCGTCGACCAGTCGTTGCAGCGCGGGGCCCAGCCCGCCGACCGCCTGCGATGTCTCGTCCAACAGCAAGCTGATCTTTTCCTTGGGAAGCACCGCCAGCCCCCGGTTGGCCGCGTCCAGCAACGGCCCGATCTCGCTGGGCACCGTGCTCTTGGTGATAGTTTGGCCGGACGACAGGTATGGCCCGGAACGGGCCGTCGACACCAGGTCCAGGTACTGCTCACCGACCGCGGAAACCGAGTGCACGTTCGCTGTGACGTCGACCGGAATCTTGAAGTCGCTGTCGATACTCAGGCTGGCCTGGGCTCCGTGCTCGGACGGCTCAATGGAAGTGACCTTGCCGATGGTGCTCCCCCGATAGGTGACGTTCGCCGTGGAATAGAGCCCTCCCGACGCCGGCAAGTCCGCCTTGAGCTGATACTGGCCGATGCCGAGCAGGGTGGGAATCCGCAGGTAGTACCCGCCCAGGATGGTTAGGGCGAACACCGTGATGATTCCGAACAGGACCAGCTGACGCTTGATCATGTGGGTTAGCAATTGCGGTCCCCCCTTTCAATGAACGGCCCGCCGGGAGCACTGAGCGGGTTCGGCGTGTACCTGACGTCGGGGAGCATATTCTCCGGGTCACGGCCGAACGACTGCTCGAGCCCGCGCAGCGAGCCCGACAATCCGGTCCCGGTGAACAACGCGTTATCGATCGATGAGTACGTCACGTCGGCCAGGAGCGAAACGTTGATGTAATCACCGCGGATCGACTTCGGAGCCGCATCGACCGGGGCGATGCTGAAGACGAACTTCAGCAGGTCCGGCACATAAGGCGCGGCCTTCTCCAGTTCCTTCAACGGACACTGCAGTGACTGCAGGTCAGTATGCAGGTTTTTGCGCGCTGGACGCAGATACTGGTCGGTGACGGCACTGAGCCGGCCCAGCGCATCGAATGCATTGACCAGGTTCTGCTGATAGCCCGGGTCCGCGAAATGTTTGATCAGCGGCGGGACTTCGGTGAGCACCCGATCCAGCACGTCGGCTCGGCTGGCCACCTGGGCCAGCAACCGGTTGGTGCTGTCGATGGCGTGGGTGATGTCATCGCGCTGCTCATTGAGCTGGTAAGTGAAGGTGTCCAGCTTGCCGAGCAGTGCCCGGATCTGCGGGGCTCGCCCATTCAGGACGTTGTAAAGCTCGTCCTGCAGCACTTCCAGATTCGCGACGCCGCCACCCTGCAGAATCAAGGACAGGCTGGCCAGCGTCTGTTCGAAAGTGGGATACGTCGAGGCGTTCTTCAGCGGAATCGTGTCGCCGTCGTTCAGCGACTGCGGCGACGGATCCGGTGGCGCAGCCAGTTCCACATGCTGAGAGCCCAGCAGGCTGGTCTGCCCGATCTTGGCGGTGGCGTTCTTCGGCAACTTGACGCCCTTTTTCAGGCCCAATGTCAACACCGGAACCCAGTTCTTCAGGGTGATCGCGCGAACCGATCCGACCCAGACGTCGGCCACCATCACTTTGCTGTTGCCGTTGAGCGCCAGCGTGTCCGGCATCTGCGCGTAGACGACGTAGGAGTCGGAACCCGAGCCCACGGCGCCGGGCAGCGCCACGTTGGAAATCCCGCGCCAGCCGCACGAACTCAGTGTCAGCGCGGCCAGCAGCAGAACCAACGCCTGCCACATCCGGTGGCGCGCCAGACCTACCACGCGACCCGGTGCCAGGCGATTCGGCTTGCTCAGCCCGCCGGGAGCGGTCATTGCGCGCCTCACTGGCCCGGCCCCGTCGCGGCGACTGCCTCAGCGGGCGCCGGCCCGGG
>JBDTKT010000237.1:0-3815 GCA_039935195.1 Mycobacterium sp.
GTCGGCACCGTCAGTGTGTCGATGACCTGGTTTTCATGGACCACGGCCCTCCCGCCGTCGTTCTGGGTTGGACCGCTGCGGGAGGGCCGTGCCTGGATGCGCGGAGGCACCCGTTGGTGACGGTAGAGGCTGATTTGGTTTCGGTCGAGTCCAGACTTTCGAACAGGCAGATCGACTGCCCGGTTTGTCCGGGTGTGCTCGGGCCGTGGGGGTGGGCTCGTCCACGTCGGGTGCATGGCCTGGCCGCGGTGCGTCCGCGGCGGGCCCGGTGTGTTGATTGTTCGGTGACGCACGTGCTGTTGCCGGCGTCGATGCTGGTGCGGCGCGGCTGGTCGGCGACGATCGTGTGGTCCGCTCTGGCATTGCGCGGCCAGGGTTGGGGTCATCGTCGGATCGCCGTCGCGGTCGGGGTTCCGGTGGGCACGGTGCGGGGCTGGCTGCGCCGCATGGCTGGCCGGCTGGAGCCGGTGCGTGCGGTGTTCCTCGCGGCGAGCGCCGCGGCGGGGATCGATCAGCCGGTTCCGGTGGGAGCGGGCGGCCCGTGGCGGGACATGCTCGCCGCGGTCGGGGCCGCCATGGCTGCGATCACGGCCCGGTTCGGCCCGGCTGGTCTGCTCGGTGAGGTGACGGCGGCCGGGGTCGCGGTGGCGTGTTCGACTGGTCGGCTTCTTTCCCCGGATTGGCCGGGGCGCAATGGGTCTGGGTTCGCAACACGAGTCGCCCCTGCCGAAGTCCAGCCATAACCGCGATCCTCGCGTCAAGCGCTGCCTGGCAACTCGTGCCGGGCGCATTCGCCGAGGAGATGTGAGTGATGAGTGAGCAGGAGAGCGGCCGGATCGAGGCCAGGCGGCGGGCGCAGCGGGTGGCGTTGTTCCGTTACCAGGTGATCTGTCCCGCGTTGGATCCGACATTGACGGGTCGGCAGCGCGGCCCGATCGTGCGGGCGATCGCGAAACAGGCCCATGATCATCCGTTTGTCGGGAAGGTCCGTTACTCGCGGGATCATCTGGACCGGTGGATCCGCTCCTACCGGGCCGGCGGGTTTGATGCTTTGGTGCCGTCGGTCCGTCAGACCGGGCCGCGCACCGACGGGCAGACCCTGGATCTGGCGGCGGGGTTGAAGGCGGAGATCCCGGGGCGGACCGCCGCGCAGGTCGCCCGGATTTTGAGGTCCTCGACGGGCTGGTCGCCGTCGGAGTCCACGCTGTTGCGGCTGTTTCACCGCCGCGAGTTGATGGGGCCGGGAGCCGGGATCACCGGCGAGGTGTTCGGCCGCTTCGAGGCCACCGAGCCGAACGAACGCTGGGCCGGTGACGCTTTGCACGGGCCGCGCATCGCGGGGCGGAAGACGTATCTGTTCGCGTTCATCGACGACCACACCCGGCTGGTCACCGGCTACCGATTCGGCTTCGCCGAGGACACCGTGCGTCTGTCGGCCGCGTTCGAGAAGGCGCTCACGTCAAGGGGTGTGCCAAAAATGCTCTATGTCGACAACGGGGCGGCCTATGTGGATGCGTGGCTGCTGCGTGCCTGCGGGAAACTCGGGGTCCGGCTGGTGCATGCGACCCCGTATCGGCCGCAGGGAAAGGGCAAAATCGAAAGGTTTTTTCGCACCGTGCGTGACCAGTTCCTGATCGAGGTCACGGACGATGCGATCGACAAAATCGTCGAGGCCCACCCCGCACCGGCCGCGGCCCTGGCCGAGGTCAACCGGCTGTTCACGGCTTGGGTGGAGACCGTCTATCACCGCGCGGTGCACTCGGAGACCGGCCGCGCTCCGATCGATCGGTGGGACACTTTTTGGGCCGAGACAGGGCACCTGCCTGCGTTGCCGTCCGGCCCGGATCTGGCCGAGGCATTCAAATGGTCCGAGCTGCGCACCGTCACGAAAACCGCGACTGTGTCGCTGCACGGCAACACCTACCAGGTCGAACCGGCCCTTTCCGGCCGGCGGGTCGAGTTGATCTTCTCCCCGTTCGATATGACCGTGATCGAGGTCCGTTACCAGGACAAAACATTCGGGGCGGCGATCCCGCACGTGATCGGACGCCATACCCATCCGAAAGCGCGCCCGGAGACCCCGGCGGCCTCGCCGCCGGTCACCGGTATCGACTATTTGAACCTCGTCGCCGCCGACGACCACCGGCAGCGGCAAGCAGATGAGCGCATCGGCTACGACGCCCTCTACGGCCGCGCCGGTGGCCCCGGGCAACTGCCCGGTCAGATGTCGCTCGACGACCTCGCCGACGGCGACACCGGCCGGCGGGAGGAAACGGCATGAGCATCCAACGATTGCAGGACCACTACGGGTTCGGCCGGATGCCGTTCGGGCGGAGTCTGGCCCCGGGAATGCTGCACCGAAGCGCCGGGCACGGCGAAGCCGTCGCCCGCATCACCTGGTGCATCGAGCAACACGCTATCGGCGTGGTCACCGGCGAGGTCGGGGCCGGGAAAACCGTCGCAGTCCGCGCCGCCACCGCAGCCCTGGACAACTCCAGGCACCAGGTGATCTATCTGCCCAACCCGTCGATCGGGGTTCGCGGCATGCTGCACCACATCGTCGCGGCCCTCGGACACGTCCCATCGTTCTACACCGCGACCCTGGCCCCGCAAGCAGCAGACGCGCTCGCAGCCGAATACGCTGAGAAAGGCCGCACACCAACAGTTGTCATCGATGAAGCGCACCTCCTGGACACATCCCAGATGGAAGCCGTCCGGATGCTAACCAACCACGACATGGATTCCGGCTCCCCATTCGCGGTCATCCTCGTCGGACAGCCAACCCTGAAACAGCGCCTACGCCTCGGCGTCCTCGCCGCCCTCGATCAACGCATCGCTGTCCGCTACGCGATCTCCGGCATGACGAGCGAGGAAACCAGCAGCTATATCAGCCACCACCTCAAACTCGCCGGCCGCGATGACACCCTGTTCAGTACCGATGCCACGGCCCTGATCCACAACGCATCACGCGGATACCCCAGGGCCGTCAACAACCTCGCCGTCGCCGCCCTGACCGCCGCGTTCGCACGGAACCAGGCAATCGTCGACGAGAAAGCCGCCCGCGCCGCGATCACCGAAACCAGCGGCGACTAGCCGTCACCACACCGACCACGGCGTCACCACACCGACCACGGCCCCGCCCGAAAACCCCGGGCGGGGCCTTCCCACACCAAACACAACGACATTCCCAATGACGCCCACATCGGCAAACTCAGCGACGGACAACAATTCAGAATCCGGCGGCACCAAGTATTGGGGCGGGTTGAGGTGGACGGGCGACCGTCGTCCGCCGCGTAGGCCGTTTGCGGCGAAGTCGGCTCATCGGCGCTGGGGAATCGGGCTCATTATTCTCGGCGTGATGGCTATATTGAGCCTTTTCTTCGGCGAACAACCTGAAGGGACTGAGTCGCCAGTCGCTAGTGCGATCCTTGTTTCAGTGGTGTCGTTGGTACTGGGTGTGTACCTCGTTCGGGGTGAGGGCCCGACAGACAAAGCGATCAAGCAACGAGGCGAGTTGTCAGGCCAGTCTGCGAACTCAGCGGTGGCCGCGGCCGCGGTTTCGGGTCAGACGGTGGTGAATGTCAACATGCCTACAGATAACAGCGCCGTTGCAGCTCAAATCAACGCGATCGCCAATCCCGACACTGCCAAGGCGCTGCAGAACCTGCAGAAGCTTTTGTACACCAGGACAATATCGGACACGGAATTTCAGGCTGCGAAAAACAAACTTCTGGGCGACCTGCCGAAATAGGCGGTTGTTGCAACAGCGTCGCGATCGGAGAGATCTGGTACACGATGTCGAGCACAGGTACCGT
>JBDTKT010000238.1:0-4253 GCA_039935195.1 Mycobacterium sp.
GCTACCGGGAAGGCGTCGGGGTCGCCGAGTCCACGCATGGCGATGACCTCCACGGTCCACGGGCCGACGCCCGGCAACGCTCGTAACTGCCGCCGGGCGCGGTCCCAGTCGCAGCCGGTGTCCAAGACGATGCTGCCATCGGCAAGTCCCGCGACGAGCGTGGTCAGGGTTCGCCGGCGGGCATGCGGGAGCGCCAACTCGGCCGGGTCAAGCTCGGCCAGCCGGTCCGCCGGTGGAAAGACGTGGGTCAGCCCGCCGCCGGGGTCGGCGATCGGCTGGCCGTGGGCGAGCAGAAGCCGGTGGGCGTGCGTCCGCGCCGCCTTGATCGAGACCTGCTGGCTCAGGACGACCCGCACGGCGAGCTCGACTTCATCGACGGTGCGCGGAATGCGCTGGCCGGGTGCCTTGGCCACGAGCTCGCGCAGCATGGGATCACCCGCCAGGGTCTCCACTACGGCCTCCGGGTCGGCGTCGAGGTCGAGGAGGCGCCGGCAGCGACTGATCGCGGCCGAAAGGTCTCGGAAGTCGTCGACGGCCAGCTGGCACCGCACATGGTCGGGGCCCGGGGTCAGCTCGACGACACCGTTGCCGTGGGGCAGGCGCAGCGTGCGACGGTATGCCCCGTCGCGCACCTCCTCGCAGCCGGGCACCGCGCACGCCGCGAGATGGCCGAAGGCGCCTTCAAACGCGAACGGGGTGCGCGCGGGCAGTCGCAGCGACAGCGACCCGGGGCCGGGTGCCCCGCGGGCGAGCTGGCTCGACGCGCGTCGCCGCAGCATCGTCGGGGTGGTAGCGCAGACCACGCGTACGGTGTCGTTGAACTGACGGATGCTGGTGAACCCGGCTGCGAACGCGACATCGCTGAACGGCAGGTCGGTGGTCTCTATCAACACCCGGGCGGTCTGCATCCGCTGTGCCCGGGCCAAGGCCAGCGGCCCGGCGCCGACCTCGGACTGCAGTACCCGCTGCAACTGGCGGGTGGAGTACCCGACGTGACCGGCCAACCCCGCCACCCCCTCCCGGTCCACTGTGCCGTCAGCGATCAGGCGCATCGCCCGGCCCACCACGTCACCGCGGATATTCCATTCCGGAGAACCCGGGGAGGCGTCGGGCCGGCAACGTTTGCAGGCCCGAAAGCCGGCCCGCTGTGCGGCTGCCGCCGTCGGATAGAAGCGAACGTTCCGCGCCAGCGGCGGGCGCACCGGGCAGCTGGGCCGGCAGTAGATCTGTGTGGTCAGCACGGCTGTGACGAACCAGCCGTCGAATCTTGGGTCCTTGGACTGAACGGCACGGTAGCAGCGGTCGAAGTCTTCGTGCACGGTATAACGATGTCACGCGGGGGTCGGCAACACTAGCGGAAATCCGACACGGCGGTGCGCGGCCGAATCGGCCGGCCGGTCATCTCGCCGGGCTACCATCGAGCAGTGGCGGCGCTCGTGCAGCGATATTTGGATCAGATACGCGCCGAGCATGCCGCTATCGCCGAAGGCGCACTGGCGAGCTACATTCCGGAGCTGTCCCGGGTTGACCCGACGGGATTCGGCCTGTCGCTGTCGTCGTCCGACGGCTACGTCTACGAGTCGGGCGACGCCGGTCTGCAGTTCACGATGCAGTCGATATCAAAGGCGTTCACCTACGCCCTGGCGTTGGACCAGCTGGGGGAATCCGCTGTCGATGCGAGGATCGGTGTCGAACCCTCCGGCGAAGCGTTCAACAAGATCAGCGTGGATCCGGCCACCAACGTCCCGAAGAACCCGATGATCAACGCGGGCGCCATTGTGGCCTGCTCGCTGATCCCGGGAAAGAATCCGGACGACCGCTTCGACTTGATCCGCGACTTCTACTCGGCCTGCGCGGGGCGCGGTCTGGAGTTCGACGAGCAGGTCTACCGCTCTGAACGCGCCAACGGGAGCAGAAATCGTGGGATCGCCTACCTGCTGGACAGTTTCGGAGCACTGGACGCCGATCCCGACGAAGTCCTCGACGTCTATTTCCGGCAGTGCTCGTTGAAGGTCACCAGCACCGACCTGGCCCGGATGGCCGCCACGCTGGCCCGCGGCGGCCTCAACCCGTTGACCGGGCGGCGGGTGACCGATGTGTCGGTGGTGCGGCGCACGCTGTCGGTGATGGTGACCTGCGGTATGTACGACGCCGCCGGCGACTGGGTCAGTGCGGTCGGCATGCCCGCCAAGAGTGGTGTGGCCGGCGGTATCGTGGCGGTGCTGCCCGGCCAGCTCGGAATCGGCGTCTATTCGCCACTGGTGGACACCAAGGGCAATAGCGTTCGCGGAGTCTTGTTGTGCCGCAGCCTGTCCCAGCAGCTTGGGTTGCACTTCCTCACGGTCAGCAGCCAGGCCCATTCAGCCATCAGGGGCGTCTACACCCCCCGATTCGGCGTTCGGGTGTACGAGGTGCACGGCGACCTGCTGTTCGCGGGCGCCGAGCAGGTGGTGCGGACCGTTACCGGCGACAGGGCCGGATTCGATGCTGCGATCCTGGACGTCTCGCGTCTGGACGCGATCAGCGAGTCGGCCCGCGGCCTGCTCGCGGACCTGGCCGACGAACTGCGGGCCGACGGCAAGCACGGCCTCCTCGTCGATCCCGGCGGCGCGGTGATCCCGGACCAGGCGGCTTATGACACTCAGGCGTTCAGCACCGTCGACACCGCCCTTGCCGCGGCGGAGGCGTTGCTCAGCGACAGCCGGGCGGGTTAGCGGGGGACAGCCAGCGTGGTCGGCCGGTCGTAACCGCGCAGCAGGACTGTTTCGCCGGAAGA
Organism: Mycobacterium sp.; assembly: GCA_039935195.1. Taxonomy (GTDB): domain Bacteria; phylum Actinomycetota; class Actinomycetes; order Mycobacteriales; family Mycobacteriaceae; genus Mycobacterium. Next base: position 2,777 of record JBDTKT010000238.1, read on the forward strand.
CCAGCGGGACCGCTCTGCTTCGCTCGCCATCTGGACGGTCTTCGTTGAGGCCAGCAGCCGGACCGGCCGGTTTTTCGCCAACTCGCACAGCCTTGCCGCCTCGTTGACCGGCTCGCCGATCACGGTGTACTCGAAGCGCTCTTTGGCACCGATGTTGCCTGCGACGACCCAGCCGGCGGCTACGCCGATGCCCGCCTGGCATTCCGGGACCTCGTCGGCCAATCGCTGCAGAATAGCGCGGGAGGCGGCGAGCGCCTCGTCCTCAGGATTGTCGAGGTGGTTCGGGGCGCCGAACACAGCAAGCAATGCATCGCCCTCGAACTTGTTGACCAACCCTTGGTGACGGTCAACTTCATCGACGATCACCGCGAAGAAACGGTTCAGCAACTGCACCACCTCGGTGGCCGGCATGCTGGTCACCAACTGTGTCGAGCCGACGATGTCGGCGAAAACAACCGCGACACTGCGCTCTTCACCACCGAGTCGCGGCCGCTCCCGCTCGGCGACTGCGGCGACCTCGCGACCCACATAGCGACCGAACAGATCGCGCACCCGTTCCCGTTCCCGCAGACCGACGACCATCGCATTGAAACCGCTTTGCAGTTCCCCGAGTTCGGTGCCGTCGAACACCACCAGGTCACCCCGCAGGTCGCCGCCCTCGACACGCCTGAGGGCCGCGCGCACCATCCGCACCGGCGTCGCGATGAGCCAGGCCTGAATCCACATCAGCAGGAACCCGAAGGTCAGCGTCGTGGCCGCCAGAATGAGTACCGCCACCCCGAACTGCGTCATGGTCAGATTCCGGAACCACAGCGCGAAGATCGCGGTCAGGGCGATCCCGATGACGGGCACGGCTGAACTGAGCAGCCACACCGTCATGGTGCGGCCCAGGATGCCCGGGGCGAACCGTCGCGGCCTGCGCCCCGCCTGGAGGGCCTGGGCGGCCACGGGTCGCAGCGCGAACTCGGTCGACAGGTAGCTGAGGGTGGCCACCGTGACGCCACAGAAACACACCGAGGCCGCAATCTTCGGGATGAACTCGTGATTCGCGAGACCGTACAGCGTGGTCAGTAGCGCGGCTCCGATTCCCCACAGCACCAGGTGGGTCACCGCCATCCGCCACGGCGCGATAAAGATAAAACGCTCGTCGGCGGGGCTGGGCTGGCGCCGCTCGATGGCCCAACGCAACGCGAGCACAATTTGCCTGGTGATCCGATAGGCGCCGACGACCAGAGCGGCGGTCACGTAACCGGGCGTGACCGCGAAAGCGATCCACCACGGCGCATCGGTGAAAACGCTGGGCACCGGAATCGCCACCGTCACCAGCATCAAGGCCATCGTGAGACCGATCAGGTTCGCCACCACGATGGACACCGTCAGGATGAGCTGGATCCGCACCCGGCGGCGGCGCATGCTTTCCGACGCGCGACCGAGCAGCCAGGAACCGTACGCGGGCGTCTCGGACAACCGGCCACTC
>JBDTKT010000239.1:0-2762 GCA_039935195.1 Mycobacterium sp.
AGCGCGGAGGTGTTCTCACCGTCGACCCGGATCCAGTCGCCCCGGCGACCCGCGAAGTAGACGTAGCCGGCCTCGTCGAGATAGCCCAGGTCGCCGCTCCAGTACCAGCCGTTGCGAATCCGATCGGCGTCGGCGGCGTCGTTCTTGTAGTAGCCCTCGAAGGACAGCGCGCCGGCCTTGTCGACGATCTCGCCGACCGCATCGTCGGCGTTGAGCACCCGGCCGTACCCGTCGAGCACCGCCGGGGCGCAGTCGGCCAGGGTCGCCGCGTCGACCACCGCGATGCCGGCGTGGGCCGGTCGACCCAGCGCACCCGGCGGCGCGGCCGGGTCGGGTTGGGCGGCGTTGCCACCCTCGCTGGAGCCGTAGCCCTCCCGCAGTTCGGCGCCGAACCGGCGGCGGAACTCGGCCTGATCCGCTGGGGCGGCCTCGGTGCCGAACCCGCGGGTCAGGGTGTTGTCAGCGTCGTCGTGCCGTTCGTCGGTGGCCAGCAGGTAGCCCAGCGCCTTGCCGACGTAGGTGAAAAACGTCGCCCCGAAGAAACGCACGTCGGGGAGGAACTGCGACGCCGAGAACTTCGGCGTCAGAGCGACCGTCGCCCCGACGGCCAGCGCCGGTGCCCACAGCGCCATGATCGCGTTGCCGTGGAACAGCGGCATGCAGCAGTAGTCGACGTCGTCGCGCGCATGGCCGAATTTCTCGGTCGCGGCGTAGGCGATTCGGGCGAGCCGGCCCTGGCTGCACTTGACCGCCTTCGCGGCGCCGGTGGTTCCCGAGGTGAACAGCAGCAGCAGCAGCGACTGCGCACCGACCCCCGGCGCGGCGGCCGGTTCCACCCGGTGCGCCTCGACCAGCGCGGCGTAGCCCGGGTCGTCGATCACCAGGAAGCATGCGGCGTCATCCAGCCCCAGGTCGAGTCTGCCCAGCCGATCCATCCCGGCGGTGTCGGTGACGATCAGTCGGCAGTCGGCGTGCCGGATCTCCGCGGCCAGTTCGGCGTCACCCCGGGTGGGGTTGATGCCCACGATCGTCGCACCCGCCAGCACCGCGCCACCGAGCCAGCAGAACACGAAGTCGGGGACGTTGACCAGCAGCACCCCGATGTGAAAGGGCCCGTCGGTGCACCGCGTCGACGCCAGCGCACCGCGCGCCGCAGATTCGCGCACCACCGCGTCCCACGTCCAGTCCCGCTCCCGGGTGCGCAGCCCCGGGTGCTGGTCACCGAGGCGGTCCAGCAGCATCGTCGCGATGTCGGTCCGGGGCGGGGCGGTCACGACATCCATCTTCACCGAATCGGCTGACAACGGCAGTCACACCGCTAAGTAGCCTCCTTGTAATGACCTTCTATCTGGTGATCCGGGACTTCAACAACGAAACCCGCGAGGAAGGGCCCGAACTGGCCAGGGTGGAGCCCGAGTTCGTCGGCGCGGCCCTGCGGCGGGTCAGGCCGGACCACGACGCCGAGGTGGCAAAGTTCCAGGCGTTTTTGGACGACGCACCCCCGCGGGTTTTCGACCCAGCCGACCCGCAGATCCTCAAGGCCAAGGGCCTACTGCGGGTTGCCGAGGAACTGTCGGTGCAGTTCAGTGCCTATGACGACGTCGCCAAGGAGGAATTGCGGTACGCGCACTACGGCCGCCCGGAGGACCCGATTCGCTATTCCGACGAGGTGACCGACTGACCGGGTGAGCGCCCGGCACCCACCTGTTCAGGTTTCAGGTGATGTCGGCGACGAGAATCGCAACCCGCCGCCGCAGCCGCCGCATCGCCCGCGGTAGGGACTCATCGGTGACACCCGCCGGCAGTATTCGCGGGTTGGTGATGTGTACCTTTCGCCGAAACAGCCGTACGTCGGCTTCGCCCGCGGCAAGCACATTCTTCACCCAATCGGCCATGCCGTGACCGAGGCCAACCGCCAGCAAATCACCGTTGCGGTAGGTCGTCACGACCGTCTCATAGCGTTTACCCGACGTGCGACCACGGTGTTCGATCACCGACGCCCCAGCGGGCAGGTACCGGGCAACCCGTTTCATCACCGGGTTCATGTACCTGAACAGCCAACGATCCATCCACGGCGGAATCGGTACCGGCACATCGCGATTGGGGTCACTGTGGTCGTTCGTGGACATGATGGGAGACTCCATTCGGTTGTCGGTTGTGGTTACGTCGTCGCCGGCGTGCGTGCAGCCGATGAGCCGGCGGGCGAGGTTCCCCACGTTTCCGCTGCGACCAATTCCGCTTTGCCGCACAGAAAATTTCTCTCGATCGATCAGTCTATTGACTTCCTCGCAGGTTGGATGACAGCACCCCGCGTCTCAGGAAGATGCACGCCGACCGAAATCTGCGCGGCGTCGTCGTTGTTCGACCGATCCCCTCGGCGCCGCAGATAGGCTGGCCAGATGTCTTTGAGCCGGTCATCTGACACACCCGGACTGTTGGTGTTCGGAACCACTGCTCGTCGATGAGCGTCGCCGCGGGTTCCGAAGGCTCGGCGGCGGCTCCAGGCTGGCAGTTCTGGATCGACCGGGGTGGCACGTTCACCGACATCGTCGCGCGGAGGCCGGACGGCGCACTGGTCACCCACAAGCTGCTCTCGGAGAACCCGTCTCGATACCGCGACGCCGCCGTGGCCGGAATCCGAACCCTGCTCGGGATCACCGCGGACACAACGATTCCGGCCGGTTTGGTCGCCGCCGTCCGGATGGGCACCACCGTCGCCACCAACGCACTGTTGGAACGCACCGGCGAGCGGACGGTACTGG
>JBDTKT010000240.1:0-5975 GCA_039935195.1 Mycobacterium sp.
CACCTGATGCGGTTCCTCGGCGGGATCAGCTAGGACTCAGCTCCCACGCACTGATCGGTGGAGACCGGTTGGGTGTCGCCGATCCGGGCAAGCTGACTCTCGACTTCCTCGGCGGTCATCACGTACCCGGTGTCGTCGTCGTCGACCGCGGCACCAAACACCACCCCGAGCACATGGCCGTCCATGTCGATCATCGGTCCGCCGGAATTACCCTGTCGCACAGTGCCTCTGATTGTGTATACCCGGCGAGTGACGGTGGCATTCCGGTAGATGTCCGGCCCTTCAAGGTTGATCGTGTCGCGGACCCTGGCCGGTGTCGCCTCGAACACCCCGCCGCCCGGGTAGCCCAGCACCAGCGCGTCGGTGTCCGGCTCGGCCGGAGAATTCGCGAACGCCAGCGGCTGCGCGGGCAGTCCCGGCACCGCGAGGATCGCGATATCTTCCTTCGGATTGAACGAGATCACTGTGGCGTCATAGGATTTTGCGCCCATATCCACGGTCACATTGTCCGAACCAGCGACGACGTGGGCATTGGTCATCACCCGATCGGGGGCGATCACGAACCCGGTGCCCTCCAGCACCTTTTGGCATTTGGGTGCCACGCCACGAATTCTGAGCACACTGGGCGCGATGGCGTCCACCACCGGACTGGTGGCCAGCTCCGAATTCGGTGCGTCCACCGCGGCGATCGGCGTGCGGCTGAACGGTTCCAGCACCGCGGGCAGCCCGGAGTCATCCAGCACCGCCGACAGTCGCCGCGGCACATTCTTCAGCCAGGGCGGGGCGACATCGTTGACCTGGCGCAACACTCGCGAGTCGTTCACCGCGGCGGCGAGGCCCGGCTGATCGGAGGCCGTCAGCGGAGTCGCCAGCAGCCAGGCTGCGATCAGGACCACTACCAACTGCAACGCCACGCCGATGATCGAGTCTGCCCCGCGGATGCCGGGGTTGCGGATCGCCCCGCGGACCGCCCGGCCCAGCACCACCCCGGCGATCTCGCCGATGACGACCATCGCCAGGATCAGGAACAGCGCGGTGAACAGCTTCGGCCGGGCACCGCTGACATGGCTGATCAGATGCGGCGCCAGCAGCACCCCGGCCATCGCGCCGAGCGCCACGCCCACGAACGACAGCAACGAGCCGAGCGCGCCGGATCTCCAGCCGGAGACCGCAGCGACGAAGGCGATCGCCAGCACGGCGAGGTCCAGCCACTGTGACGACGTCATCGCTTCGCCTCGCCTTCTCCGCCAACCAGTGCCATCGCCTCATCCAGCCCGCGCCGCTCCCCGGTGTCCCAGGGCTGCGTCCAGCCGGCCACATCCAACATCGCCGAAATCACCTGAGCGGTGAAGCCCCACACCAGCATCTCGTTGAGCCGAAATGCCGGCATGGCCCAACGTTTGCTGCGCGCATCACGGTAGACCATCAACCGATTCTCCGGGTTGATGAAGGCACGGACCGGGATCCGGGCCACGACAGCGGTCTCCGCCCGGTCGACGACCGACACCGGACCGGGATCCGGCGAATACGCCAGCACCGGCACGACCCGGAATCCGGACGGCGCGATGAAGGTCTTCGACATCATGACCAGCGGGTGCACCCGGCCGGGGTCGATACCGGTCTCCTCATGTGCCTCCCGCAGCGCGGTGGACACCGGACCGGTGTCACCGGGATCGGACGCCCCACCGGGAAACGCCGCCTGACCCGCGTGGTGGCGCAGTGTGTCGGCCCGCACCGTCACCAGCAGGTCGGCTGTTTCGGGTAGCGCGGCGCCGGCGTCACCGGACTGCCGCTCCGACGGTGGACCGGAGAACAGCACCAGCACCGCGGCGTCCCGCCCGGCGCCGGTGATGCTGGCTTTGGCGTTCGCCGCGGTCACCATCGCGAGCACGTCGGCCGGCAGTCCGCGCCGGTACGCCGCAGGTATCCGGCCGATGTTGTCGACCAGCGGACGCAGCCAGGCCGGGCCGGCCTCGGGCGTGAGCAGAACCCTCCCCTGCGGGTGGGCGGAATCCCCGTGATCCAAGGGGGCGTTCCCAGCGCTCACCGCGTCTCTCTCTCTGACAGCCGTCGGGCGGACCCGGCAGATCTGAGTCATCGCTCCCGGTCACCGACGGCGGCGGCGATTTCCTCAGCGTCGGCAAAGGACTGCGGCAGGATGCGGGCCACGCTACCGTCCGGGGCCAGCACCACCGTCGCGGGCATGACGTTAGGCACCCGCAGCGCCGCCGCGATCTGCCGCCGGCCGTCCTGCAGGGTGGGCAGCCGCACACCCAGCTCCGCCAGCAGCGCCAGCGCAGCGGCCTGGTTGTCGTCCTGATGCACCGTCACCACCAGTACACCCCGCCCGGCCCGGCGCTGGTATTCGACCATCGCGGGCAACTCCTCCCGGCACGGCACACACCAGTACGCCCACAGGTTCACCACCACCCGTCGGCCGGCGAACATGGCGGCCACGTCGACCGGGGCACCGTCGGCCGCGCATTCGACGACGACCCCGCGCAGCGCGGCCGGGCCGCCGACCCCGGCAGAACACGGCGGCAGATCGGCACGTTTGCGCACGTCGGTCAGGTCAGGGCCGGCGGCCGGGCGGGCCTGCTCCCCGGCCGTGGGGCCGGCCGCACGCGGAGGGGTGACGCGGTGCAGTTCGATGACCAGTCCGGTGACCAGTGCGGCCACCACCGTCAGGACCGCCAGGGTCCACCGGGCCGACGTGCTCATCGAGGACAATCCCGCGCCGCTGGCCGTCCTACAGGCCGGCCAGGGCCAGCAGGTGTTCAGTCTCGGGGCCTTTGACCAGCGCAGCGGCCTCCACCGGGTCGGTGGGCCCCAGTCCGTAGGAGGGGCAGTCCTTGGCCAGGACGCACACCCCGCAGGCCGGTTTGCGGGCGTGGCAGACCCGGCGGCCGTGGAAGACCACCCGGTGGCTGAGCATCGTCCACTCCTGGCGTTCGATCAGCTCACCGACCGCGTGTTCCACCTTGACCGGGTCCTCTTCGGTGGTCCAGCCAAAACGTCGCGCCAGCCGGCCGAAGTGGGTGTCGACGGTGATCCCCGGCATCCCGAACGCATTGCCGAGAATGACGTTGGCGGTTTTGCGCCCCACCCCGGGCAGGGTGACCAACTCGTCCATGGTGGCCGGCAGATCGCCGTCGAAGCGCTCCACCAGCGCCTGGCCCAGCTTGATCAATGACGCCGTCTTGTTCCGGTAAAACCCGGTCGGCCGGATGAGCTCCTCCACCTCGACGCGGTCAGCCTGCGCGTAGTCCAATGCGGTCCGATACCGGGCGAACAGTGCCGGCGTCGTGAGGTTCACGCGCACGTCGGTGCACTGCGCCGACAGCACCGTCGCCACCGCCAGTTCCAGCGGTGTGGTGAAGTCCAGCTCGCAGTGTGCATTCGGAAACGCTTGCGCCAGCGTGCGGTTCATCCGCCGGGCACGCCGCACCAGAGAAGTCCGGGTCTCGGCCGCAAACCGTCGGGATGCCGCCGCCGGTGTCGCAGACGATGCGGGGCGTGAAGCGCGGGAGGGCTTGTCCACTGTCACCTACGACAGGGTACTTATTCGTGACCGCAACGAGACCTCGCCCAGGTTAACTGTCACGTTGTGTCCTGGTTGCTGATCGCCGCCACCCCAACGCTGCTGATGCTCACGGCGATCGGGCTGGACCGCATCGAAAACGCATTGAACCACGGCGCACCCGCCGCGGCTGAGGTGCCCACACCGGTCGAGGTCGCCGAGACTGCGACCGGGCAGTTGGCTTACCGGCCGAATCCGCGGGTTCGGCCGACTCAGCAGCTCAATCGTGTGTAGCGTTGACACGTCGCTTCATGCCTGGCTCTAGACTCAGACAGCTAGCCGGATAGCGGCTGGTACTGCGCATTTCATACCGTCATCAAAAATCGTCACCATGAGCATCTAAGGGGCAACGTGGACGAGATCCTGGCGCGGGCCGGAATCTTCCAGGGTGTTGAGCCCAGCGCCGTCGCCGCGCTGACCAAGCAACTGCAGCCCGTCGACTTTTCGCGCGGGCACACCGTGTTCGCCGAGGGCGAGCCCGGCGACCGGCTTTACATCATCGTCTCCGGGAAGGTCAAAATCGGTCGCCGGTCACCGGATGGCCGGGAGAACCTGCTGACCATCATGGGCCCGTCGGACATGTTCGGTGAGCTGTCGATCTTCGACCCCGGGCCCCGGACCTCCAGCGCGACCACGATCACCGAGTTGCGCGCGGTATCGATGGACCGCGACGCCCTGCGGTCGTGGATCTCCGACCGCCCAGAGATCGCCGAGCAATTGCTGAGGGTGCTGGCTCGCCGACTGCGGCGCACCAACAACAACCTCGCTGACCTGATATTCACCGACGTGCCCGGCCGGGTCGCCAAGCAGTTGCTGCAGCTGGCCCAGCGGTTCGGCACCCAGGAGGGCGGCGCGCTGCGGGTCACCCACGACCTGACCCAGGAGGAGATCGCTCAGCTGGTCGGGGCGTCCCGGGAGACGGTGAACAAGGCGCTGGCCGATTTCGCCCACCGCGGGTGGATCCGGCTGGAGGGCAAGAGCGTGCTGATCTCGGACTCCGAACGGTTGGCCCGCCGAGCGAGGTGACTTTCCTCGCGAGCGTGCACGGTTGTACGCGCCGACCCGGGGCGGTTTCAAGCGGCTTTTCGGGTACAACTGCGCACACTCGCGCCACTGGTCAGCGCCGCAGATAGTCCAGCTGGGCTTGCACCGACCATTCGGCGGCGCCCCACAACTGCTCATCGACGTCGGTGTAGACGTGTTCAACGACCTGGCGCGCGGTGGCGTCGTCGCCCAGTTCGGCCAGCGCGGATCGCACCTGCTCCAGCCGCTGTTCACGGTGCGCCAGGTAGCCGGACGCGACCGCGGACACGTCGGCCAGCTCCGGTCCGTGCCCGGGCAGCACGGTGCGCGAGCGCAGCCCGCGCAGCCGGCGCAGTGACTCCAGGTAGCTCGCCAGGTCGCCGTCTTCGGTGTCGATGACGGTGGTGCCGCGGCCCAGCACGGTGTCGGCGGTCAGCACCGCGTCGTCCAACACGAATGACACTGAGTCGGCGGTATGACCCGGCGTCGCGAGCACCTTGATCCGCAGCCCTGCGGCGTCGATCACCAGGCCGTCGGTCAAGCCACCGCCGAGCCGGCGCTGGAAGCCGCTGCCCGTCGACCACACCGGCGCCCCGGTCAGATCGGCTAACTTGTCGATGCCGGCCGTGTGGTCGCCGTGCCGGTGGCTGATCAGCACCAGCGCGATCCGGCCCAGCTCGGCGATCCGGGTGATGTGCTCGTCGTCATCCGGGCCGGGATCCACGATCACCAATTCGTCGCTGCCCGGACCGCGCAGCACCCAGGTGTTGGTCCCCTCCAGCGTCATCAGGCCGGGGTTCTCGGCCAGCAACACCGACGCGGTCTCGGTGACCGGCCGCAGCCGACCGTAGGCGGGGTGGGCGAGGGTCACAACCGGCTACCGACTGCTATCGAACTTCTAGGATCAACTCGACTTCGACCGGCGAGTTCAGCGGCAGCTCGGACACCCCGACCGCCGAGCGGGCATGGGCACCGGCCTCGCCGAACACCTCGCCGAGCAGGTCTGATGCGCCGTTGATCACGGCGGGCTGACCGTTGAAGCCCGGCGCCGACGAGACGAAGCCGACCATCTTCACGACCCGGGTCACCGCGTCGAGGCCGACCAGCGCGTCGACCGCGGCCAGCGCGTTAAGCGCACAGGCCCGGGCCAGCGCAGCACCGTCCTCTGGGCTGACTTCGGCGCCCACCTTGCCGGCGCGGGGCAGCTTGCCGTCCTGCATAGGCAGTTGGCCGGAGGTGTAGACGAGGTTGCCGGTGCGCACCGCCGGCACATAGGACGCCAGGGGTGCCGCCGTCCGCGGTAAGACGACACCGAGTTCGGTCAACCGCGCCAGCCAGGACGGCCGTGCGCTCATTTCGGGCGCTTCAGAAA
>JBDTKT010000241.1:0-9487 GCA_039935195.1 Mycobacterium sp.
TCACCGGCGAGCTGAACCTGGGCAAGCTGATCGGCAAGCGGGCGCGGGTGATCGGCACCGCGCTGCGTGGTCGGCCGGTGACCGGGCCGCACGGCAAGGGTCCGATCGTGGCCGCGGTTACCGCCGAGGTCTGGCCGCGGATCGCCGACGGTCGGGTCAGGCCGGTGATCGGTGCGCGGCTGCCGATCGAGCGGGCGACCGAGGCGCATGAGCTGTTGTCCTCCGGCGAGGTGACCGGCAAGGTCGTGCTGACAGTCTGAACCACCGCCGAGGGTGCGCAAATGTACAGCCTGAACCGAGGTGTCGCGTACAACTTTGCACGCTCGCGGAAAGGGATCGTTAACCCAGCGACGCCAGCGCGCGGACCAGTTGGTCGACTTCGGCCGCCGTCGAGTAGTGGCTCAGACCCACGGTGACCGCGCCCCCGACGTCGTTGACCCCGATCACGTCGAGCACCCGCGACCCGGCGTCGGTGATCGCCAGGATGCCGTTGTCGGCCAGTCGCTGCACCACCCGCTCGGCGGGCACCTTGTCGACGGCGAAACTGACCACCGGGATGCGGACCTCTGGCCGGCCGATCATCATCACCAGCGGCAGCGACCGCAACGACGACAGCAGGTAGTCGAAGAGCCGGTCCAGATACTGGGAAGCGGAATGCATCGAGGCGGCGAGCCTTTCGCGCCGGCTGCCGCGTGCGGACTCATCGAGGTTGGCCAGGTACTCGATGCTGGCCACCACCCCGGCGAGCAGACCGAACTGGTGCAGCCCCACCTCCAGGCGCGCCGACCCGACCGCGTGCGGGTTCGTCGACACCGATCCGAACGAGTCGATCATCGCCGGGTCGCGGAAGATCAGCGCCCCGATCGGTGGACCCCCCCAGCGGGTCGCGTTGACCGCAACCACGTCGGCGTCGATCTCGTCAAGGTCGATCAGCTGGTACGGCGCCCCCGCGGAATGGTCGACGACCACCAACCCGCCCACCTCGTGGGCCAACTTGGTCACCACCCGCAGGTCGGTGACGGTGCCCAGGGTGCTCGACGCCGAGGTGATCGCCACCAGCCGGGTCGACTTGGTGATCAGGCCCTCCCACTGCCAGGTGGGCAGCTCGCCGGTCTCGATGTCGACTTCGGCCCACTTCACCTTGGCGCCGAACCGGTTGGCCGCGCGCAACCACGGCGCGACGTTGGCTTCGTCGTCGAGTCGGGTGACCACCACCTCGTAACCCAGACTGACCCGCGACGACGCCGCTTCAGCCAACGCCATCAGCAGCACCGCCCGGTCGGGCCCAAGCACTACCCCGGCCGGATCAGCGCCCACCAGATCGGCCACCGCCTGGCGGGCGGCGTCCAGGATCGCCGCACTGCGCCGGGCCGCCGGGTGCAGGCCCACCGCCGTCGTCAGCGAACCGCGGAACGCCGTTGACACCGTGGTAGCCACCGAGTCCGGGATCAACATGCCCGCGGGCGCGTCCAAGTGCACCCATCCGTCACCGAGCGTCGGGTGCAGACCACGAACCCGCGCGACGTCATAGGCCATGTCAGCCACCTTAGAACTTCGCGAGATCAGGCGATCGGGTCGGTGTCGGATAATCGGAAGCCGCCCCACCCCGCCGTGCTGGATCACCCAGGCAGAGATACTAGTCGGGTGGGTCTGGGGTTCGGGGTGGTAATCGCACTTTCGCTGCTGATCGTGCCCGGGACGCTCGTCGCGGCCTGCGCGCGGCTCAATTGGCCCCTCGCGGTGGCGGTCGGCCCGGCGTTGACCTACGGGGTGGTCGGGCTGGCAATAATCCCGATGGGTGCGGTTGGAATCCCCTGGAACGCGGCAACGGCGCTGGTCACGCTGGTGGTGGTCGCCGCAGCGGTGTTCGGCTTGCGGGCGCTGACGAGCCGTCGCACCGTCGACGCGGCACCGCCGGGGATCGCGCCCGGCCCGACCGTCGCGGTGGCCGCCGGGGTATTGCTGGGAGCGTTGTTGATCGGGTGGGCGGCGGTCCGCGGGATACCGGCCTGGGAAAGCATCCCCAGCACCTGGGACGCGGTCTGGCACGCCAACACCGTGCGCTTCATCATGGACACCGGCCAGGCGTCGCCGACGCACATGGGTGAGTTGCGCAACGTCGAGACCCATGCGCCCCTCTATTACCCGTCGGCGTTTCATGCGCTGACCGCGGTGCTGTGCCAGCTGACCGGCGCGGCGCCGACGACCGGCTACACGCTCAGCGCGCTGGCGGCGTCGGTATGGCTGTTTCCGGTGAGCGCCGCGCTGCTGACCTGGCGGCTGCTGCAGCGTGTCACCACCAGGTGGCGCACCGCGGTCGCCGCCGGGACCGCGGCGGCGCTGTCGGCGTCGTTCACCGCGGTGCCCTACGTCGAGTTCGGCACCGCGGCGATGCCCAACCTGGTCGCCTACGGCATCGTGGTGCCGGCCTTCGCGCTGATCACCGCCACCCGCGCCCTGCGTGATCGGATCCCGGTGGCGGTGCTGGCCCTGCTGGGCGTGTTCTCCGTGCATCTGACCGGCGGTGTGGTCACCGTCCTGCTGGTGACGGCGTGGTGGCTCGGTGACGCACTGTGGCATCCCCTGCGCGGCCGACGCGGCGACACCCTGACGCTGGCCGGGGTCGCTGCCGCGACCGGGCTGCTGGTCGCACCGCAGTTACTCAGTGTGCGCAATCAGGTCGAGATCATCGCCGGACACTCCTTCCTCACCCATGAGGGCCGCAAGTCGGGGCTACGTGACGCGCTGCTGCCCCACACCCGCCACCTCAACGATTTCCCGATCCAGTACGCCCTGATCGCGCTGGCCGCCGGCGGGGCGGTGCTCCTACTGGCCAAGAAGGTGTGGTGGCCGCTGGCGCTGTGGGCGGTCCTGGTGGTGGCGATCGTCCAGTCCTCGGCGCCGCTCGGCGGTCCGGTGGGCACCGCCATCAACTGGTTCACCGACCTGTTCTACAGCGACCCGCGCCGGCTGGCGGCGGTGCTGACGCTGCTGGTCACCCCGATGGCCGGCATGGGGCTCGCGGCGCTGGCCGCACTGCTGGTGGCGGCGACCCGGCGGACGGCCGAGGGGGCAACCGGCCAGCCGGTGGCGCGACCGGCGGTGTGGGGTGCGCTCTGTGCGGCACTGCTGGTCGCGGCCACGGTCGGCCTGGCCGGGCACTACCTGCCCCGGCACCGACTGCTTTTCGGCGACAAGTACGACTCGGTGATGATCGACGCCCGGGACCTGTCGGCGTTCGCCTACCTGGCCGGGCTGCCCGGGGCACGGGACACCTTGATCGGCAACGCCAACACCGACGGCACCGCGTGGATGTACGCCGTCGCCGGGCTGCATCCGCTGTGGACCCACTACGACTACCCGGTCCAGCAGGGCCCGGGTTATCAGCGGTTCATCTTCTGGGCCCATGCCGATGAGGCCGACACCGATCCGCGGGTCGCCGAGGCGGTCCAGGCGCTCGGTATCCGCTACGTGCTGATCAGCAGTCCGACGGTGCGTGGGTTCCCGCTGCCCGGCGGGCTAGTGTCGCTAGACGAATCAAGGTCGTGGACGAGGATCTACGACAACGGCGGAGCGAGCATCTACGAATGGCACGGCGACGACGCGGTCGGCCCACGGCGCGACGCCCCGACCGGCAACTGACAGGAAGGCGGAGCCGTTGAGCACCGACTACGACCGTGACGACGGCATCGACGACGTCGAGGTCCTCGACGCGGACCTGCGAATGCTGGCCGCGGCGCCGATGGAGGCCGACGACTCCGATGAAGCGTCGCTGACCGACCTGATCGAGCAGCCCGCCAAGGTGATGCGGATCGGCACCATGATCAAGCAACTACTGGAGGAGACCCGGTCGGCTCCCCTTGATGAGGCCAGCCGCGCCCGGCTGCGGGGAATCCACGCCGCCAGCATCCGGGAGCTGGAGGACGGCCTGGCCCCGGAACTGCGCGAGGAGCTGGACCGGCTGACCTTGCCGCTGCGCGAGGATGTCACGCCATCGGACGCCGAACTGCGGATCGCCCAGGCCCAGCTGGTCGGATGGCTGGAAGGGCTGTTCCACGGCATGCAGACCGCGCTGTTCGCCCAGCAGATGGCGGCTCGCGCGCAGCTGGAGCAGATGCACCACGGCGCCCTGCTGCCCGGCAGTTCGTCGCATTCCGACAACGGCCAGTACCTGTAGGCGAAGGCGCACCCCGTGACCAGTGCTGATCCGCGTATCGAGACCCGCGACGCATGGGTGGAGTTCCCCATCTTCGACGCCAAGTCCCGGTCGTTGAAGAAGGCGTTCCTCGGCAAGGCCGGCGGCGCGATCGGGCGCAACAACTCCAACGTGGTGGTCATCGAGGCGCTGCGCGACATCACGATGTCGCTGTCGATGGGTGACCGGGTCGGCCTGGTCGGTCACAACGGTGCCGGGAAATCAACGCTGCTGCGGCTACTTTCGGGGATCTACGAGCCGACACGCGGCTCGGCGACGGTGGTTGGTCGGGTGGCGCCGGTGTTCGACCTCGGGGTCGGCATGGACCCGGAGATCTCCGGCTACGAGAACATCATCATCCGCGGGCTGTTCCTCGGCCAGACCCGGCGGCAGATGGCCGCCAAGGTGGACGAGATCGCCGAATTCACCGAGTTGGGCGACTATCTGTCGATGCCGCTGCGCACCTACTCCACCGGGATGCGGGTGCGCCTGGCGATGGGCGTGGTGACCAGCATCGACCCGGAGATCCTGCTGCTCGACGAGGGTATCGGCGCGGTGGACGCGGAGTTCTTGAAGAAAGCGCAGACCCGGCTGCAGAAGTTGGTGGAACGGTCCGGAATCCTGGTGTTCGCCAGCCACTCCAACGAATTTCTGGCCCGGCTGTGCAAGACCGCGATGTGGATCGACCACGGCAGCATCAAGATGACCGGCGAGATCGAGGACGTGGTCCGCGCCTATGAAGGCCCGGACGCCGCCCGGCACGTTCGCGAGGTGCTGGAGGAGACGCGCCTCGAGGCCGCCGGAGACCAAGCGTGACCGCCACCGGAACGGACACGGTGTATGCCGTCGTCGTCACCCACCGGCGCCTCGATCAGTTGGCCCTGTCCCTGGATGCGCTGGTGACCCAGAGTCGGCCGCCGGATCACCTGATTGTCGTCGACAACGACAACGACGCCGCGGTGCGCGACCTGGTGGCCGGCCAGCCGATCGCCTCAACCTATCTCGGATCACACCGAAACCTCGGCGGTGCAGGAGGTTTCGCGCTCGGCATGCTCCATGCGCTGGCCGCGGGCGCGGACTGGATCTGGCTTGCCGACGACGACGGACGACCCGCCGATGCGCACGTGCTGGCCCGGCTACTGGCCTGCGCCGCCAAGTACGAGCTGGCCGAGGTATCCCCGATGGTGTGCAACATCGACGACCCGGATTTATTGGCGTTCCCGCTGCGCCGTGGGTTGTCCTGGCGACGTCGAGCCGACGAATTACACACCGGAGCAACTGATTCCGAGCTGCTGCCGGGTATCGCCTCGCTGTTCAACGGGGCGCTGTTCGCCGCGACCGCACTGGAGGCGGTCGGCGTGCCGGACCTGCGACTGTTCGTGCGCGGCGACGAGGTGGAGTTGCACCGCCGACTGGTGCGGTCCGGACTGGCGTTCGGCACCTGCCTGACCGCGGTGTACCTGCACCCGTGCGGGTCGGCCGAGTTCAAGCCGATCCTGGCCGGCCGCATGCACACCCAGTACCCCGAGGATGAGACCAAGCGGTATTTCACCTACCGTAACCGCGGCTACCTGATGGCCCAGCCCGGGATGCGCCGCCTGCTGGTGCAGGAGTGGCTGCGGTTCGGCTGGTTCTTTCTGGTATCGCGGCGCGACCCGGCCGGCCTGGCCGAGTGGATCCGGCTGCGCCGACTGGGGCGTCGGGAAAGATTCGTCAAGCCCGGGGAGCGGCAATGAGTTTCACTGACACGGCCACCCAGTCCAAGACATTCAAACGAGCCTGGGCTGACCTGACCGGGGGCTTCGGCCGCCGCGAACTTTGGCTGTACCTGGGCTGGCAGGACATCAGGCAGCGGTACCGGCGCAGCGTGCTGGGTCCGTTCTGGATCACGATCGGCACCGCCACCACCGCGGTGGCGATGGGCGGGCTGTACTCGAAGCTGTTTCACCTCGATCTGGCGGTGCACCTGCCCTATGTGACCCTGGGGTTGATCATCTGGAACCTGCTCAACGCCGCCATCCTGGAAGGCGCCGACGTGTTCGTCGCCAACGAAGGACTGATCAAACAGTTGCCGACCCCGCTGAGCGTTCACGTCTACCGACTGGTGTGGCGCCAACTAATTCTGTTCGCGCACAACATCATCATCTACATTCCGATCGCGATCATCTTCCCCAAAACGTGGTCGTGGGCCGACCTTTCGGTGCTGCCGGCGCTGGCGTTGATCGCGTTGAACTGCGTGTGGGTGTCGCTGTGTTTCGGCATCCTGGCCACCCGCTACCGCGACATCACCCCACTGTTGTTCTCGGTGGTGCAACTGCTGTTCTTGATGACGCCGATCATCTGGAACTACGACACCCTGCGCGCCCAGGGCGCGACCCAATGGATGAAGGTCATCGAATTCAACCCGCTGTTCCATTACATGGACCTGATGCGCATGCCGTTGCTCGGCGCGCATCAGTCGTTGCGGCACTGGGCGGTGGTGCTGCTTCTGACCGCTATCGGGTGGGCATGTGCGGCAGTGGCGATGCGCCAGTACCGGGCCCGGGTGGCGTACTGGGTGTGACCGCCGTGCGTGACCGCGACGCTACGACCCGCCTGTCGGTCTACCGAGAGTAGACTGTCACGCGTGGCCGACACCACCACCGTCAAGGTTCAAACCAGCACCCGCGACCTGCTCCTTGAGATCGGAGCCGCCCGGCGGCAGAGTGCGGACCAGGTCATCCTGGTCGCACTGGCAGCGATGCGCCGAGATGAACGCCGGCAGGTCGCTGCAGCAGAAGCGCGTGCCATCTCCGACGATCCCGCCGACCTTGCTGAAATCCGGGCGATCCAGCAGGACCGGGCCGCGCTGCATGACGGGTCGCTGTGAAGGGTGAGGTCTACCGGTTGCCGGCGCGAGGTAGTGGCCACCAGCAAAAGGGCCGCCGGTTCGCGGTCGTCCTGCAGCCGGACTGGCTCACGCTCAGCACCTGGATCGTTGCCTTCACCAGTACCACCGCTCGGGAAACGAGTTTCCGGCCGACGGTCACCATCGCCGATCAACAGACTCTGGTCATGTGCGACCAACTCGACACCGTCGATCTGCGCCGCCTCACCGAACCGGCCGGCTTTCTGACCGGCGAGGAGACGCAGCGGGTCGACGAGGCCCTCGCGCTGGTCCTCGATCTGTAGTCGACGAGAAGGCGAGACCTACGACGAGGTCCCGACCGTACCCCGCGTAGCGGACCGTAAGCTTCCCGCGATGACCGAAGGCACCTCGACGCACACCCACCTGCACCTCTCGGCGCAGGTGTGGCGGTTCGTCGTCACCGGCGCCCTGTCGGCGGTGGTGGACTTCGGGCTGTACCTGGCGCTCTACCTGGGGGTGGGGCTGACGGTGGACGTGGCCAAGGCGATCAGCTTCATCGCCGGCACCACCACCGCCTACCTGATCAACCGCCGCTGGACGTTTCAGGCATCGGCCAGCAGGGCCCGGTTCGCCGCGGTGATGGCACTCTACGCGCTGACGTTCGGGGTGCAGGTCGGCATCAATCACCTGTGCTTGCAACTGCTCGACGATCAGGCGTGGGCGCTTCCGGTGTGCTTGCAACTGCTCGACGATCAGGCGTGGAAGCTTGCGGTTGCATTTGTCGCCGCGCAGGGCGTCGCCACCGTCGTCAACTTCGTTGTGCAGCGGGCAGTGATCTTCCGGGTGCGCTGAGGGTCGGGCGGCTTGCTACAAGGTTCCGCGGGGTGCAATCCACTCGGTGCGCTGGCCGGTGATCGCTGCGACCCGGTCATAGTCCTCGTCGTAATGCCATAAGACGGTGCCCGAGAGTTCGGCCGCCGCCGCTATGACGAGGTCAGCGATCTTCACACTGCGGTGATGCAGGCCGCCGACGTGGGCGAGCTCGCGCTGGACCTGGTAAGCGCGAGTGAAGACTTCGGAGTCGATCGGGATGTGGGCCAGGCCGTCGAGTTCATCGGCGAGCGCGTCGTAGTCTGCGGCCGACCTCGCCGAGTAAAGAATCTCCAACCGCACCTGGTCGCAGATGCCGACCTGATCTGCGGACAGGGCCGCCAACCATCGGCTTGCGACTTCCGGCCGCGCCGCGTGATGCCACGCGCTGGTGTCGACGCAGAACAACGTCACCGCGCCGGACGAGTCTGCGCAAGCAGGGCTTCGGACCGATCGATGCCTGCACCTGAGGCGATTCGTGCCGCGAGCCGAGTGCGCGCCGACTGCCGCACCGCCGCTCGCAAAGCCGCATCGACCGTATCCTTCAGTCCGGCAGTGCCGAGCGCGGCCTGAGCGCGGGCCAAGAGTACTTCATCGACGTCGATGGTCGTACGTCTAGACATTGGATTATCATATAGCCTTTTTAACTACGATTTTATGCCGTCGCACTGAGGTCGTCCGCTCGAAATCTACCCGCAACCGCCCGTAGGTTGTGATCGCCCTCAGGTCGCGGGTCAACAACGTGGCTCCGACAGTTCTCGCGGCAGTTCGATCCACCCGAAACTGGGGGCGATCACACACTTACGAGGACCTTCAAGCCACACCGTCAGATGTGGGTGGGCGTGCGACCTGGGGTGTCGGGCACGTCAGTCCCGGGTGATGAAAACCATCACCTGGTGGACGAACTCATCGACGTCGCGAAGATCTTCCAGCCTGGCGAGCACGATCTCATCGGATACCTCGACGTATTCATGCACCAGCACGTTCCGGAAGCCGACCGCCTTGCGCATGGCGTCAGCGTTCTCAGCGGTAAGCACACCGTGTGAGCCGAGTAGCTTCATCGCGTCACCGTTGTCCGCCGGCGGCCCCCAGCCCCGGGCAGCGCAGATATGTTGCGCGACATCAAGACCCGATTCGATAGCGGTGATGAACGTGTACTTCACACCACGCAGCCAGATCGGGTCCGAGCGACGAACGGCGCCGGCTTGAGCCTCCCGGCGTAAGACGGCCAGATCATCGGTGATGCCGCGTAATAATCTGAGCGCCCGCACGCTATCCACCACGGTGCAGCACCGCTTCGGTGAATTCCCGGTGCGCCCGGTTTATCCGCGGCAGCTCATCGGAGTAAATCTTGCGCGTCGTGGCCTCCCACACCACACGGGCGTCGTCACCGCTGTCAAAGAGCAGCTTGCCGCCCAACGCGACCCGCCCGCGCAGCTCCAGCGGGGCATCGTTGAGCACCAGTAGATCCACACCGGGAGGCAGCAGAACTTCGAATGCCGCGGGAGGATGGTCCCGGAAGTAGGCCGCGATGTCGATATCGGAGGCGGGGCCGGCGGTTCCAGCGGCCCGGC
>JBDTKT010000242.1:0-29118 GCA_039935195.1 Mycobacterium sp.
ACTGGTGGGCGCGGACGGTATCGAACCGCCGACCGCTGGTGTGTAAAACCAGAGCTCTACCACTGAGCTACGCGCCCCGCCTCAGGCAGGCTACCCGGCCGGGCACCGGACCCCCAAAATGCCGGCGCCCCAGCCGCGAGCGTGCATGGTTGTGCGCACCCACCCGCGTGTCGCCGTACAAACGCGCACGCTCGCGGGAAAGAATTACCCCTTCAGGGCGGACAGGGCGTCCACCCACAACTGCTGGTCGCGCGTCTCACCGGGCTGCTTCATCTCGGCGAACCGGATGATCCCCGACCGGTCGATGACGAACGTGCCGCGGTTGGCGAAGCCGGTGTCGTCGTTGAACACCCCGTACGCCTGGCTGACCGCACCGTGCGGCCAGAAGTCCGACAGCACCGGGAACAGGAACCCGCTCTCGGCGGCCCAGACCTTGTGGGTCGGCGGTGGCCCCACCGAAACGGTCAGCACCGCACTGTCGTCGTTGACGTAGTTGGGCAGCTGATCGCGCAACTGGTCGAGTTCACCCTGGCAGATCCCGGTGAACGCCAGCGGGAAGAAGACCAGCAGCACGTTCTTCGCATCGCGGTAGTCGCTCAGGGTGACCGGTTGCTGATCCTGGTCGCGCAGGGTGAAGTCAGGTGCGACCCCCCCGACGGCCAGCATCAGCGCTTTCCCGCCCGAGACTTTGGCTGCACCAGCCTGCTGGCACTCCAGTCACCGAGGTTGACCGACGAAGTCGGCATCAGGCCGGCGGTCGGCGCCGACTCGGCGATCTCAGCGGGCTGCACGTGACCGGGTTTGCCGGTCTTGGGCGTCAGCACCCAGATCACCCCGTCGTCGGCCAACTCGGTGATCGCGTCCATCAGCATGTCCACCAGGTCCCCGTCGCCGTCGCGCCACCACAGCAGGACCACGTCGACCACCTCATCGGTGTCCTCGCCGAGCAGGTCAGCCCCGCAGGCCTCCTCGACGCCAGCTCGAATGCCGTCGTCAGCGTCGTCGTCCCAGCCCAACTCCTGGACAATCTGCTGGTTCTGGATGCCCAATTTCTGGGCATAACTCGAGGCGCTATCCGCCGCGACCACCGTGGGACCTCCTTCGACCGTTAACGTGCCATGTGCTCTGCATCATCGTTGCACAGCACCGCATCCCCCACGTGACCGAGCCACCGAGCACGGTGAAATCCGTGGGATCAGCAGGCCTTAGTAGGCTCGGCACAGCTGTATCCCTTTCTCCCGGGCAGCGTTGAGCTGGTCCTTACGGGAGTTGTACACCGACACCGGCGCCTTACCCGAGATCGCGTTGGCCACACCGCGGGCGGCGTCGATGTACACGTTGAAGGCGTCGCGCAGTTCGGTCGAGAGTTTCTCGTTGATGGCACCGGCAACCTCGTCGGCGCTGTGGTTGAGCGCATCGACCGCCGGGCCTGCCGTCGCGGCGATATTCGTACCGCTGTTGAAGGCCTGCACGTACTTGTTCACGGTGTCGATGGCGTCGTCGCTGTTCGAGGCGAACCTGCCGCACGCACCGCGCACCGCCTGCGTTGTCATCGACTGCTGACGCTGGGACTCCTGGATGCTCGACGTCGCCACCGACGCCGAGACCGAAGCCGACACCGACGAGCGGTAGGCCGGCGCAGCCGAGGTGTCGACCGCCGGGGCGCCGCCGATGATGCTGGTACAGCCGACGACACCCATCACCAACGCCGCGAGAGCACCGACCACCAGCACACCGAGCCGGGTACTTCGCCCCACCCGACGGCGCGGGACGGTACGCCATCCGTTCAGCACGTCCTCAGACGTTACCGGTTTCCCGACACCGCATTCCGGGTGGGCTGAAATCAACTCGGCCCCGCCTCACCGCCGACCCGCCGCCGCCCGTGCAGCCGATGCGGCACGATAGGGAAGACAGTGACCGACGGAGAACCGATCGGTCCGGTGCTGTCCTGGCCACAAGCCGGGAGGCGCCGCTGACCTCTCAACCAAGGAGTAGGGCGTTGACTACTGAGTTCGGACGCCAGGATCTGGTGAAAAAGCCAAGCGGCACAGGCGAACCTGACCGCGTCCGGGTGATCAGGGAGGGAGTGGCGTCCTACCTTTCCGACATCGACCCCGAAGAGACCTCGGAATGGCTGGAGTCCTTCGATGAAATGCTGGCCCGCTCCGGGCCGTCGCGGGCCCGTTACCTAGTGCTGCGACTGCTGGAGCGCGCCGGCGAACAGCGGGTGGCGATTCCGGCACTGACCTCGACCGACTATGTCAACACCATCCCGACCGAGCTGGAGCCGTGGTTCCCCGGCGATGAGGACGTCGAGCGTTGCTACCGGGCCTGGATCCGGTGGAACGCCGCCGTCATGGTGCACCGGGCGCAGCGCCCGGGCGTGGGCGTCGGCGGGCATATCTCGACCTACGCCTCCTCGTCGTCGCTCTACGAGGTCGGCTTCAACCATTTCTTCCGCGGCAAGTCACACCCGGGCGGCGGCGATCAGGTCTTCATCCAGGGCCACGCCTCCCCCGGCATCTACGCGCGAGCATTCCTGGAGGGTCGCCTCAGCGCGGATCGCCTCGACGGCTTCCGCCAGGAGCACAGCCACCCCGGCGGCGGCCTGCCGTCGTACCCGCATCCGCGCCTGAAGCCCGATTTTTGGGAGTTCCCGACGGTCTCGATGGGCCTGGGCCCGATGAACGCCATCTACCAGGCCCGGTTCAACCACTACCTGCACGACCGCGGCATCAAGGACACCTCCGACCAGCACGTGTGGTGTTTCCTGGGTGACGGCGAGATGGACGAACCGGAAAGCCGGGGCCTGCTGCACGTCGGTGCGCTGGAAGGGCTGGACAACCTGACCTTCGTGATCAACTGCAACCTGCAGCGCCTCGACGGCCCGGTGCGCGGCAACGGCAAGATCATTCAGGAGCTGGAGTCGTTCTTCCGCGGAGCCGGCTGGAATGTGATCAAGGTGGTGTGGGGCCGGGAATGGGACGCGCTGCTGAACGCCGATAAGGACGGCGCGCTGGTCAACCTGATGAACAGCACCCTGGATGGCGACTACCAAACCTACAAGGCCAACGACGGCGGCTATGTGCGCGACCACTTCTTTGGCCGCGACCCGCGCACTAAGGCACTGGTCGAGCACCTGTCCGACGACGACATCTGGAAACTCAAACGGGGCGGGCACGACTACCGCAAGGTTTATGCGGCCTACCAGGCGGCCATCGAACACAAGGGCCAGCCGACCGTCATCTTGGCCAAAACCATCAAGGGCTACAGCCTGGGTTCCTCTTTCGCGGGCCGCAACGCCACCCATCAGATGAAGAAGTTCAGGTTGGCCGACCTCAAGGATTTCCGCGACGACATGCGGATTCCGATCTCCGACGCGCAACTCGAGGAGAACCCGTACCTGCCGCCGTACTACCACCCCGGCCCGGACGCCCCGGAGATCCGTTACCTGCTGGACCGACGGCAAGCCCTCGGCGGGTTCGTCCCGCAGCGCCGCACCGAGGCCAGGCCGTTGACACTGCCCGGCCCGGACGTCTACGCGCCGATCAAGAAGGGATCGGGCACCCAGGAAGTCGCCACCACGATGGCCACGGTGCGGGTGTTCAAAGAACTGTTCCGCGACGCGCAAAACACCGGGATCGGTTCCAGGATTGTCCCGATCATCCCGGATGAGGCACGCACGTTCGGGATGGATTCGTGGTTCCCGTCCCTGAAGATCTACAACCGCAACGGCCAGCTCTACACCTCGGTCGACGCAGATCTGATGCTGGCCTACAAGGAAAGCGAAACCGGCCAAATCCTGCACGAGGGCATCAACGAAGCCGGCTCGACCGCCTGCTTCACCGCCGTCGGGACCTCCTACGCCACTCACGACGAGCCGATGATCCCGATCTACATCTTCTATTCGATGTTCGGGTTCCAGCGCACCGGCGACGGCCTGTGGGCCGCCGCCGACCAGATGGCGCGCGGTTTCGTGCTGGGCGCCACCGCCGGCCGCACCACGTTGACCGGCGAGGGCCTGCAGCACGCTGACGGGCATTCCCTGCTGCTGGCCAGCACCAACCCGGCGGTGGTGTCCTACGACCCGGCATTCGCCTACGAGGTCGCCCACATCATCGAAAGCGGGCTGAGCCGCATGTTCGGTGACAACCCGGAGAACGTGTATTTCTACATCACCATCTACAACGAGCCCTATGTGCAGCCGGCTGAGCCGCTCGACTTCGACCCGACGGGACTGCTGCGCGGCATCTACCGCTATCAGGAGGCCGCAGGGCCCCAGTCCAATACCGCCCAAATCCTGGCCTCCGGGGTGGCGATGCCCGAGGCGCTGCGCGCCGCCGACCTATTGGCTGCCGATTGGGACGTGGCCGCCGACGTGTGGTCGGTAACCAGTTGGGGTGAGCTCAACCGCGACGGGGTGGCCGTCGAACGGGAGAAGCTGCGCCATCCGGACCGGCCGGCGCGGGTGCCCTACGTGACGCAGGCGCTCACCGGCGCCACCGGTCCGGTGATCGCCGTGTCGGACTGGATGCGCGCGGTGCCCGAGCAGATCCGGCCGTGGGTGCCCGCCAGCTACGTCACACTCGGCACCGACGGGTTCGGGTTCTCCGACACCCGCCCCGCCGCGCGGCGTTACTTCAACACCGACGCCGAATCGCAGGTTGTCGCGGTGCTGGCGGCGCTGGCCGGCGTGGGCGCCGTCGACGCGTCGGTGGCGGCCGCGGCCGCTCGCCGGTACCGCATCGACGACGTGCAGGCCGCGCCGGAGCTGGGGGTACCTCCCGCTTGCGGGGGAACGTCCGATCCCGGCGTGGCGTAGCACCGGGCCGGCCCAGCGATTTGTTCGGATCAACCAGATGTTGGGCGTAGTTTTTAGGGATGGTTGACAACAAGCCCGTCGCCCCAGTGCTACCGCGCTCCACGCTGGACCTGTTGGGCGCCGTGCCCGACACCCTGCTGAGGCGGATGAAGCTCTCTTCAGGGCGACTGGCAACCGAGGCCGTGAACGCGATGGGCGAGCAGTTGCCGTTCTTCATCGAGCTGGAAGCATCCCAGCGCGCCAGCGTCGCACTGGTGGTGCAGGCCGCGGTGGTCAACTTCGCCGGGTGGATGCATGACCCGCAGAGCAACCTCAGCCACACCGCGGCAGCGTTCGCGCTGCTGCCGCAGGACCTGACCCGGCGTATCGCACTGCGCCACACCGTGGAGATGGTGCGGGTGACGATGGAGCATTTCGAGGAGGTGGTGCCGATGCTGGCCAGCTCCGAGGAACAGGTGACCGCGCTGACGGTGGGCATCCTGAAGTACAGCCGCAACCTGGCTTTCACCGCGGCGTCCGCCTACGCCGACGCGGCCGAGGCGCGCGGGACTTGGGACAGCCGGATGGAGGCCAGCGTGGTCGACGCGGTGGTGCGCGGCGACACCGGCCCTGAACTGCTGTCCCGGGCGGCCGCACTGAACTGGGACACCACCGCACCGGCCACGGTTGTGGTGGGCACCCCCCCGGGCGGCCACGACACCGAGGCCGGCCAGAAGGCTAGCCAGGAGGTCCGGGACGTCGCCGTGCGCCATGGCCGGGCCGCGCTCACCGATGTGCACGGCACCTCGCTGGTGGCGATCGTGTCCGGCCCGCTGTCTCCGACCGAGAAATTTTTCGCCGACCTGCTCGGTGCCTTCTCCGAGGGGCCGGTGGTGATCGGGCCAACCGCACCGACACTCACCGCGGCCTACCACAGCGCCAGCGAGGCGATCTCCGGCATGAACGCGGTCGTCGGGTGGACCGGGGCACCCCGGCCGGTGTTGGCCCGTGAGCTGCTGCCCGAGCGTGCCCTGATCGGGGATGCGTCGGCGATCGCCACGCTGCACACCGACGTGATGCGGCCGTTGATGGACGCCGGACCAGCGCTGACCGAGACGCTGGACGCCTATCTGGACTGTGGCGGGGCTATCGAGGCCTGCGCCCGCAAGTTGTTCGTTCATCCAAACACCGTCCGCTACCGACTCAAGCGGATCGCCGACTTCACCGGTCGTGATCCGACCCACCCGCGCGACGGCTACGTGCTGCGGGTCGCGGCCACCGTCGGGCGGCTGGCCAACCACGCAAACCACACCAGCCCCAACAGCCAAGACGTGACTCGGCCCATGTGGTAGGCGGCCAGAGCGCCGGCCGCGGCGCCCCACGTGGGCCAGGTTGGCGCAAACTACGGGCTCAGCTGCGAGATAGGTGTCCGGCCGTTGTTTCGGCGCGGCATCGAGCAGATCACATCAGATCAGCATTTTGTAGGGTCTCCACAAAAACATAAGACAATGTTCATAATCTAGGACATCCTTTAAATCGACGCTCACACTGTTCTCTTAGAGATGTGATTGCGTTGCTCGCTCCCGGACAGGGATCGCAGACCCCCGGCATGCTGTTGCCGTGGCTTGAGCTGTCCGGTGCGGCGGACCAGATCGCCACGTGGTCGCAGGTCAGCGGCCTGGATCTGGCCCGGCTGGGCACCACCGCGACCGCCGAGGAGATCACCGACACGGCGGTCACCCAGCCGCTGGTGGTGGCGGCGACGCTGCTCGCCCACGCGGAGCAGGCCAAGCACCACCCGCTCAACGGCTCTGAAACCGTCGTAGCCGGCCACTCCGTCGGCGAGATCGCCGCCTACGCCATCGCCGGAGTGATCTCCCCCGACGACGCAGTGATGCTGGCGGCGACCCGCGGGCGCGAGATGGCCAAGGCTTGCGCGATCGAACCGACCGGTATGTCGGCGGTGCTCGGCGGTGACGAGACCGAGGTGCTGGCGCGCCTGGAGGAACTCGACCTGATTCCGGCCAACCGCAATGCCGCCGGCCAGGTCGTCGCCGCCGGTCGGCTGCCCGCACTGGACAAGCTCGCCGAAGACCCGCCCGCCAGGGCGCGTGTCCGCCGACTGGCAACCGCCGGCGCGTTCCACACGCAGTTCATGGCCCCGGCGCTGGACGCCTACGCCGCCGCGGCTCGGCAGGTCAACACGTCCGAGCCCACCACCACTTTGCTGTCCAACTTCGACGGCCAGCCACTGCCGTCGGCGGCCGTCGCGATCGACCAGTTGGTCGCACAGCTGACCAGACCGGTGCGCTGGGACCTGTGCACCGGGGCCCTGCGCCAGCGTGGTGTCACGGCGATCGTGGAGTTTCCCCCCGCGGGGACGCTCACCGGTATCGCCAAACGAGAACTTCGGGGGGTTCCGGCACGCGCCGTCAAATCCCCCGCGGACCTGGACGGTCTGACTGAGTTATAACCAGTCGCGTTGCTATTCACCGCCAGGACAACCACATATCGCACGATCAAGTCAAGTAGCACAACCGATTACAGAGGAGCCGTAGTGTCCACGCAGCACCAGGAAAAAATCATCGCCGGTATCGCCGAGATCATCGAAGAGGTGACCGGTATCGAGCCGTCCGAGGTCACGATGGAGAAGTCGTTCGTCGACGACCTGGACATCGACTCGCTGTCGATGGTCGAGATCGCCGTGCAGACCGAAGACAAGTACGGCGTCAAGATCCCCGACGAGGACCTCGCCGGTCTGCGTACCGTCGGTGACGTGGTCGGCTACATCCAGAAGCTCGAGTCCGAGAACCCTCAGGCCGCTGCCGCGCTGCGCGAGAAGTTTGGTACGGAAACCCCGTGACCAAGCCTTCCACGGCCAACGGCGGTTACCCCAGCGTTGTGGTAACCGCCGTGGAGGCGACCACAGCAGTCGGGGCGGACATCGACAGCACGTGGAAGGCCCTGCTGGCCGGCGAGAGTGGTATTCGCGTACTCGAAGACGAGTTCGTCACCAAATGGGACCTGCCCGTCAAGATCGGCGGGCACCTCAAGGAGCCCATCGGCCCGCACATGAGCCGGCTGGACATACGACGGATGTCGTATGTCCAGCAGCTCTCTAAGTTCCTCAGCGCTCAACTGTGGGAGACGGCCGGGCAGCCCGAGGTCGATCCGGACCGGTTCGCGGTCGTCATCGGCACCGGCATCGGCGGTGGCGAGAAGATCATCGAGATGTATGACGCGATGAACGAGGGCGGGCCCCGCAAGGTGTCCCCGCTCGCGGTTCAGATGGTCATGCCCAACGCCGCCGCCGCGGTGGTCGGCCTGCAACTCGGGGCACGCGCCGGGGTCATCACCCCGGTGTCCGCCTGTTCGTCGGGTTCGGAGGCCATCGCCCACGCATGGCGCCAGATCGTCATGGGCGACGCGGACTTCGCGGTCTGTGGCGGTGTCGAGGGCACCATCGAGGCGCTACCTATCGCGGCATTCTCGATGATGCGGGCCATGTCGACGCGCAACGACGAGCCCGAGCGGGCGTCGCGGCCATTCGACAAGGACCGGGACGGGTTCGTGTTCGGCGAAGCCGGCGCGATGATGATCATCGAGACCGAAGAGCACGCCAAGGCCCGTGGCGCCAAACCGCTGGCCCGGGTGCTGGGTGCCGGCATTACCTCCGACGCCTTCCACATGGTGGCACCGTCTCCGGACGGTCTGAGCGCCGGTAGGGCCATGACGCGGGCGTTGGAGTTGGCGGGTCTGTCCCCGGCGGACATCGACCACATCAACGCCCACGGCACGGCCACCCCGATCGGCGATGCGGCCGAGGCCAACGCCATCCGGGCTGCCGGCTGCCAGAACGCCGCGGTCTACGCGCCGAAGTCGGCGCTGGGCCATTCCATCGGTGCGGTCGGTGCACTCGAGTCGATCTTGACCGTATTGGCACTGCGGGACGGGGTAATACCGCCGACCCTGAACTACGAGACACCGGACCCCGAGATCGACCTGGACGTGGTGGCGGGTGCGCCCCGCTACGGCGACTACTCCTACGCGATCAACAACTCATTCGGATTCGGTGGGCACAACGTCGCGCTCGCGTTCGGGCGGTACTGACACCACCGAGGGACATAAGGAGTTTGCAACACTCATGTCAACACTGGCTACAGGCAACGGCTTTCCCAACGTCGTCGTCACGGGTATCGCGATGACGACGGCGATCGCAGCTGACGCGGAGAACACCTGGAAGTTGCTGCTGGACGGCCAAAGTGGGATTCGCAAGCTGGAGGACCCCTTCATCGAGCGGTTCGACCTGCCGGTCCGCATCGGCGGGCACCTCGTCGAGGAAAGCTTCGATAATGAGCTGAACCACGTCGAGCTGCGCCGGTTTTCGTACCTGCAGAAGATGTCCACCGTGGTGGGGCGGCGGGTGTGGGCGAACGCCGGGTCGCCCGAGGTGGACACCAGACGTTTGATGGTGTCGATCGGGACCGGCTTGGGCTCGGCCGAGGAGCTGATCTACGGCTGGCAGGCCATGGCCGCACGCGGGATGAAAGCGGTGTCCCCGTTGAACGTGCAGAAGTTCATGCCCAACGGCGCGGCCGCCGCGGTCGGCTTGGACCGGCAAGCCAAGGCCGGGGTGATCACCCCGGTGTCGGCCTGCGCGTCCGGTTCCGAAGGCATCGCCCACGCGTGGCGGCAGATCGTGCTCGGCGAGGCCGACATCGCGATCTGCGGTGGCGTCGAGACCAAGATCGAGGCGGTGCCTATCGCGTCGTTCGCCGCCTTGCGCGTCGTCTTGTCGAAAAACAACGACGACCCGGTCGGTGCGTGTCGCCCGTTCGACCGGGACCGCAACGGCTTCGTGTTCGGGGAGGCCGGCGCGCTGATGGTCATCGAAACCGAGGAACACGCCAAGGCGCGTGGCGCCAACATCCTGGCCCGGGTGATGGGTGCCTCGATCACCTCCGACGGGTTCCACATCGTGGCACCGGATCCCGATGGAACACAGGCCGGACACGCGATGACCCGGGCGATCCAACTCGCCGGCGTCACCCCCGCCGACATCGACCACATCAACGCCCACGCCACCGGGACCAGTGTCGGCGACGTGGCCGAGTCCAAGGCCATCAAAAATGCACTGGGCGGCAACTACCCGGCCGTGTACGCGCCCAAAGCCGCACTGGGTCACTCGGTCGGTGCCGTCGGCGCTGTGGAGGCGATTCTGACGGTATTGGCGCTGCGGGACCAGATCGTGCCGCCGACGCTGAACCTGGTCAATCTCGACCCGGAGATCGACCTGGATGTGGTGGCCGGCCAGGCCCGCCCGGGCAACTACCGCTATGCGATCAACAACTCGTTCGGGTTTGGCGGGCACAACGTCGCACTCGCCTTCGGCCGGTACTGACGGCCACCCAGCGAGTCCAGCATCAATCCAGGAGGAGTCCGCGATGACAACCATGGTCCCTGAAACGGTTGGCGAATCACTCGACCCGCGCGACCCGATGCTGCGTCTGTCGATGTTCTTCGACAACGGCAGTATCGAACTGCTGCATGAGCGCGACCGGTCCGGGGTGCTGGCTGCGGCCGGCACCGTCAACGGGGTGCGCACGGTCGCGTTCTGCACCGACGGCACCATCATGGGCGGTGCGATGGGCATCGAGGGCTGCACGCACATCGTCAACGCGTACGACAACGCGATCGCCGCGCAGAGCCCGATCGTGGGTCTGTGGCACTCCGGCGGGGCCCGCCTGGCCGAAGGCGTCCGGGGGCTGCACGCGGTCGGTCTGGTGTTCGAGGCGATGATCCGGGCGTCCGGGTACATCCCCCAGATCTCGCTGGTGGTCGGCTTCGCGGCCGGCGGCGCCGCCTACGGGCCGGCGCTCACCGACGTCATCGTGATGGCGCCGGAGGGCCGCGTGTTCGTCACCGGCCCCGACGTGGTGCGCAGCGTCACCGGCGAGGACGTGGACATGGCCTCGCTCGGCGGCCCGGACACCCACCACAAGAAGTCCGGGGTATGCCACATCGTCGCCGACAACGAGTTGGACGCCTACGAACGCGGACGCAGGCTGGTCGGACTGTTCTGGCAGCAGGGTCATTTCGACCGTAACAAGGCCGAAGCCGGCGACACCGACATCCACGCGCTGCTGCCGGAGTCGGCGCGACGGGCCTACGACGTGCATCCGATCGTGACCGCGATCCTCGACGCCGACGCGCCGTTCGACGAGTTCCAGGCCAAGTGGGCACCATCCATCGTCGTCGGCCTGGGCCGGCTGGCCGGCCGCACCGTCGGCGTGCTGGCGAACAACCCGCTGCGGCTCGGCGGCTGCCTGAACTCTGAAAGCGCGGAGAAGGCGGCACGCTTCGTTCGGCTGTGCGACGCGTTCGGCGTCCCGCTGGTAGTGGTCGTCGACGTGCCCGGCTACCTGCCCGGCGTCGGCCAGGAGTGGGGCGGCGTGGTCCGCCGCGGGGCGAAGCTGCTGCACGCGTTCGGCGAATCCAGTGTTCCGCGGGTCACCCTGGTAACCCGGAAGACCTACGGCGGCGCCTACATCGCGATGAACTCCCGCTCGCTGGGTGCCACCAAGGTGTTCGCCTGGCCGGATGCCGAGGTCGCCGTGATGGGCGCCAAGGCCGCGGTCGGCATCCTGCACAAGAAGAAGCTGGCCGCCGCGCCGGAACACGAACGCGAGGCGCTGCACGAGGAACTGGCGGCCGAGCACGAGCGGATCGCCGGCGGAGTGGACAGCGCCATCGAGATCGGCGTCGTCGACGAGAAGATCGACCCATCCCACACCCGCAGTCGGATCACCCAGGCGCTGGCCGAAGCCCCGGCCCGTCGCGGCCGGCACAAGAACATCCCGCTGTAACCCTCCGAGCAGTCGTGCGGTCAGTCACCGCTGGTCAGGGTCGCCCGTCGAATTGGCCGCTCAGGTACTGTGCGCGGCACGCGTGACGGGCCAGTTTTCCACTCGTGGTACGGTGAACGGCGCCGGCAGGCACCAGTCGCATGTCCGACATCGCCAACCCGTGTAGACGGGATAAGGCCGACCGGACCGCTCCCACTATCGCTTCTACCTCAAGGTGGCCCGCGTGGGGCGCGCGCTCCGCGACGACCACCAAACGTTCGGCGGCGCCGGTGGTATCCGCCTCTGGCATCTCACTCGCCGACACCGAGAATGCGGCGACATAACCCGTCCGCACCGCCGGCGAAGCCGCGGCGACAGTGTCCTCGATGTCCTGGGGGTAGTGGTTACGGCCGTCGACGATGATCAAATCCTTGATCCGACCGGTGATGTAGAACTCACCGTCGAGGTAGACCCCGAGATCACCCGTCCGCAGCCAGGCCGCCTCGGCCGCTGTCCCGTCGGCATGGCTGGCTTTCGGCAGCCGGATGCGCAGCGTGTTGTGGAAGACCAGTTCAGTTTCCTCGGGGCGTGCCCAATAGCCCCGCCCGATGTTGTCGCCGTGGAGCCAGATCTCGCCGACTTCGCCATCGGGCAACTCGGCGCCGGTCTGCGCCTCGACGATGACCGCCCACTGGCTGCGGGCGATCTGACCGCAGGAAACATGCGCGACCGCGTTGGGCACGTGAGATTCGACGCGGACCGCGTACCCGGCCGTGAGCCGTTCGCGGTCGAGGTACACCGCAGATGCCTCCGCGGCGGGGGCGATGGTGGAGACAAAGAGACTCGCCTCCGCCATGCCGTACGACGGCTTGATCGCGGTGCTGGGCAACCCGTACGGCGCGAACGCCTTGTTGAACTTCACGATCGAGTCGATACTGACCGGCTCGGAGCCGTTGATCAGGGTGACGTTGCTCAGGTCAAGGTTCCGGTGGTCGGCGGGAACACCACGCTGGGCAGCCAACTCGAATGCGAAGTTCGGCGCGGGCGTGACGATCCGCCGATGCTGCGACTCGGCTGCCAGCACCCGAACCCACCGCTGCGGCCTGCGGACGAACGCCATCGGCGACATAAAGGTGAGGTAACCCCCGGTCAGCGCGGGAAAGATGATCATCAAGAGGCCCATGTCGTGGTACAGCGGCAACCAGCTGACGCCGTGGACGGCCCAGTCGTCCAAGCTCAGCGCGATGGCCATCTGGACCACGTTCGTCCCGGCGGCACGATGACTGATCTCCACACCGGTCGGGGTTCGCGTCGAGCCCGACGTGTACTGCAGGTACGCGATGTCGTCGGCATCGATCGGGACCGGAACGAAGCCGGTGCCCACCGAGTCGGGTACCTCGTCGACGGCGATGATTCGCGGCCTGCTGCTGCGCGGGAGGCTACGCACGAACGTCCGGGCAGTCTCGCCGGCCGCCGCGGTGGTCAATATGACGGTGGGTTGCGAGTCGCCGACCACCGCTTCGAGGCGTTCGGCATGTCCGGGAAGGCTCGGCGAGAACAGCGGTACCGCGATGTTTCCGGCTTCGATGGCGGCGAAGAATCCAACCACATAGTCCACTCCCTGCGGTGCCAGTATTGCCACCCGGTCACCGCGCCGGGTCACCTGTTGCAGCCGGGCGGCGATGGCTCGTGACCTGGTGCCCACCTGTCGCCAGGTGAGCTCGACGTTGGTGCCATCCACATTGCGGACGTAGTCGACATAGCGGTACGCGACATCCGCACCGAAATTCGCGGCGCTGTTGTGCAGAAAGGAAACGAGGTTGACGCCATCCGGCAACGAGATCCGGCCATCGACATCAAGATAGTCCTCTGCTTTCGCCCGACCCTCAGGTAGCCACCGTCCCATCCCTGGATTTTAAGAGATACCCCGCCGAAGTCCAGGGATTGAGGGCGGTTTCGCGCCCGCTATTACCGCGTGGTTTAGCCGCCGTTGGCGAAAACGGTCTGCCCGGCGACCCAGTGGCCTGGGCTGACGCCGCCGGATCACCCCAGGAACTCCCCGGCCGCCGCGACCACCCGCTCACGGTCAGCGGCCACCAGTCCGATCCGGGTGCGCCGATCCACGATGTCGTCGACGGTCAACGCGCCCTCGTGGCTGACCGCGTACTCGAACTCGGCGCGAATGACGTCCACGCCTTCGGCGACGGGTTCGGCAGGCCGCGGGCAGGTCGCGGCGGCGATGACGTTGGCCGCCTCGGCGCCGTAGCGGGCGACCAGCGATTCAGGCAGACCGGCCATCGGTGAGACGGCCGATCCCGGGTTGGCCGGCGCACCCACCAGCGCTACGTCGCGTGTCCGGCATGCAGCGGCGACCAGGCCGCGCAACCGCATCGCACGGTCGAGCACGTCTTCGGCCATGTACCGGTACTCGGTCAGTTTGCCGCCGATCACGCCGATCACTCCGGACGGTGACTCGATCACGGCGTGGTCGCGCGACACGTCGGCGGTGCGGCCTTCGCCGGTGTCGACCAGCGGACGCAGGCCGGCGTAGGAACCGATGACGTCCGCTGCGGTCAATGTGACGTCCAGCGCGGTGTTGACGGTGTCCAGCAGGAAGGTCACCTCTGCCGAAGTCGATTGCGGCACATCGGGGATCGGACCGGGAGCATCTTCGTCGGTGAGCCCCAGGTAGACCCTGCCCAACTGCTCCGGCATGGCGAACACGAAGCGGTTCAACTCCCCCGGTATCGGCACGGTCAGTGCCGCGGCCGGGTTTCCGAAGGCGGCGGCGTCGAAAACCAGATGCGTTCCGCGACTCGGGCGCAGACGCAGCGAGGGATCGACCTCGCCGGCCCACACCCCGGCCGCGTTGATGACCACGCGTGCGGACACGTCGAAACAATCTCCGCCGCGTTGATCGGTCAGCCGCGCCGAGGTCCCGGTCACCTGCGATGCCGCCACATAGGTGAGGATCATCGCGCCGTGCTGTGCGGCGGTGCGTGCCACCGCGGTGACCAGCCGGGCATCGTCGATCAGCTGACCGTCGTAGGCCAGCAGTCCGCCGTCCAAGCCGTCACGGCGCACGGTCGGCACGAGATCGACGACGCGCTGCGCCGATACCCGCCTCGAGCGGGGCAGCACCGTCGACGGTGTGCGGGCCAGCCGGCGCAGCCCGTCACCGGCCAGGAAGCCGGCGCGCACCAGCGCCCGCTCATGGCCGCGCATCGAACCCAGCAGCGGGACCAGTTGCGGCATCGCGTGCACCAGGTGCGGAGCGGTGCGGGTCATCAGGATTCCGCGTTCGATCGCGCTGCGCCGCGCGATGCCGACGTTTCCGGTGGCCAGATAGCGCAAACCGCCGTGCACCAGCTTGGAGCTCCACCGACTGGTGCCGAACGCGAGGTCGTGCTTCTCCACCAGCGCCACCCGCAGCCCCCGGGAGGCGGCGTCCAACGCGACACCGGTGCCGGTGATGCCACCGCCGATCACCAGGACATCCAGCGGTGGACCAGCGGCCAGCGCATCCAGTTCGTTGCGGCGCCTGGCTGCGTTGAGTGCGGCGGAAGCAGGCATCACGACAGGTATCCGTCCAGTGCGTAGGTGAGTTCGGCGGCCAGCGCCCGGGCATCCAGAATGGGTGCCACCATCTGGGCAGATTGGATGGTGGACTGGGCGATCAGCAGCACCATCGCCGCGATCCGGCGCGGATCCCCTTGCCGCACATCGCCGCACCGCTGGGCGGCGCGGAGCTCATCGGCGAGCGCGTCGATCAGAATCTGCTGGCTGGTGCCGAGCCGTTCGGCGATGTAGACCATCGCCAGCTCGGGGGCCGAGTGCAGCACCGACATCACCAGCTCATCGCCGCGCAGCCGTTGGGCCACCGCGACGATGCGTGCCACCAGTGCCGCCCGGCCGGCACCGCGCAACGGCACCTCGGCCAGCACCCCGGTGATCGTCGTCGTCAGCAGCGCAGCCAGCACTGACTGGGTGTCGGGCCACCGGCGGTACACCGTGGGCCGGCTGACGCCCGCACGCCGAGCGATCTCGGCCAGGGTGACCCGCCCGACACCGAACGCAGAGACACAGCTGGCCGCTGCGTCCAGAATTCGGTCGCCGATATCTATCGACTGTTCATTACTGATTGACATTATCTGTAATACTGTAACGCATGACTGACTCCGCTGACGGGTTGCTGCCACCGATGAAATGGAATGCCTGGGGGGACCCGGGCGCCGCCAAGCCGCTCTCCGCCGGGCTCCGCTCCCTGCTGAAACAGGCTCTCGGCGTGGACAGCCCGACTACCCCCGAACCGGACCCCGACCAGGTCCGGCTGAGCGCTTGCGCGTTGACCGAAGAGCATCGAGCGGCGCTCGAGGGCCTCGTCGGCGCGGGGTACTGCCGGACCGGCCATCGCGACCGACTATTGCGCTCCGGCGGCAAATCCACCTTGGATCTGCTGCGGCGCAACGCTCCCGAGATTCAGGACGCACCCGACGCGGTGCTGCTTCCGAGCAGCGAAGACGAGATCTCGGCGATTCTGGATTACTGCAGCCGGCACCGGATCGCGGTCGTCCCGTTCGGCGGCGGCACCAGCGTGGTCGGCGGACTCGACCCGATCCGCGCGGAGTTCGATGCCGTGGTGTCGCTCGATCTGCGGCGTTTCGACCAGCTGTTGGCCTTAGACGAAGTGTCCGGCGAGGCCGAATTCGGCGCGGGGGTCACCGGTCCGGATTCCGAGCGACTCCTGGGCGAGCACGGTTTTTCGCTCGGGCATTTCCCGCAGAGCTTCGAGTTCGCCACCATCGGCGGCTTCGCGGCGACCCGCTCATCCGGGCAGGACTCGGCCGGATACGGCCGGTTCAACGACATGATCCGTGGGCTGCGCGCGGTCACCCCGGCCGGCGTGCTGGACCTGGGCCGGGCACCGGAGTCGGCCGCCGGACCCGACCTACGCGAGCTGCTGATCGGGTCCGAGGGCGCCTTCGGCATCATCACCCGGGTGCGGGTGCGGGTGCACCCGGTGCCGGAGGCCACCCGGTATGAGGCGTGGTCGTTCCCCGATTTCGCGACCGGTGCCGCAGCCCTGCGCGCGGTCATCCAGACCGGCACCGGCCCGACCGTCGTCCGGCTCTCCGACGAGGCCGAAACCGGGGTCAACCTCGCGACCGCCGAAGCAATCGGTGAGCAGCAGATCACCGGGGGCTGCCTGGCGATGACGCTGTTCGAAGGCACTTCGGCACACGCTCAGTCCCGACACTCCGAGACCCGGGCGGTGCTGGCGGCGCACGGCGGTACCTCGCTGGGAGAGGCCGCGGCGCAAGCGTGGGAACACGGCCGGTTTTCTGCGCCGTACCTGCGTGACTCACTGCTGGCTGCCGGCGCACTCTGCGAAACCCTGGAGACCGCCACCAGCTGGTCCAACATTGCCGCACTCAAGACCGCGGTCACCGACGCACTGACCACCGCACTGGCCGAAACGGGCACACCGGCACTGGTGCTGTGCCACATCTCCCACGTTTACCCCACCGGCGCATCGCTGTACTTCACCGTGGTCGCCGGGCAACGCGGCAACCCGATGCAGCAGTGGCGCAAAGCGAAAGCGGTCGCGTCCGAAGCGATCATGGCCGCCGGCGGCACCATCACCCACCACCATGCAGTGGGAGTCGATCATCGGCCCTGGATGGGCCAGGAGATCGGCGACCTGGGCGTTGCGATATTGCGGGCGGTGAAAGCCACCCTCGATCCGGCGGGAATCCTCAACCCGGGCAAACTGATCCCGTGACCGCCCTGCACCAGCGCACGATCAACCATGTGGTGGTGTTGACCAACCCCGCCGCGGGCCACGGAAGTGCACAGCACGCCGCGCTGGCCGCGATCGCGCGATTCCAGCAACGCGGCGTCGACGTCGACGAGGTTCTCGGAGCTGACGCCGGGCACGCACGGCGCCTGCTCGACGATGCGCTGCAGCGCGGCACCGATGCACTGGTGGTCGTCGGCGGCGACGGTGTCATTGCCGATGCGCTGCAGACCTTGGCGGGCAACAATATTCCGCTGGGTATCGTTGCCGCCGGCACCGGAAACGACCACGCACGCGAATACGGGCTGCCTATCGGCAATCCCGCGGCCGCCGCCGACGTGGTCGCCGACGGCTGGGCCGAAACCGTTGATCTGGGCCGAATTCGCGCCGACGACGGCACCACCAAATGGTTCGGCACCGTCGCCGCGACCGGGTTCGACTCACTGGTGAGCGACCGCACCAACCGGATGCGCTGGCCGCACGGGCGGATGCGGTACAACCTGGCGATGCTGGCCGAGTTGTCGCAGCTGAGGCTGTTGCCGTTCCGGTTGGTCATCGACGGCCCCGACGGCCGCGATGAGCGCACCGTAGACCTCACGCTGGCCGCGTTCGGCAACAC
Source organism: Mycobacterium sp. (assembly GCA_039935195.1). Classification (GTDB taxonomy): domain Bacteria; phylum Actinomycetota; class Actinomycetes; order Mycobacteriales; family Mycobacteriaceae; genus Mycobacterium. The sequence goes on from JBDTKT010000242.1 coordinate 18,063, forward strand.
CCGCAGCTACGGCGGCGGCATGCTGATCTGCCCGCAAGCGGACCACGCCGACGGCCTACTCGACATCACGATGGTGCATTCGGCGTCGCGCACCAAACTGATCCGCTTGTTCCCCAGCGTTTTCAAGGGCACCCACGTCAACCTCGACGAAGTGACCACCGCGCGCGCCCGATCGGTCTACGTGGAATGTCGGGACATCAACGCTTACGCCGACGGCGAGTTTGCCTGCGCGCTGCCCGCCGAGATCTCGGTGGTTCCGGCCGCCCTGCAGATCCTGCGCTCCGGTGGCGTGAGGAACTGATCCAGCCGCGCGACTAGCCCACGCCGCTGCTGAGCCAGGACACCTCGGCGCCTTCGCCGCCGTCGCGGTAGGCCTCCAGCGCCTCGTCCCAGGCCGTGCCGAGCACCGAATCCAATTCGGCGGCCAACGTGTCCGCGCCGGCGGCCATCAGCGTCCGCAGCCGCATCTCACCGACCATCACGTCACCGTTGGCGCTCATCGCCCCGCTCCACAGCCCCAACTGCGGAGTGTGGCTGAACCGGTGGCCGTCGACGCCGGCGCTGGGGTCCTCGGTGACCTCGAAGCGCAGCACCGACCAGGCGCGCAGGGTGTTGGCCAGGCGCGCTCCAGTGCCCACCGGGCCCACCCAGTTGGTCAACGCCCGCAACTGCCCGGGCATCGCCGGCTGCGGCGTCCAGTTGAGGCTGGCCCGGGCATTCAAGGCCGACGACAGTGCCCACTCGACATGCGGGCACACCGCTGCAGGCGAGGCGTGGATGTACACCACGCCGCTCGTTGCATCGGCAAATTGGTTCGACGTGCGCATGAGTTGCTCCTTCGGCTCCACGAGGGACGTCTTCCCCAACGGCCTGGTGGATCCGTATTGAGCAACGATGCTGGCGATGTTATTGGTGTTGTAGTGTTCTGTGCTTCTATTGTGCCCTGTGATGCGCCTGTTGCGCTAGTCCTGGCTATATTCTGCCAGCACCGCGTCGGCCAGCACAGGCCACAAGCCCAGTGCCCAGTCCCCGAAGTCACGGTCGGTGACCACGATCAGCGCCAATTCCACCGCCGGATCTACCCAGACCAGCGTGCCCGACTGGCCGAAATGGCCGTAGCTCAGCGGCGAGTTGGCCGCCCCGGTCCAATGCGGCGATTTACCGTCCCGGATCTCGAAACCCAGCCCCCAGTCGTTGGGCCGCTGCACGCCGTAGCCGGGCAGCACCCCGTCCAGGCCGGGAAACTGCACGGTGATTGCCTCGGCGTGCATCTGCGCAGACACGACCACCGGGCGGAGTAGGTCACCGGCGAACGCGGCCAGGTCGGCGACCGTCGAGGTGCCGCCGAACCCGGCCGCCGCCGCCCCGCCATCCAGCCGGGCGGTCGTCATACCCAGCGGCTCGAACACCGCCTCGGTGAGATAGCGGCTGAATTCGATGCCGGACGCCCGCTGCACCGTCTCGGCCAGTACACCGAAGCCGTAGTTGGAGTACACCCGGCGGGTACCGGGCTTGGCCAGCACCCGATCCGTTTGCAACGACAGCCCGGAGGCGTGGGCCAGCAGGTGACGCACCGTGGAACCTGGCGGGCCTGCGGCGGTGCCCAACTCGACGGCGCCCTCCTCGACGGCGACCTGCACCGCACGGGCCACCAGCAGTTTGGTCACCGATGCCAGGGGGAACGGCCGCGCGGTGTCGCCGTGCTTCCCCAGCACCCCTTCCGGGCTGACCACCGCGGCCGCGGCGTGCTCGACCGGCCAGTCGGCGAGGACTTCAAGAGCGCGGTGCGCGGTCACTTCCGGGCGACGTAGTAGTAGTTGCGCGGGTCGTCGTCGATCTCCTCGACCCGGACATCGGAAAAACCGGCGGCGGCGAGCATCGCGCGCGCCTTCTGTTCGCCCCAGGCGGTACCGAGTCCTTCACCGTCGAGAGCCAGCGACACCGTCATGCAGTGCATCGTCGAAACCGCGTACATGTACGTCGACATCGGCGTGTCGATGTTCTCTTCCAGTCGGCTTGACGCCTTGATGTCGGCCATCAGGAAGATCCCGTCGGGGCGCAGCGCGCGGTGGATGTTCGCCAGCACCTGCGTCGGCTGAGCCTGGTCGTGGATGGTGTCGAAAGCGGTGATCACGTCGTAAGCCGCTGCAGCCTCGAGCCGGGTCAGGTCCGCGCGCACGAAGGTCGCGTTGCTGTTGCCGAGGCGGGTGGCCTCGGCCGAACCGGCGGCGATCGCCTCCTCGGAGAAGTCCAGGCCGGTGAACCGACTCGCCGGAAACGCCGACGCCATCAGGTTGATGGCATGTCCACTGCCGCAGCCGACGTCGGCCGCCTCGGCGCCGAGGCGGAGTTGCTCGGGCAAGCCCTCGACCAGTGGCAGCACCACGTCGATCAAGGCGGCGTCGAAAGCCTGCCCGCTGTGCTCGGCGGCCACCGTGTGGAAGCGTGGGAATTCGCTATAGGGCAGTCCACCGCCGTGACGGAAACAGTCGATGATTCCCTGTTCGACCTCGGCTAGCATCGGAATGTACTGCGCGATCGCGGCCAGATTGCGCTGCCGGGCCGCCCGGGTCAGCACCGCGGCGCGGTGTGGCGGCAGCGAATAGGTCCCCGACGGCCCGTCCGAGTGGTCCCCGTCCGAGTGGTCGTAGTCAACGATGTGGGCGGTGACCATCCCACTCAGCCACTCCCGGACGTAGCGTTCGTTCAACCCTGCGGCTTCGGCGATTCCGGCGCAGGTGGCCGGTGGCAGGTCGGCCAGGGTTTCAAAGAGGCCGGTCTGGTGCCCGATGCTCACCAGCAGTGTCGCGGCCGCGCTGTCGACGGTGTTGATCATCCGGGCCGCGAACTCCTTGACGGTTTCGCCGGCTTGATCCTCGTTGAGGTCTGTCATCACCCAACGCTATCCCGACAGTGCCCGCGGCCCGGAGTTCGCAGATGAGCACCGCCGCGCGGTGCGGCTACGACTCAGGTCAGTACGAGTTGGTGAAAAACAGTTGCAGGGAGTCGGCCAGGCTCTGGAATATTCCGCTATTGGCAGCGCCCCCGCTGAAAACCGCATTGATCCATGCGTCGAAGTCGTTGATGTCGCCGGAGATGTTGGCGTAGGTGAGGTCGCCGTCGGTCATGGTGGTCGCGTCCGCGACCTGCGCCGGTGTCAAACCCACGTACTCCACGTGCGGGCCGAGTATGTCCAGCAGCGCTCCCCACAGGCCCTTAGTTTCGAAGATCTCTTGGAAGTTCGGGACCGGATCGGTGTCCAGACTGTAAATCGTTGCCGGGTACAGGTCAGTCGGTGTCAGGTTGCCGAGGACCTCGTTGATGTGGAAAAGGTTGAGCAGATAGTCCGTGGTACTCGCGCCGAGCGTTGCGTCCATGGCTGCTTCAAGGTGGGACCATATGCCATCCGTGGTGGAGGGGTCGCCGATGAACACAAAGTGCAGATCGCTGCTGGGAATGCCGGCTGCTGCGAGTTGGGTCATCGCGATCGACTCAGCGGTGGCGCTCTGCGAATATCCGAACACCGTCAGCGGGTGCTCGGCGCTGAACGCGCCCGGGTTCGCGTTGAATTCGTTTTCCACGGCGAGAACCACGGCCGACGCAGCTGTGAGACTGCTCGGGCCCTGTTGAATCAGTTCGGGCGTCGTCAGTACCTGCAACGGGGCGCTGCACGGGTCAGTGCCGTTCATGTCACAGACCATCGAGTCGGTCGCGCCACCGTCGAAACCCAGCGGGTGCAGATACAGATCCTCGGCGGACCGCGCAAATTCAGGCGACGGCGTCGGTTCGGTGGTTCCACCGAGGATGAGTGCCGTTTGGCTGCCCCACAGCGGACCATCTGCAGACATCAGAGTCACGTCGACGTGGGCGGCTTGGGCGATCGGCGCGCTGGTCGCGCCGACGATCATGCCCACGGCGGTGAGGCGCGCTAACAATTTATATCCGCTCACTGCCACATCCCTTTACGCTTACCCGTCGCGGGGGCTTTCGATCATGCCCCGCGCATCCCCGTGTCGCGGTACCTGAGCCGCTACGTGCCGACGGCTTCATCACAGTCTTTTCTTGGGATAGCTTTATCAACCGGGCTGCACCAAGTCAAGGTGCTCGCGAAATCGGGGTCAGCCGTCGGTCGTGTTCTGGAGCCGCATCTCGGTAGCGCCAACCTCAGTCCGGCACCGGTCCATCCGTCGATCCGGCTTGAGTAGGTTGGCCCTATGAGTCAAACAGTGCGCGGCGTGATCTCGCGCAACAAGAGCCAACCGGTCGAACTGGTGGACATCGTCATCCCCGATCCCGGGCCGGGTGACGTGGTCGTCGACGTGATCGCCTGCGGGGTGTGCCACACCGACCTGATGTACCGCGACGGGGGTATCAACGACAGCTATCCGTTCCTGCTCGGCCACGAAGCCGCCGGCACCGTGGAAGCCGTCGGCTCCGGGGTGACCTCGGTAGTCCCCGGCGACTTCGTGATCCTGAACTGGCGCGCGGTCTGCGGCCAGTGCCGGGCGTGCAAACGCGGCCGGTCGCAGTACTGCTTCGACACCTTCAACGCGTCAACGCCGATGACGCTGACCGACGGCACCGAACTCACTCCGGCACTGGGCATCGGCGCGTTCGCCGACAAGACGCTGGTCCACGCCGGACAGGCCACCAAGGTCGATCCGGCGGCCGATCCGGCGGTGGCCGGGCTGCTGGGCTGCGGGGTGATGGCCGGCTTGGGGGCGGCCATCAACACCGGCGGGATCACCCGCGACGACACCGTCGCGGTGATCGGGTGCGGCGCCGTGGGTGACGCGGCCATTGCCGGTGCCCGACTGGTGGGCGCCAAGCGGATCATCGCCGTCGACAACCACGACACCAAGCTGGCCTGGGCCCGCGACTTCGGCGCCACCCACACGGTCAACGCCCGCGAGGTCGACGTCGTGGCGGCCATTCAGGATCTCACCGACGGCTTCGGCGCTGACGTGGTGATCGACGCGGTCGGCCGCCCGGAGACCTGGAAACAGGCGTTCTATGCCCGAGATCTGGCCGGAACTGTTGTGCTGGTGGGGGTTCCGTCACCAGACATGAAGTTGGAAATGCCACTGATCGACCTGTTCTCACACGGCGGCACGCTGAAGTCGTCGTGGTACGGCGACTGCCTGCCCGAGCGGGACTTCCCGACCCTGATCAGCCTGTACCTGCAGGGCCGACTGCCGCTGGAGAAGTTCGTCTCCGAGCGCATCGGCCTCGGTGACGTCGAGCAGGCTTTCGAGAAGATGCACGGCGGTCAGGTACTGCGCTCGGTCGTGATGTTGTGAGCGGCCCCAAGACCACCATCGAGCGGGTCGTCACCCATGGCGTCTTCGAACTCGACGGCGGCAGTTGGGAAGTCGACAACAACATCTGGATCGTCGGGGACGACTCCGAGGTGGTGGTCTTCGACGCCGCCCACACCGCGCAGCCGATCATCGACGCGGTCGGCGGGCGCACCGTGAGGGCGGTGGTGTGCACCCACGGCCACAACGACCACGTCACGGTGGCACCGCAGCTGGGCGAGATGTTCGACGCACCGGTACTGCTGCATCCCGCCGACGACATGCTGTGGCGGATGACGCATCCGGACAAGGATTTCCACGCTGTGTCCGACGACCAGACGCTGACCGTCGCCGGCATCGAGTTGCGTGCGCTGCACACGCCGGGCCACTCCCCCGGCTCGGTGTGCTGGTACGCCCCGGAGTTGGGGGCGGTGTTCAGCGGCGACACCCTGTTTCACGGCGGTCCGGGGGCGACCGGACGCTCATTTTCGGACTTCCCGACGATCCTCGCGTCGATCTCGGGCCGGCTCGGCACGCTGCCGGCCGACACCGTCGTCTGCACCGGACACGGAGACAGCACCCGGATCGGCGACGAACTGGTGCATTACGACGACTGGGTGGCCCGCGGTCACTAGTTAGCTGCCGCGAACGTATCAGCGGCCGTCCAAGATCCGGCGTTTCTCGGCCTTGAACTCCGCTTCGTTCAACGCCCCGGAATCACGAAGCGCTGCCAGTGTTTTCAATTGCTCAACTCTGATGCCTTCATCGCTGACGGTGTACAACGAATCAATTCCCGGCGAAGCCCCGGTTGGCGCCGGCAGCCGACGACTCCGCGAGCGCCACCACAGCGCACAGGCCAGGCCCAGCTGTCCTGCCACGAACAACGCGACGAACACCCACACCAAAAAGCGGTAGTGACCTTCGTACCCAAACGCCAGTCGTGGTGCGATGAATCCACCGACCGCCCCGTCGCTCCGGATCGTGTAGGTGCCCTCGGCGGGTACTTGAACAAGCCAGACCCGGCGCCGTGAATCATTGTTGACAGTTGTTGTGCTGCCGATGTTTTCGGTAACCGCCGGGTCCGCCACCCCCTCGGGCGGAACGATTTTCATCTCGAGCGGCGGCACCGGCAGACCGCCGCCAGTGGGACTGCCGATGACCCGGGTGTGGAAGCTGACCGTCACCCTGCCGGACGGCAACCACAATTTGCTCGACCCCGGAACGGGCAGCTCACCATAGGCGTTGTACTTGTCCAGCACGAACACATTGAGCACCAGGGTGATAACGAAACCGATCACCGCCAGCACCGAGACGATGCCCGCAATCCTGACAGCAGCCCGTGCGCCACTCATCCTGGGAGTGTGTCACGATCGCTGTTAGGGTGCCGCGCATGCGGGAATCGAGCATCGTCGTCCGGCCGGAGCCCACCGGAAGTACCTCCTACCTGCCGTCGAGACGCCTGCAGGCCGCCGGACTGCTCCAGGCGACAAACCTTTTCGAGCAACTCGCTGCGAAGGTTCCGCTACCCACCGCGCCGCGGCCCATCGTCATCGCCGACTACGGCGCCTCCACCGGTTACAACTCGCTGCTGCCGGTGAGCGCGGCGATCACGGTGCTCCGCCGGCGCACTCGCCCCGACCACGCCGTCCTGGTCACGCACACCGATCTGCCGGACAACGATTTCACCGCATTGTTCAAGACCCTGGCCGAAGATCCGGACAGTTACGCGCTCAAGGACCCGGCCACCTACTCCTCGGCGATCGGTCGGTCGTTCTACGCGCAGATTCTGCCGTCGCAGAGTGTCACTCTCGGCTGGACGTCGTGGTCGACGATGTGGCTGAGCCGGCCTGCCGGTGAACTCCCTGAATTCGCCGACCACATCCACGTCGTGTGCAGCCAGGACACCGCCGCCCGGTTGGCCTACGAACGGCAGGCCGCCACCGACTGGCAGAACTTCGTCGCGTTCCGGGGCCGCGAACTGTCCCCGGGCGGAAAACTCCTGGTGTTGACCGCAGCCGTCGACGGGGACGGCCGGTTCGGCTATCGGCCGCTGCTCGACGCGATCGTCGCGGCGCTCGACGACCTGGTCGACAACGGCCTGCTGAGCCGTGCAGAGGTGCACCGCATGTCGATCCCGGTGGTCGGCCGCAGTGCGAAGGATCTGCGTGCGCCGTTCGCCCCGGCCGGACGGTTCGAGCAGTTGTCGATCGAGTACTTGGAGGTGTTCGACGCGCAGGACCGATTCTGGAATCGGTACCTGGTGGACCGCGACGCCGGCGCGCTCGGCGCCCAGTGGGCCGCGGCCGCCCGGGCCGCGATCTTCCCGACCCTGGCCACCGCGCTGATTGGCGGGCTACACGATCCGCGGGCAGCCGAGTTCCTGCAGCGTCTCGAGGCTGGTACCGCCGCAGGACTGGCAAGCGCACCCGAGCAGATGCACATCCCGCTGGCGCTGCTGGTGCTGGCCAGGCGGGCGTCCTAAAGGGCCGGTGCTACGGCACCGGCGGAGCCTCGGTGGCCTCCGAAAGCGGCGGGGCAACCGGCGGCGCAGGTGGGACAGCGGGAATCTCAGGGGCCGGCGGCGGGGGTGGACCGCCGGGGAAGATCGGCTCCGGCGCGGGAGCCGGTTCCGGCGCGGGTTCCGGTGCCGGCGCGGGTTCCGGTGCCGGTGCCGGTGCGAACTTCGAGGTCGCCGACTTGGAGGTGCTGGTCGACACTCCGGTCTGGTTCTCGTCGGAGGGTCCGTCGTTGGCGGCGTGCCGCAGCGCGACCACAGCCAGCGTGCCCATCAGCACCGCCACCAGAGCAGCGACCAGGATCACCGGTACCGACCGCCGGTACCACGGGACGGGCAGTCCCTGGCCACGTTCGTCGGGCTCTTCCTCGCCGACTGGCACCGGCACCGGAGGCGGCGCGGCTTTGGCCGGCGGCTGCCGTGGTGCGGCCGGGGCCGGCGGTGACATCACCGATGCCAACGGTGCCACCACCGGCGACGGAGCCTGAGCTTCCGGAGGGGGTTCCGGAGCGACGGCCGGCGGTGCGGTCGCCGCGGTCACGATCAGATCGCCCGCGACACTGAGCGCGGCGCCGATGGCCGCCGTCAGCTGTGGCCGCGGCGAACTGACAACAGCGACGTCGAAGCATTGCGACAACCCGGTGGTGATGGCCGGGATGTTGGCTCCGCCACCGACCGAGACGATCGCCGACAGATCCTCGGCCCGAATTTCGTTGTCGTCCATGGTGCGCCGCATGGCGGAGAAGAATCCCTCCAGCGGCGCTCGGATCGCTTCATCGAGTTCCACCCGGGTGAGCCAGGCTCCGCCGTGGAATCCGGCCAACTCGGCCACCGTCTCCAGCGACAGCTGCTCTTTGGCATTGCGACACAGGCTGCGTAACCTCGTCAGTGAACCCACCGTCGGCTGGCCATCGTCGGAGTTGTTCGAGCTCAGGTCGGCCACCACATGGTCCAGCAGTGCCTGATCGATCACGTCACCGGAGAACGCGGTGTGGCGCAGGGTGGCACCGATGGTCCGAAAGTCGCGGCGGGCGTCGACCAGGGTGACACTGGTCCCGCTGCCGCCGAAGTCGCACACCGCGACGACGCCGCTCGCCGGTAGCCCCGGACTGGCTTGCAGTGCGGTCAGGGTGGCCGCAACGTCGGAGATCACCGACACCGGATGCTGTGACCACTCCGACATGCCGGTCAACGCGGTGCGCAAAGCATCCACGGCGCCCCGTGACCAGTGAACGGGATGAGCGACCGCCACCGCTGGCGGCAGCGAGCCGCCCTCGGTCGCAGCAAATGCCAGGGCATGCAGTGCGTCGGCCAGCAGTTGCTCGGCGCGATGGGCGGATCCGTCGGTCGCCACCACCGGCGCCGAGTCACCCGTCCGATCCACGAAATCGCTGAACACCAGCCCGGGTCCGCCGTCGGCGGAGTTCCGGCCGGGGTTCTCCGAAGGCACGCCGATCTGCGAGGGTCGGTCCTGAAAAAGCGTCAGCACCGGCCTACGGGTGATCCCCCGGTTGGCGGTGACCGCAGCCAAGGTGGTCGCTCCAACCGACATGCCCATCGCTGGGCCGGTGTCATGCGCCATGTTGTCCAATCCACGGTCCGCGCCAGTCTGTGGCAACGACCGGCTTTCACAATTTATCGGCTAATCCCCCGTGATCACGGTATTGCCGGGTCAACGGTGCGCCGGGGGCGAGTCTGTCGAGTTTGCTAAGGTCCCGGGTCCCGACGTCTTACCTATCCGACACGCACGTCACATCCACCGGTAACCGCGCTGCCACCCCGGACACATCTTGCGGTGTCCGGAACGCACGCCGCCGGCCGGCGGCGGCCGACGGCCCTGCCGGGGCAGTCGAGGCGTGCACGGTGTGCTGCAGTCGAAACCTCGCTGTGTCGGGCGATGTGTCGCCTGCACCGCGCGGCCGTCATGTGACAGCATGGATGCGTGAAGGCACATCCGATGATTCGATTCCTCGGTGTTGCGTCCCTGTTGGCCTGGACGCTGCAGAGCACCGTCGCCCCCTCGTCGACCGCATCCGCCGAACCGTGTCCTGATGTCCAGGCGTTGTTTGCCAGAGGCACTGACGAGGCACCCGGCCTCGGCGATACCGGGCAGGCGTTCGTCACTGCATTGCGGTCCAAGATCGGCACCAAGTCCCTCGAGGTGTACCCGGTCAACTATCCGGCGACCAACGACTGGCCGACCGGCGTCGACGGCATCCGGGACGCCACCGATCACATCCAGTCGACCGCGGCGGCCTGTCCTAAGACCAAAATGGTGCTCGGCGGCTATTCGCAGGGTGCGGCCGTGATGGGCTTCGTCACCGCCGACACCATCCCCGACGGTTCGGACGCCGCCAACGTTCCCCGGCCGATGCCCCCCGAGGTGGCCGACCACGTCGCCGCCGTCGTCTTGCTCGGAACCCCGAACGACCGGGCCATGAACTTCCTCGGCCAGCCGCCGGTAGTCATCGGCCCGCTCTACGCGAACAGAACCATCCAACTGTGCGCACCCGAAGACCCGATCTGCTCCGAAGGACTCAACTTCTCTATACACAACCCCGATTCGTACGACGGTGTGGCTGACGAAGGGGCCGCTTACGCGGCGAACCGGCTGCAGTAGCGGTGCCGGTCAGCCGTCGCCGAAGCACCGGCATGCTGACCGCGTTGCTGACCGTGCCGGTGATACTGGTGGGCTGCGGCGGCCACAGTGCTGAGAACGGTCCGTCACCTGCGCGCGAAGCTCATCGACTCCAACCAGGACCGCACCGTCGATAACCGCTGGCCGAGCACGGTCATCTGCTTCCTGCAGGACGCCGGCGGCGGGCCGCTGACCGGGTCCGCACGGCACTGAACCGGCCCGGACACCGAGGTGCGACGACATCTTCTGCGCCGACGGTGGAAGTATCGTCGCGCACCTCATGTCCGTACGGAACGGGCTGGCCGACCAGGGCGCGACGTTCGCCGCCAGCAAACTGCAATTCAGGCGTTCCACGCCCGAGTCGCGGATTTGCGGCGGTTCCGAACGCCGCGGTTCAAAACAGCGTCGGGATTCGAGCGTCGATCAGGTGGGGCCCCGGCTCGGCCAGCGCAGCCCGGAACTGTTCGGCCAGTTCCTCGCAGGTGGTCGCCACCGTAGCCGGCACCCCGAAGCCCTCGGCGATCTTGGCGAAGTTCATCTTCGGCCGGGACAGGTCCAGCAGTTCGTTGGCTTTCGGGCCGCCGGCGCCGGCGCCGACACGAGACA
>JBDTKT010000243.1:0-16333 GCA_039935195.1 Mycobacterium sp.
TCGGGGAACTCCGACTTGACGCTCTCGGCGAACTTGCGTGCCAGCTCCAGGTCGGGAGTACCGGTCTCCATCCAGATCAGGTCGGCGAACGGGGCGTAGGCCTTGGCCCGGGCGATGCAGGGCTCCAAGCCGTTGCGGACCCCGAAGAAGCCTTCCTTGGTCCGGTCGCCGGTGATGAACGGCTGGTCGCGCTCGTCGACGTCGGAAGTGATCAGGGTGGCTGCCTCGGCGTCGGTGCGGGCGATGACGACGGTCGGGACATCCGCGACGTCGGCCGCCAGGCGGGCCGAGGTCAGGGTGCGGATGTGCTGCTGAGTCGGGATCAGCACCTTGCCGCCCAGGTGGCCACACTTCTTCTCCGAGGCCAGCTGGTCCTCCCAGTGCGAGCCCGCGACACCGGCGGCGATCATCGCCTTCTGCAGCTCGTAAACGTTCAGCGCGCCACCGAAGCCGGCCTCGCCGTCGGCGATGATCGGTGCCAGCCAGTTGGCCACCGAGGTGTCGCCCTCAACCTTGGCGATCTCGTCGGCACGCAGCAGCGCGTTGTTGATCCGACGCACCACGGCAGGCACCGAGTTCGCCGGGTAGAGGCTCTGATCGGGGTAGGTGTGGCCGGATAGGTTGGCGTCACCGGCGACCTGCCACCCGGACAGGTAGATGGCCTTCAAACCGGCCCGGACCTGCTGGACGGCCATGTTGCCGGTCAGCGCGCCCAGCGCGTTGATGTAGTCCATATCGTGCAGCTGCTCCCAGAGCACCTCGGCACCACGGCGGGCCAGGGTGTTCTCCTCGACGACGTGGCCCTGCAGCGCCACCACGTCGGCCGCGGTGTAGGTGCGGGTGACGCCCTTCCAGCGCGGGTTGTGGTCCCAGTCGTGCTGGATCTGCTCTGGGCTCTTCGGGGTGCCAACGGTCGACATCGACTGCTCCTTTACGGTTTCGCAATCGTCGAGGCTCCGTATCCGAGAGCCGGCCCGGAGTGTTTGTTAACCCCTCGACAAATTCACTGGTGTGTTAACGCGACCTTGACACAGGCTGTACCGCCTGGTCTAGCGACTTTGCTTGCCAAGTTCGGCAATGTCCTTGGCATTATTTGCAAATTTTGCTAATAATGTGTGTCGCGACTCGGCTGATCGTCGCGACGAAAACTACCGACCGGTAACAAATTCGCACAGGTCAACCGCGTGTTGACGGCGCCGGCACGATAATTGGAACGTGTTACAGCGGGAAGATCGCCGCGATGGCTTTGACCTCTTCGCCAACCATGTATGTGAGCGTTCTAACAGGTCGATCGACCAGTTCCGGCCCGAATGCTTCGGTGGAGCCGGCCGGGTGGAGATGCGAGATGATCTCCAGCTTGTCGCCTAACGCAACAGGGGCATCGTGCTCAAGGGTGACCCGCAGCGGCGCGCTGAGCAGTTCCGGATAGGCCGACAGGTAGTCCTCCACCACCGTCCAGTACACCGAGTTGTTCATGTGGTCGAACATGTCGATGTCGGTGAACCGAACGGGGTATTCGTGGATTTCTGCGCCGCCGGTCGTCAGGTCACGATTGCCCGGCTTCAGGTACGCCTTCCAGCGCAGTCGGTCAACGCTGGTGGTGCGCTGCAACCCGGCCAGGAAGTCGTCGGAGATCCGGGACGGCATCTGGGTCTCGCGGCTGATGTTGATCCAGAACGCCTCCGATTCAATGAGGCCTCGATTCCGCTTGCCGTCTATCCGCACCCGCATCTCACACCAGCGGTTGGAGGTGCCCGAGCACCAGCGGCGCATCCGCAGCATGTCCTGGAAGTTGATCGGGCGGATCAGGTCGATCATGGTGCGCCGCACGATCCAGAACGGGTGGGTGGCCTCGTAGCCCATCTCCCGCAACTGGTCCTGCCCGACGTCCTGGATATGCCGGGCCGCCCCGTCCAGCCGCAGTCGCCCCTCACGATCGACGTCGGCGACGCGCAGTGGCCATTGCCGGTCGAAGACGTCGGGGTGCGGATCGGGAACCGCCATCATGGTCTTCGCCAAACCCGACTGTTGTGTCTGCGTCGCTCTGCTGACTGTCATGTCGTGTACTCCCTACTACCCACCCAGTACCCAGCGCGATCATGCAAAAGCCCGCACGCCCCCGTCACATCGAGGCACCGCCCGATACCCGCACAAACCTGCGTGCAAATTATGCAAACGGCATCTTCACAACGAGTAGGGTTGCCTCGGTGGCGAAGACATACGTCGGTTCGCGGGTGCGGCACCTGCGTAGTGAGCGCGGGTTCAGCCAGGCCGCGTTGGCACAGATGTTGGAGATCTCGCCGAGCTATCTGAACCAGATCGAACACGATGTGCGGCCACTGACGGTGGCCGTGCTGCTGCGGATCGCCGAGGTTTTCGGGGTGGACGCCACCTTCTTCGCCCCCCAGGACGACACCCGACTGGTCGCCGAGTTGCGCGAGGTCACCATGGACCGCGACCTGGGCATCGACGTCGACCTGCCCGAGGTGGCTGAGTTGGTGAATGCCCACCCGAAGCTGGCCCGGGCGATGGTCAACCTGCACCGCCGCTACCGCATCACGACAGCCCAGCTAGCCACCGCCACCGAGGAACGCTTCTCCGACGGCAGTGGCAGCGGGTCGATCACGATGCCGCACGAGGAGGTGCGCGACTACTTCTACCAACGTCAGAACTATCTGCACGAACTCGACAGCGCGGCAGAAGATCTGACCGTACGGATGCGCCGACACCAGGGCGAACTGGCCGTCGAACTGGCCAACCGGCTCACCGAGGTGCACGGCGTGCATATCAACAGAAGGATCGACCTGGGTGAGACGGTGCTGCACCGCTACGACGCGCAGACCAAGACGCTGGATATCAGCCACCACCTGTCGTGGGGTCAGCGGGTGTTCAAAATGGCCGCCGAGTTGGCCTACCTGGAGTTCGGCGACCTGATCGATGGGCTGGCCGAAGAGGGCAAGTTCACCTCCGACGAGTCGCACACCCTGGCCCGACTGGGCCTGGCGAACTATTTCGCAGCGGCCACGGTGCTTCCTTACCAGCAGTTTCATGACGCGGCGGAGAATTTCCGGTACGACATCGAGCGACTGTCGGCGTTCTATCGGGTCAGCTACGAGACGATTGCCCATCGGCTGTCCACCCTGCAGCGGCCATCAATACGCGGTGTTCCGTTCTCGTTCGTCCGGGTGGACCGGGCCGGCAACATGTCCAAGCGCCAGTCGGCCACCGGGTTCCACTTCTCCTCGAGCGGCGGTACCTGTCCGCTCTGGAACGTCTACGAGACATTCGCCGACCCGGGCAAAATTCTGGTGCAGAACGCCGAGATGCCCGACGGCCGCAAGTACCTGTGGGTGGCCCGCACCGCCGAACGCCGGGCGGCACGGTATGGCCAGCCGGGTAAAACATTCGCGATCGGGCTGGGCTGCGAACTGCGCCACGGCCACCGGTTGGTCTACTCGGAGGGTCTGGACCTGTCCGGCGACAACGCAACCCCGATCGGTGCTGGCTGCCGGGTCTGCGAACGGGACAACTGTCCGCAGCGGGCGTTCCCCGCGATCGGCCGTGACCTTGATCTGGACGAACACCGCAGCACGGTGTCGCCGTATCTGGTAAAGCAACAGCCGTGACAAATCGCATCCCCGCCACCCCCGGTCTGCGTGACCTCGGGGTGCTCAACTGGGTGTTCTGCAAACTCGCCGCGCGTCGGCAGCGGGTCCCGCAGGCACACCTGTTCACCACGCTCGGGCAGCACCGACGCCTGATGTGGGCCTGGCTGCCGTTCGGCGGCGTGTTGCTGAGCGGCGGCAAACTGCCCAAACGCGACACCGAGTTGGTGATCTTGCGAGTCGGACACCTGCGCGACAGCCAGTACGAACTGCAGCACCACCGGCGCATAGCCCGGGCGGCCGGGCTCGACGACGCCACCCAGGGCCGCATCTTCTCCGGCCCCGGTGCCGTCGGCCTGACCGAGCGCCAGCGCGTGCTACTGACCGCCGTCGACGAACTGCTCGACACCCGTACCCTCTCGGACGGCACCTGGGTGGAGTTGTCCCAGCATCTCGACCGTCCCCGGCTGATCGAATTCGTCATGCTGACAACGCAATACGACGCACTGGCGGCGACCCTGAGCGCACTGCGGGTGCCGCTGGACTTCGTCGAGTTGACCTGAGTGGCAACCCCTTTCAGCCACGACCTCGCCGTCGCCGGGGGCGGAACGCTGCTGATCGCCGCCGTGCTCATCGTGGTGGCGCGCACGCTGGCGCGGCTGGGAGCCGGACCTGTTGTCATCCGCAAGATCCCGCACGCGCTGTGCGGCATGTTCGCGGCGGTCGCCGCGTTCCAGCTGTCCAGCCTGGCGACGGTGGCCGGGGTGCTGGCCGTGGCTACCATCGCGCTGATGGTCGTCGTCGAGAAGGGCATGGTCCCGGTCCCGGGTGTCTTCGACGGCACCCGGTCACGCGATTACGGGCTGGTCGGGTTCGCCGCCGGCGCCCTGGTCGCCGTGCTGGCTTTCTGGCCGGATCGGATCGCGATCGCCGCGGGCGTGTTGGTGCTGGGGCTCGCCGACGCGGGTGCCGCGCTGGTAGGGCATCGGTTCGGTCGGCGCCGGGTGGCCGCCAGCGGCGCCGTGCGGTCCCTGGAGGGATCGGCGGTGTTCGTCGCGGCCACCTTCGTGATCACGCTGGCCTTCCTGGTGTTCGGCTTCCAGACCGGCGTCCCGGTGGCCGTGGCCGTTTCGGTCTTCGTCGCGTTGAGCACCGCGGCCGTCGAATTACTGGTGCTACCCGCGGCCGACAACCTGCTGATCACGCCGTGGGTCGCCCTGCTGCTGCACGTCGGCCACGATCTGGGGTCCGCGGACGCGCTGCGCTGGCTAGTGGCGGCGGTCTTCGGCTGCGCCATCGTGCCATTCATGCGCCGGATGGGCTGGCTGGATCTGCCCGGCGCGATCGGTGGTGGCCTGATCGCTGCGACCGCGATCAGCCTGGGCGGCTGGTTCTGGATCGTTGCGCCGGCGGTGTTTATCGCCCTGACCAGCGTGCTGACCGGCTACCGACGCCCCGTTCAGACCGAAGGTCTGCGCGGGTTGACCCAGGTTCTGGTGAACGGCGCGCTGCCGGTGATGGTGCCGGCCATCGGCTACGCGCTCACCGGCGACCAGGTGTGGTTCGTGGTGTCCATCGGCGGGGTCGCGGCGTCGATCGCCGACTCATGGGCTTCGGAGATCGGGCGCTTCTCAAGAAGATCGCCGGTGTCCCTGCGCACCCTGCGCCGCGTACCGAAGGGCACATCCGGTGCGGTCTCGCCGCTGGGTTTCACCGCGACCTGGCTGGGCGGCACGGCCGTCGGCGCGGTCGGCGCGCTGTTCGGCGGCCCGATGCTCATCGTGATCGGGATGATCGCGGGCATGGCCGGTTCGCTGCTGGATTCGCTGATCGGCGCCACCGTGCAGGGCCGCTTCCTGTGCCCGTCGTGTCACGCCGGCGGGGAGGATCGCCAGCACTGTGGCGTTTTCGGTGAGCTGGTCTCCGGGTGGCGGTGGATGGACAACAACGCGGTCAATTCATGTGCCAACATGACTGGGATGGTGACGGGATTAGCGATTTTCGGGCTGATGACGCCGTAGCTCACCGCCGGTGTCGGACCGAGTCACTATTGGCGATCAGCGAGAAATTGCGTTCGATTCGATGACGGCCGAACGCCACGAGGTCAGTGACACCATTCCCACGACAGGATCGACCTCCGAACTACCTCGTTAACGTGGTTCGGTGAAATTCGGCGCGGGCCAGTTCACGGAATCTGATCAGGGCTGCAATTCCGGCCAACAACGGGAGGCATCCCGCGGACTGCGGGTATCTGCATTAGCCGAACTCCTCATTTTTCCGGCGGCAGAAGGTCTCGGTCAGCCCAAGTAGCAAGCCGGGTACGTAGCGTTTGTTTGTCGGTTTCGTCGAGCCAGCAGCCGTCGATAGCATTGCTGGTGAACGACAATAGCTGCGGCAGTTGATAGTTTAGTGCTGCGCCAAGGACGTAGTAGTCGTTTGCGGGATCGGTACCAAACATCGGCGGGTCGTCGGAATCGACACTGATCTTCAATCCGAGGTTGACCATCTCCTTGATCCGGAGGTGCGCCCCATCGCCCGACCCGCTGTAGCGACCGACGTCTGAGCTGACGGGCGTGGCCGTGAACAAGATTCCCTCGTCGACGCAGCGCTGGGTGATTCGTTCGTCGGTGACGACGTGGTAGCCGTGGTCTACGCGGGTGCAGTGCAGGTGGTCGAGGATGATTTCAATGTTGCGTGGCGGGCCGCTCTCGGAGTGGGCGGTACGGTTCAAGCCAGCGCGCCGGGCGAGCTCAAATGCCTGCACGAACAGTTCCGGTGGGCCTTTGACTTCGGCGGCGTCCAGGCCGATACCGACCACTTCATCGACGCGGTGATCGATTACCTGCTGAACAAATTCGACTGCCTGGGCGGCACTGTGCTCTCGATTGATAGCCATGATGATTCTGCTGTCGATGCCGGTGTCCAGCCTTGCGTCCCGCATGCCGTCGCACACCCCCTGCAGTACCTCGCGGTATGACAGCGGGCTCAGTTGGGGGCTGACGAAAATTTCGCGATACCAAACAGTGTGCTCGGCACCGAACACCGTCAAAGACTCGTAAGTAATTCGGCGGAAGTCATCTCGGGTCCGCAGCGACTGACCAATCCGGTCATAGACGGTCAGGAACTTGGTCAGGTCTTCGTACGTGTCGACGTCGTAGACGGCGTCGACGGTCGGTTCACCGGGAAGATCGATTCCGTGTGTGCAAGCCAACTCGATTACAGTCGCCGCTGGCACCGACCCGAGTAGGTGACAGTGCAGGCTGACCTTGGGTATTTGGCGTGCCATGCCCCGAGTCAGTTCGAATTTCGGTCTGCCTCCGATACTTTCCGGCATATTCATGCCTTTCTCAAGTGCGTGAAGCGCTGGCCACGCCGTAACTGTGCCGGACTCTATTGCATGGCATCAGCGGCGTTCGGGCTGACGACGTCGTAGCTCACCGTCGGTGTCGGACCCCACCGGTAAATTCGAATGTATGTTCGGGATCGGGTCGGATGAACTCGCGGTGCTGGCCGATCGCCTGTGCGCGGCGACGCGAGCGGAGAATGCCGATTCCCCGGCTGCGGTGAGCCGGCTACCGGCTCCGACCTCGACCACACCGTCCCGTATGCCGGCGGCGGGCCCACGCACGCGTCGAATCTGAAATCCCTGTGCCGGAAAGACCATCTGGTGAAAACGTCTGGGGCAGGCGCGACCAGCAACTCCACGACGGCACAGTCACAGGTCGACGGCACCCCAGTTCGGGCGTAACTGGGACGGTCACGCCCGCGACAAGGATGATGAGAATACCACTAGGGCGTCGGGCAGGGGCATGGAAGGTGCAGCCATGAAGACGAATCGCCCGGCGACCCGCGACCGAAGGAATCAGATCATGTGGTTGAAAGCTGTGCCCACGGCGGCGGCGTTGGTCGCCTGAATGTTGACGCCGTCGCCGCCGGCGAACGCAGCGGGGCAATGCACCGACAAGATCAACCCGCAGGCCATCAGGTTTGCATGGCGAACGCGAACGGGCAGTGCGGCGGGATCGGAATGTTCGGGGCGTCGCACAGCACCTGCACCTACGCCGATGGTTCCCGCGATGAATGCGACTGGCACATGACCAGCCTCACCACCGCAACCGGGTCCTGCACGTGGTTCCCGACGCCGCCAGATTTCCCCATTGGCCCCCGCCGCCGCCAGCGTCGTGACCACATTTTGACCCAGTTCTAGTGCGATGGGAGCTGTCGCCCTTGCTCTCTGAACTAACCGTGCACACGCGCGTAAAAAAGCAGAATGTATTTCAGACAATCGGAAAGATCAAAGCATCAACCCCATTAGCTGCGATAAACAGCGTCCAGATTAGAAACGCATCACCTGGACCGCCAAGCCCGCGACCGTGGCTGCACCCACCCCGGCGGCGCGGTCTCAGCGTGACGGACTCGGCGCAGGAGCAGCCTGCTTGAACTCGGATGCCCGCACGAGCACCGACAGGACGACGGCCACCAAGAGCAGCGCCGGGACATCGCCCAACAGGTGTCCCATGTGATGTCCGCTGCCGAAGGACTGCACCGCCATGATTGCGGCGTGTACGCCGCTGGACCACACGGTGAACCAGATCAGGCTGAGATTGGCTTGCGGGTTTCGCGCCGCGTTGAGCAAAAAGACGCCCAGCGTCGCGTACACGCCGACAATCATCATGTAGTACTCGGACTGGTGGGGCGCGCCGGAATGCCATAGCCACCCCGACGGCCAGACCAAGGCCAGGGGATAGATGAGCAAGAAAATAGCGCCGAAGACTGCGAGTGCGAGCTGAAGAAGCTTGTTAGCGAATGGCATTTCGCCCTCCAAAGTGATTTCTCGTTTACTACATGCCAAATACTAATCGAGATTGCTTCGCCCGGAGAAGACAGCAGCCAGCGCAGGATTGCAGTGTTCTTTGCGTATCTGGTGTGATCACCGGCTCAACCACCTAAGAAGAGACCTATGAGGATGAGCGCACACGCTGCGATGACGCATAACGCCAGGGACACGAGCAAGAAGCCGATCACGCGCTCCCTGCGAGGTGTTGCCTGGTGGGACCCCGCGGCGATCGGCATCAGCGTCCCGGCACCCCAAGCAGCCGCTAGCAGCGTAGCCACCCAGTTGGCGAATGCGGCATACACCACGAGCCAGAAGGTGATGCCCAACCATGCGTGCGAGAGGCCGAGTCGCGGCCAGAGTAACCCGAGGATTATCAGGAACATGCCGTTCATGACGCCTTCGAGGTGGCTGGACAAGCCCATCCGCGGGTTCCGCAGCTTGGGCCCGGCCAATCCGGTCAATAGGCCGAGCAGGAACAGCAGAATGCCGAGTTGCATCAGGTGCGTGTCCATTGCTGGACCTCCGTGGGTCCCGAGGTTGGTTGGGCAAAGGTACGGCGCTGCCGTGCAGCACTTTTCCGCCCTTTAAGTGTTTAACAAGGATTTAGAACGGCCTTCAGCTAGTCTGCCCCACCGGTCAGGCCTCCACCCTGTCGATCGCCCCGCCACTGTCCGCCCAGTCCTTGAACGCGCCGAGGTTATAGACCTCGCCGTAGCCCATTTCCTTGAGCGCCTGGCCGGCAAGAGCAGCGCGCCCGCCCGACGCGCAGTACACGATCACCGTCTTGTCCTTGCCGAAATGCGGGTCGTGGTAGGTCGATTCCGGGTCCGCCCGGAATTCGAGCATTCCGCGCGGGACGTGCACGGCGCCGCCGACCATCCCGCTCTGCTGCACCTCGGGCGCGTCTCGCACGTCGACAACCAACGCGTTGCCCTTGGCAATCCACTCTTGGGCCTGGGCGGCCGTGATTCTCGGCACGACGGCGTTCGCGGCGTCCACCAACTGCTTGACACTCGTAGCCATGACAACCCCTCTGCTAGTACGATTCTGTCCGCCGTCCAATCTTGACTCATGCCCCGCGCGGAGGCGCCGACATCGCCGTTTTTCGCCGGGGGTGGGCGTGACAATCGAGCGGTGTACATACATCTTGGCCGGAGCCCGTTGCTAAGAATGTTCTTCGCATATTCGGTGTGATCATTTACTCAAAACGTTCTGGGGCTGGCACGACCAACAACTCCCCGATGGACCGTCATCTGGCGCTCACCGGGCGGACAGACCTACGTCACCACCCCCGGCAGTGCGTGGCTGTTTCCCAGCTTGTGCACCCCGACCGGCGAACTGGCCCCACCAGAACCCGCCCGCACCCCACAGTGCACCGATCGCGGCGCAATGATGCCTAAACGCAAGCACACCCGTGCGGAGAACCACGCCCGCTACGTCGCCGCCGAACGCCGACGCAACCACAACCAACGTCAAGCCCGCAAAACCGCCCTCGAAGCCAGCTGGTTCGGCCCAGCCCGACCCACAACCGACACCGACGACCCACCACCGTTTCGATATGGGGTGACGTTCGTCAAGAGGCAGGGTGAAGCGGCGGACCCCCGTAGTAGACGATCCCGTGCCGCAACAGCAACTTCGACAATGGGTGCCAGGCGTTCATCAAATCCCCACGGCCGTCCTCACGCGTCCGGACCCAATTTCGCGCCGCTTCCTGCTCGACACTGGTAATCGTCACCGCCACAATCTTATTGGGGTGCAACCGGCGTTCGAATAACTGCCCGGTTTCACCGTCCAACCCGACACTTCTACGCTGACGCTTCACTAGGGCCTTCCACATCTTGTGGCTCTAGTGGCCAGGCCACGTTTCCTGTCGGCAACCCACGTTCACCTATGCGCGGGGTCCCAGCCCCCATACCGTCTAGCTCAGAAGTTGATCATGTGGCCGGTCAGGCCGTGGAAGCACTCCTGGAGCGCCTCTGACATCGTCGGGTGGGTGTGCACGTTGCGGGCCAACTCGTTGGCGGTGAGGTCCCACTTCTGGGCCAGGGTGAGCTCGGGCAGGAGCTCCGAGACGTCGTGGCCGACCAGGTGCCCACCGATCAGCTCGCCGTATTTGGCGTCGGCGATCAGCTTGACGAACCCACTCGGGTCGCCCACCCCGTGCGCCTTGCCGTTGGCGGTGAACGGGAACTTGACGACCTTGATGTCGTAGCCCTCGGCGCGGGCCTGTTCCTCGGTGAGCCCGAAGCTGGCGACCTGCGGCTGGCAGAACGTGGCCCGCGGCATCATTCGGTAGTCGCCGAGCGTCATAGTCTCTGCGCCGGCGATGGTTTCGGCGGCCACCACGCCCTGCGCCTCGGCGACGTGCGCCAACTGCAGCAAACCGGTGACGTCACCGATCGCATAGATGTGCCCCACGTTGGTGTGCAGGTGGTCATCGACGCCGATCGCCTTGCGCTCGGTGAGCGCCACCCCGGCCGCATCCAGGCCGTAGCCGTCGACGTTGGGGGCGAACCCGATAGCCTGCAGCACCTTGTCGGCCTGCAGCGTCTCGGTGGTGCCGCCTTTGCTGACGGTGACGGAGACCCCGGTGCCGTCGGCTCCACTGTCCACGATGCTCTCCACCTTGGTCCCGGTGCGGATCTTGACGCCCAGTTTCTTGAACTGCTTCTCGATCTCCTTGGACACCTCGGCGTCCTCGTTGGGCAGCACCCGCGGCAGGAACTCCACGACGGTCACGTCGACGCCGTAGTTGGCCAGCACGTAGGAGAACTCCATCCCGATGGCTCCGGCACCGGCGATGA
The DNA here is from genome assembly GCA_039935195.1 of Mycobacterium sp. Lineage (GTDB taxonomy): Bacteria > Actinomycetota > Actinomycetes > Mycobacteriales > Mycobacteriaceae > Mycobacterium. The sequence goes on from JBDTKT010000243.1 coordinate 11,247, forward strand.
CGATCGAGCCCGGCAGTTCGCGGGTCAGGATCAACTCCTCGTAGGTGACGACGTTGGCCGACAGCGACGTGCCGGGCACCAGGCGGGTGCTGGAACCGGTGGCGATGATCGCGTTGTCGAAGGTGACACTGTCGGTGTCACCCGCGTTGAGGTCGACCGACAGCGTGTTGGCGTCGGTGAACCGGCCGTAGCCGTGGATCTCGGTGATCTTGTTCTTCTTCATCAGGAAGTGCACACCGGTGACCCGACCGTCGGCGACCTGGCGGCTGCGGTCGAACGCCGCGCCGTAGTCGAAGGTGGCCGTACCGCTGATCCCGAAGGTTTCCGCCTCGCGCGAGAAGATGTGCGCCAGTTCGGCGTTACGCAGCAGCGCCTTGGACGGGATGCAGCCGACGTTGAGGCAGACGCCGCCCCAGTATTTAGGTTCGACGATGGCGGTGTTCAAGCCCAGCTGGGCAGCACGAATGGCCGCGACGTACCCGCCGGGGCCGGCTCCGAGAACGACGACGTCATAGTGGGTCACCCGCTCACCCTAACCGCCGCCTCGAGCGGCTTCCTGCCCAGCTACGAGTTCATTCCCTCAGGGATTTGTTCCATCCCCGGCGGTGGTGCCCATCCGTTGCGGTGAGGATTCCGAATAATATGGAAAGCTCTGTGTGAACCTCCCGTCCGCCGCGGGGGAAGAAAGCTAAAATCACCTCCCATTACAGGAAGGCGCACCATTATGGCCAGACGTCTAACCCCGCATTTTGAAGATGTACAAGCTCACTATGACCTGTCCGATGAGTTCTTCCAGCTCTTTTTAGACCCCACCGGCACCTACAGCTGCGCCTACTTCGAGCGCGACGACATGACCCTGGAACAGGCGCAGACCGCCAAGATCGACCTGGCGCTGGGCAAGCTGGGACTGCAACCCGGCATGACGTTGCTCGACGTCGGCTGCGGTTGGGGGGGAACCATGCGGCGCGCCATCGAGAAATACGACGTCAACGTCGTCGGCTTGACGCTGAGCAAGAACCAGGCTGGACACGTCCAGCGGGCCTTCGACAAGCTGGACACCCCCCGGAGCCGACGGGTGCTGATGGCCGGCTGGGAAGGGTTCGACGAGCCGGTCGACCGGATCGTGTCCATCGGCGCGTTCGAGCACTTCGGCCATGAGCGCTACCCCGCCTTCTTCAAGATGGCCTATGACGCGATGCCGGCCGACGGAATACTACTGCTGCACACCATCTGCGGTCTGGACATCGCGAACGCCGAGGCGCTGGGCGTCCCGCTGACGTTCGAGCTGGCCCGATTCATCAAGTTCATCCTGACGGAGATATTTCCGGGCGGTCGGCTCCCCTCGGTCCCGATGGTCGGGGCACGCGCCACAGAAGCCGGATTCACGCTGACCCGAGAGCAGTCCCTGCAACCGCACTACGCGAAAACGCTGGACCTCTGGTCGGCGGCGCTGGCGGCCCATCGAGACGAGGCAATCGCCATACAGTCGCAAGAGGTCTACGACCGCTACATGAAGTACCTGACCGGGTGCGCGAAATTGTTCCATACCGGTCAGGTCGACGTCGTGCAGTTCAGCCTAGAGAAATAGGTCCGGCAATGTCAGAAACACCCACCGACGCCCGCCAACTGCGGCCGCACTTCGAAGACGTCCAGGCCCACTACGATCTTTCCGATGATTTCTTCGGCCTGTTCCAGGACCCGAGCCGCACCTACAGCTGTGCCTACTTCGAGCCACCAGAGCTCACCCTGGAAGAGGCGCAAATCGCCAAGATCGACCTGAACCTGGACAAGCTGGACCTGCGGCCCGGGATGACGCTGCTGGACATCGGTTGCGGCTGGGGCGCCACGATGCGGCGTGCCATCGAGAAATACGACGTCAACGTCATCGGCCTGACCCTGTCAAAGAACCAGCGAGCCTACTGCCAGCAACTACTGGATGGCATCGACACCGACCGCAGTCGCCAAGTCCTGTTGCACGGCTGGGAAGAGTTCAGCCTGCCCGTCGACCGGATCGTTTCCGTCGAGGCCTTCGAGCACTTCGGGCACGAACGTTACGACGACTTCTTCAGCAACTGCTTCAACATCTTGCCCGACGACGGGCGGATGGCTGTTCAGAGTAGCGTCGGCTACCACCCCTACGACCTGAACGCACGGGGCAAGAAAGTTACGTTTGACACCGTGCGATTCATCAAGTTCATCGTCACCGAGATCTTCCCGGGCGGCCGGTTACCGAGTACCGCCATGATGGTGGAACGTGGGGAGAAAGCGGGCTTCGTCGTTCCCGAGGCTCTTTCGCTACGGCCGCACTACATCAAGACCCTGCGGATCTGGGGTGACACTTTGGAGGCCAACAAGGACAAGGCCGTCGCGATCCAGTCCGAAGAGGTCTATGAGCGGTACATGAAGTACCTGCGCGGTTGCGAGCACTACTTCACCGACGAAATACTCGACGTCAGCCTGGTCACCTACCTCAAGCCAGGGGCGACAACGTCCGCGGGGGCGGCCCACTAGAGCATCATTGGCCGATCGCCCGATAACGCGCCCGCCCAGAAGACCGGGCGGGCGCGAAACCCGGGGATGGCTCAGGCGGTAGTCGAATTCATTCCGCGTCCCCCACGTTGTGGTGCGAGAGCGCCAGCGCGTCCGCGCAATAGCGCCACATCCGTTGCCGGTCGCTATCGGTGAACCGGGTCAACGGCAGATAGTGCTCCGGTCGGGGCGACCGGTCGTGCCAGAACTTCCCCGACGGTGGCCGCGGCCGGGTGGCCGTCAACCAAACGGCGGTGTCGGCTCCCTGGCCGGGGTTGCGCAGGATGGGCGCGGCGAGCCGGCGAAATCCGGGAAGCGCCGCCGACACACCGGGAGTGTCGACCCACCCGGGGTGCATCGAGGCGACCATGATGTCGGCCCAGCGGTCCGCCAACAGTGGGGTGAGCGCGACCTGGATGCGCTTGCTGCGCGCGTAAGCGGTTGCGCCCCGGTAGTTCCCACGTCGGTACTGCGGGTCATCAAGGGGCAGGCGTTGGGTATACATTCCGCCGGATGCGACGAACACCACCCGCGGGTCCGGCGACGCCGCGAGCAGGCCACTGAGTTCTTCGGTCAGCAGCACCGGCCCGAGAACGTGAGTCGCCAAAGTGATTTCATGCCCCTCGGCGGTCTCGGATCGTGCCTCAGGCAAGACCCCGGCGTTGTGTATCACCGCGTCCAGTCGCGGCAACCGCGCCCGCAACTGCGCGGCGAATGACCGGACGGTTGACAGGCTGGACACATCACACCGCACGACCCGCAGGTCGGCGCCGGGCAGCGCGGCCAGAATCTCCCGGCGCGCCAATTGTCCCCGACTGGAGTCGCGCACGCTCATCAGCACGGTGGCGCCGAGCCGGGCCAGCGCCGCAACGGCGGCCTTCCCGATGCCCGAATTCGCACCGGTCACCAGCACAGTCGCACCCTCCAGAGCATCGGGAGCAGGATCTGTCGCCGGCCATCGACTGCTGCGCAGGCTGAACCCGAGACGGGAATAGCCGGGCACGACCAGCCGGTCGAGGACCCGGTCACAACCGGGGATCCAACTCCCGGATCGGTTCCCCTGGGTCATGGCTTTTCTGGTGGTTCCACCGAGTGCGCCCGGTCCAGGACGAAGTGGTGCACGTCGAGGTAACCGGAGGCAAACCCGGCTTGCGAGTAGGCCAGGTACAGCCGCCACATGCGCCGAAAAGTGGGATCGAATCCGAGGGCCTGCGCGCCACCGGCGTGAGCGGTGAAGCGCTGCGACCACAACCGCAGGGTCTGGGCGTAGTGGTCTCCGAACGAGCGGCTGTCGCGAATACGCAGACTCGTGTGTTTCGCGGTCAGCTCCGTCAGCAGTCGCACCGATGGCAGAAATCCGCCTGGGAAAATGTACTTGTGCACCCACGTGTAGGCGTTGCGGGTGGCCAACATGCGGTCGTGCGGCATGGTGATGGCCTGCAATACAATTCGCCCACCGTCGGCAAGCAGCCGATCCAGGGTCTGCAGATAGCGCGGCAAGTACCGGTAACCGACGGCTTCGATCATCTCCACCGAGATGATCGCGTCGTACCGGCCGGTGACGTCGCGGTAGTCACACAGCTCGACCGTGACCCGATCGGCCAGTCCTGCCTCGGCGATCCGCTCGCGAGCGAGCATGTGCTGTTGCCGCGACAGGGTGACGGTGTGCACCGTCGCGCCGCGACGGGCCGCACTGATTGCCACCTCACCCCAGCCGGTACCGATCTCCAGCACCCGCGAACCTGCTTGCACGTCTACCAGATCGAGCACCCGGTCGATTTTGCGGCGCTGTGCCGCCGCTAAGTCAACCCAGCTTGGTGGCGGGTCGGTCTGCTCGAACAGTGCAGCCGAGTAGGTCAGGGTCTCGTCGAGGAATAACTCGAAAAATTCGTTGGACAGATCGTAATGATGGGCGATGTTGGCCCGGGCACCGCCGCGCGTGCCGCGCTGGTGATGTGGCGGGCGCGGTAGGACCACCGACCGAAGGTGTTGCAGCGGTGCGGGAATCAGTGTCGACATCTGCCCGGCAAAGACCGTCAGCACCGCAGCGAGATCCGGGGCCGACCAGTCGCCCGCCATGTACGCTTCGCCGAAGCCGATCAGCCCGGAAGTCGCCACGCGGGCCGCGAAGGCCGCCGGCCGGCGGATCACCATGCGTGGAGCGCACCCGGCCGACCCTGTTCCGCCGACACTGCCATCCGGGTACTCCACCCGCAGTGGCAGTTTCGCTACCGCACGGCGAAACAGCGCGGCGGCGACAGCCGCCCCGACGGCGGCTTTAGGCCCGGTCGGTACCCCGGCCAGCGCAGGCCGCCGCCCCGGTCCCGACGCCGAATCGTGTCGGGTCTGGGTCTCCGACTGTCGGTCGGCGTTCACGTCGCCACCCCCGCACCCTGAGCCCGGCCGCGCGGAATCATCCGCAATCCCCTTGCCCACAAGCCCATCCCCTGCCAACGGATCCGGGCCGCCACCATCAGGGTCTCCAGCGGCATCGTCAGTAGCACGCGCAGCACGGCACGGCTGTCGGCCTGCTGCACGGGTCCGGTCATCGTGGCGGC
>JBDTKT010000244.1:0-8170 GCA_039935195.1 Mycobacterium sp.
TCACCGGCCGGGCCTGGCCGCTGGCCGATGTGCGGCTGCTGGCCCCGATCCTGGCCAGCAAGGTGGTCTGCATCGGCAAGAACTACGCCGACCACATCGCCGAGATGGGCACCGCGACACCGGTCGACCCGGTGATGTTCCTCAAACCCAACACCTCGATCATCGGGCCGAACCTGCCGATTCAACTACCACCCAGCAGCGCCGAGGTCCACTACGAGGGGGAGCTGGCCGCGGTGATCTCCCGGCCGTGCAAGGACGTTCCGGCCGCCCGGGTGGCGGAGAACATCCTGGGCTACACCATCGCCAACGACGTGTCGGCCCGCGACCAGCAAAGGGCCGACGGCCAGTGGACCCGAGCCAAGGGCCACGACACGTTCTGCCCGGTCGGGCCGTGGATCGTCACCGACCTAGATCCGGCTGACCTGGCGGTGCGTACCGAGGTCAACGGGGTGCTCCAGCAGGACAGCCGGACCTCGCTGATGATTCACGACATCGGTGCCATCGTGGAATGGATCTCGGCGGTGATGACGCTGCTGCCCGGCGACCTCATCCTCACCGGCACCCCGGCAGGGGTCGGTCCCCTCGAACCCGGCGACATCGTGTCGGTCACCGTTGAAGGTATCGGCACCCTCACCAATCCGGTTGTCCGCAAAGGAAAGTCGTGACCCCCCTAACCCCTGTGAACGCTGCGTCCACCGTCCGGGTCCGGTTCTGCCCGTCGCCGACCGGTACCCCGCACGTCGGCTTGATCCGCACCGCGCTGTTCAACTGGGCCTATGCCCGGCACACCGGGGGAACCCTGGTGTTCCGGGTGGAGGACACCGACGCCGAACGTGACAGCGAGGAAAGCTATCTGGCGCTGCTCGACGCGCTGCGGTGGTTGCACCTCGACTGGGACGAGGGTCCCGAGGTGGGCGGCCCCTACGGCCCGTACCGGCAGTCTCAGCGTTCAGACATCCACCGTGACGTGGTGGCGCAGTTGCTGGCTGCGGGGGAGGCCTACGAGGCGTTCTCGACGCCACAGGAGGTCGAAGCCCGCCACCTCGCGGCCGGGCGCAACCCCAAGTTGGGCTACGACAATTTCGACCGCGATCTGACCGACGCCCAGCGCGCGGCCCACCTGGGGGAGGGTCGCAAGCCGGTGGTGCGACTGCGGATGCCCGACACCGAACTCGGCTGGACCGACCTGGTGCGCGGTCCGACGACCTTCCCGGCCGGCACCGTCCCCGATTTCGCGCTGACCCGCGCCAGCGGTGATCCGCTGTACACGCTGGTCAACCCGGTCGACGACGCGCTGATGAAGATCACCCACGTGCTGCGTGGCGAAGACCTGTTGTCGTCCACGCCGCGGCAGATCGCCCTGTACCAGGCGTTGATCCGTATTGGCGTGGCCGACCGGATTCCGGAATTCGCCCACCTGCCAAGCGTTCTGGGTGATGGCAACAAGAAGCTGTCCAAGCGGGACCCGCAGGCGAGCTTGTTCGCGCACCGTGACCGAGGTTTCATCCCCGAGGGGCTGCTCAATTATCTGGCGCTGCTGGGCTGGTCGATCGCCGACGACCGCGACGTGTTCAGCATGGCCGAGATGGTGGCGGCGTTCGACGTAGCTGACGTCAACTCCAATCCGGCGCGGTTCGACCAGAAGAAGGCCGACGCCCTCAACGCGGAGCACATCCGACTGCTTGGTGTCGACGACTTCACCAGCCGGTTGCGCGCCCACCTCGACACCCACGGCCACCGCACCGGGCTGGACGAGGCGGCGTTCGCGACGGCCGCCGAACTGGTGCAGACACGCATTGTGGTGCTCGGCGACGCGTGGGGGCTGCTGAAGTTCTTCAACGACGACTGCTACGCGCTGGACCCGCGTGCCGCGGCCAAGGAACTGGGCGCGGACGCCGCGCCGATCCTCACCGCCGCCGTCGCCGCGCTGGAGGGCTTGACGGACTGGACCACCGAGAACATCGAGGTGGTACTGAAAGCCGCCTTGCTGGACGGCCTGGCGCTCAAACCACGCAAGGCGTTCGGCCCGATCCGGGTGGCCGTCACCGGCGAGTCGATCAGTCCGCCGCTGTTCGAGTCGCTGGAACTGCTGGGTGCCGAGCGCAGCTTGCGGCGGTTGCGGGCCGTCCGGGACATGCCGTGAGGATTTGGCCGCAGATGTTTGGTAGTCTGCTCGTCGGCCCGAAGCGGTTTGGCGCAGTGCCCACTAAAGCACTATGACCAGCGGTTTCGACCGGCCAATGGGGTATGGTGTAATTGGCAACACAGCGGTTTCTGGTACCGCCATTCTAGGTTCGAGTCCTGGTACCCCAGCAAAAGTGGCCCACCGCAACTGATTTGGTGGGTCATTCGGGTTGGGCTATGCTGTCAGCTCGGATTAGTTCAGGCCCCCGTCGTCTAGTGGCCTAGGACGCCGCCCTCTCACGGCGGTAGCGTGGGTTCGAATCCCATCGGGGGTACACGAGTTGCGTGAGCAGCTGAAAGGGCCTCATTTCCACTGGAAATGAAGGCCACTGAGGGTTACTGAAGCCCGCTGAAGTGCGTTGTGCAACCGCTCGCCAGCGGTCAGGTGACCGTCGGCGCCGTGGAACCACCGACCGGCATCGCCGGCAGCCCCAATTTCCCGTGATCCCATGACCGGGTGCGGTGTGTGACGATACGCACAGCGACCCGCTTGTGCATCATCATGTCGACCGCCGGCTTCATCTCGTCGGTGTAGGGACCGGTGTAGCGCTCCCAGACGCTGACCCCCACCGCGAAGATGGCGTCCGGATCTTCGATGATCTCGGCCACGCCCTCGAAAGACACCCCACGCAGTGTGTTGTAGGTCTGGCCGCCCTCCAGCAGGAAGCTGACGCGCGGATCGCGCCGCAGGTTCACCGCCTTCTGCGACTTGGCTTTGGTCTCCAGCCAGATCTCGCCGTTGATCACCCCGTACCACATCGCGGTCAGGTGCGGTTGGCCGTCGGCGCCGACAGTGGCCAGCGTTCCGGTTCGGTGCGTGGTGACGAAGTCGGTGATCTCCGCCGGCGACATGACGATCTGCGCCCGCTGCTTGGTTCCCATGCCAGCAGTCTGTCAGGCGTCCGGGCCGCGGGGTGCCACGGTCAGGTGGTCAGCGCCGCGGCGGTGTCGATCAGGTCGGCAGCCCACCGCGCCCCCGGGCGCCGACGCATCCGGTCGATCGGGCCGGACACCGAGATGGCGGCCACCACCGCGCCGCCCGGATCGCGGACCGGTGCCGACACGCTTGCCACTCCGGGCTCGCGCTCGGCGACGCTCTGTGCCCAGCCGCGCCGGCGGACTTCGGCCAGGGTACGGCTGGTGAACTTGGCCTCCGGTAGCAGCGCCTGCTGGGTCGCGGGGTCGGCGTAGGCCAGCAGAACCTTTGCCCCGGAACCCGCCGTCATCGGCAGCCGGGCCCCGACCGGGACCGTGTCACGAAGCCCGGCAGCCGGTTCCAGTGCCGCGACGCAGACCCGCGAGGTGCCCTCGCGGCGGTACAACTGCACGCTCTCCCCGGTGATCTCCCGCAACCGCGGCAGCACCACCGCTGCGGCGGCCCGCAGCGGGTCGTCGGCGCGGGCCGCCAGTTCGGCGACCGCCGGGCCTACCCGCCAGCGACCGTCGCCGTCGCGGATCAACAACCGGTGGGCTTCCAGCCCGGCGGCCAGCCGGTGCGCCGTGGCCCGCGGCAGGCCGGTGCGGTCACACAGTTCGGCGAGCGCGCACGGTGATTCGGCGATCGTGTGCAGCACCTCGAGGGATTTGTCGAGAACGCCGATGCCGCTATGCTGTCTCATATAGAGATATTAGCGTCTCACATGCTGAGATCAGTGAGATCCAACGAGTGACCGAGAGTGAATTGAGGCGAACTTCGAGATGGGCACGCCAGCTGACACGCAGACCCGCAAGCCCCGCACCCTGGCCGAGAAGGTCTGGGACGAACACGTAGTCGCGCCCGGTGGCGGTACTGGACCCGACCTCATCTACATCGACCTGCACATGATCCACGAGGTCACCAGCCCGCAGGCCTTCGAGGGACTTCGGCTGGCCGGTCGGCCGGTGCGGCGGCCGGACCTGACCATCGCCACCGAAGACCACAACGTGCCGACCATCGACATCGACAAGCCGATCGCTGATCCGGTTTCGCGCAAACAGGTCGACACGCTGCGACATAACTGCGCGGAGTTCGGAATTCGCCTGCACTCCATGGGTGACATCGACCAGGGCATCGTGCACATCATCGGGCCGCAACTGGGCCTCACGCAGCCGGGCATGACAGTCGTCTGCGGCGACAGCCACACCTCCACCCACGGTGCGTTCGGAGCGTTGGCCATGGGCATCGGAACTTCGGAGGTTGAGCATGTGCTGGCCACCCAGACCCTGCCGCTGCGTGCATTCCAGACTATGGCGGTCAACATTGAAGGCGGACAGTTGCCGCCGGGCGTGACGGCTAAGGACATCATCTTGGCGGTGATCGCCAAGATCGGCACCGGTGGCGGTCAGGGCCACGTCATCGAATACCGGGGCAGCACCATTGAATCGCTGTCGATGGAAGCGCGGATGACCATCTGCAACATGAGCATCGAAGCCGGCGCCCGAGCCGGGATGGTCGCTCCGGACGAGACCACCTATGAATACCTCCGAGGCCGGCCACACGCGCCGAAAGGTGCGGACTGGGACGCCGCGGTGGCCTACTGGCATGGTCTGCGCACCGACCCGGGCGCGGAATTCGACCTGGAGGTGTACCTGGACGCGGCCACGCTGACGCCGTTCGTCACCTGGGGAACCAACCCCGCCCAGGGGGTACCGCTGGGGGCTGTCGTGCCCGACCCGGAACTGATGACCAACGATGCCGATCGGTATGCCGCGGAGAAGGCGTTGGCCTACATGGGCCTTCGAGCGGGAACTCCGATGCGTGACGTCGCGGTCGACACCGTGTTCGTCGGGTCGTGCACCAACGGCCGCATCGAGGACCTGCGCGCGGTGGCCGAGGTGTTGGACGGCCACAAGGTGGCCGACGGTGTGCGGATGCTGATCGTTCCCGGCTCGATGCGGGTGCGTAAGCAGGCCGAAGCGGAGGGGCTGAACGAGATTTTCCTGGCCGCGGGAGCCCAGTGGCGTGAACCCGGCTGCTCGATGTGTTTGGGCATGAACCCCGATCAACTTGCACCGGGTGAGCGGTGCGCGGCGACCTCCAATCGCAATTTCGAAGGCCGGCAGGGCAAGGGCGGCCGCACCCATCTGGTGTCCCCGGTGGTGGCCGCGGCTACCGCGATCCGCGGGACGCTGTCGGCGCCCGCCGACTTGACCTGACCCGCACGGCATTTAGAGGAGTTCAATCATGGAAGCTTTTCACACGCACACCGGTATCGGCGTGCCACTGCGGCGGTCCAATGTTGACACCGACCAGATCATTCCCGCGATGTATTTGAAGCGCATCACCCGAACCGGATTCGAAGACGGGTTGTTCGCGACCTGGCGGACCGACCCGTCGTTCGTGTTGAACCTCAGCCCTTTCGACCGGGGTTCGGTGCTCGTTGCCGGACCGGATTTCGGTACCGGTTCCTCCCGCGAGCACGCGGTGTGGGCGTTGATGGACTACGGATTCCGGGTAGTGATCTCGTCACGCTTCGGCGATATCTTCCGGAGCAACGCGGGCAAGGGCGGCATGTTGGCGGCGCAGGTGACCCAGGACGACGTGGAGTTGCTGTGGAAGCTCATTGAGCAGAACCCGGGGCTGGAAATGACTGCCAATCTTCAAGATCGGAATATCACCGCCGGAACGGTGGTGGTGCCGTTCACGATTGACGACTACACCGCGTGGCGACTGAGCGAGGGACTCGACGATATAGGCCTTACGCTGCAGAAACTCGACCGGATCGACGCCTTCGAAACGGTTCGGCCGGCTTGGAAACCGTGCACCGTGCCGGTTTCCTGACTACTGGTGGGGGGGCCGAATTCGGCCCCTGTGGTGACCGATAACTCGGTTCTGCGACCGGTTAACGGCGGCAACCGTATTGCGGGAATTGCCGACAATCTCATCTGAAAATGCGCGTGGCTCTTGGAATTTTGTAGGATCAGGGTTTACCGTGTGCTCTAGTCGGCTCAAAGAGGGCCACTGGTTTCGGAGGGGCTGGATGAACAAAGCAGAGCTCATCGAGGTGCTCACAAAGGAATTGGATACCGACCGCCGGTCGGCAACCGATGCCGTGGAGCACTTCGTCAATGCCATTGTCCGCGCGGTCCACAAGGGTGAGAGCGTCACGATCACCGGATTCGGCGTCTTCGAGCGGCGACGCCGTGCGGCCCGGGTTGCCCGCAATCCCCGTACCGGTGAGACCGTTAAGGTAAAGCCGACGTCCGTGCCAGCGTTCCGTCCCGGCGCGCAATTCAAGTCGATAGTTTCTGGCGCGCAGCGCGTCCCGGCGGACGGGCTCGCGGTCAAGCGGGGCGCCGGCGCGGCCAGCACCGCGAAGAAGGCGGCGAAGAAGGCACCGGCGAAGAAGGCACCGGCCAAGAAGGCCACCCGCCCGGCCGCGAAGAAGGCCGCTACCAAGGCTCCGGCCAAGAAGGCTGTGGTCAAGAAGGCGCCAGCGAAGGCTGTGGTGAAGAAGGCGCCGGCCAAGAAGGCGGTCGTCAAAGCGGTGAAGGCGCCGGCCAAGAAGGCGCCGGCCAAGAAGGTCGTGGCGGCGAAGAAGGTCGCTGCCAAGGCCCCGGCCCGCAAGGTCGCTGCGAAGAAGGCTCCGGCCAAGAAGGCCGCGGTGAAGAAGGCTCCGGCCAAGGCTGTGGTGAAGAAGGCGCCGGCCAAGAAGGCGGTCGTCAAAGCGGTGAAGGCGCCGGCCAAGAAGGCCACCGCCAGAAAAGGCCGCAAGTAGGCATCAAAGCCGGGCGTCGCGGGTCACTCCCGCGGCGCCCGGTCTTGTCGCTGTCTAGTTAAACCCCCACTTTGGCGGCCAGTGCCGTGCCCATGTGGTCGGCGGCGACCAACCGGCGACCGGACAATGACAGCACCCAGGTGCTGCCCTTGCGGTTGCGTGACTTGTCGGGACGGACCCCGTCACGTTCACACCACCACGCGATCAGATCCGGAATCACCTTGCCCTGCGTGCAGATCACCGGGGTACGGCCTGTCGCGGTGATCTCCAGCACCCGGCGCCGGGCCTTCTTCGGATTGTGGGCGTACGCCTCTTCGGTCAGTGCAGGCTCGTTTTTGACGGCCACCCCGAGCTCGGCCGCCACCGGTTCCACCGTCTGATGACAGCGCAACCGATCGCCGGCGTAGACGTCGGTGGCACCGAACGCGAGCAGTTGGCCGACCAGCGCCTCGGCTTGCGCGTAACCCCTTGTGTCCAGTGGCCGCTGGGTGTCGTCGCCGGAAAACCGGGACCGGCGTCCCGCGGTGCCGTGCCGGACGATCAGCACCGTCTGGGTGTCGGCGGGATGTCGGGCGAACCGGCGCAAGATTTTTCGGTCGTACGGGTAGGCGAGCTCCTTCATCGCACCGGCGATCGGCAGCCAGACCAGATCGTCCACCTCGCGGTCTACGACGAAGTCGCCGCCGAGGCCGCGCGCCGCCCAGTAGCGCACCCTCTTGACACCCTGCTGGATCGGATAGCTGACCGTGCCCAGCCGCCGGCCCAGGTGCGCGTGCTGGCCGGTCTCCTCGAGAATCTCGCGCACCGCGGCCACCGGCTCCGTCTCACCGGGATCGACTTTGCCTTTGGGTAGCGACCAGTCGTCGTAGCGGGGACGGTGGATGACCGCCACCTCTACCGCCTTGCGGCGCGTCCGCCACAGCACCGCCCCGGCCGCATAAACCACCCGGGTCTCGGCAGCGTCGCAGCCTTGATCGGTATCGCCGGTGTGGCCGCCCGATGGGGTTTTCTTCGGCACCTCAACTCCTGCAGTTCAATTTCGGCCCGCATGCACCGGACACATGGTCACTGGACGGGATACAAGTGCGAACGTGGTCAGGAGCTGCGGTGCTGTTCCATCAGCGACACCTGGTGGTCGCGGACAGTCGCCCCGTCCCGCGGTGACGCCGTCCACCGGCCTTCCGAGTCGAGCTCCCAGCAGCGGGTGGCCGGATTGAGCGCCGAATCGAGCACGTCGCCCAGTTGCGCGGTCAGCCTCGGGTTCTTGACCTGAACCATCACCTCCACGC
>JBDTKT010000245.1:0-6256 GCA_039935195.1 Mycobacterium sp.
CCCGGGCCGCGATGGAGCATCGATCGGGCACGACGACCTATCCGATCATCGACAGCCTCGATGCGCTGGCCTGGATAGCCCAGCAGGCGGCGCTGGAAGTGCATGTGCCGCAGTGGCGTTTCGTCACCGCGCGGAACGGTGCCGGTGAGGTGTTGAAGCCTGGCCCGGCAACGCGTTTGGTGTTCGACCTGGACCCCGGCGAGGGCGTGACCATGAGTCGGCTTGCCGAGGTGGCGCGCGCCGTCCGGGACCTGGTGGCGGACCTCGGGCTCACCACCTTCCCGCTCACCAGCGGCAGCAAAGGGCTGCATGTGTACGCGTCGCTGGATCCTCCGGTCCCCAGCAAGGACACCGTGCTGCTGGCCAAACGTGTTGCGCAACAGCTGGAGAAAGATATGCCGACGCTGGTGACCGCGACCATGACCAAGAGCCTGCGGGTGGGCAAGGTTTTCCTGGACTGGAGTCAGAACAGTGGGGCCAAGACCACCATTGCGCCGTATTCGCTGCGCGGCCGCCAATACCCGACGGTCGCGGCGCCGCGCACATGGGCGGAACTCGATGACCCGGAGCTGCGACAGCTGCGCTACGACGAGGTGCTGGCCCGCGTCGCCCGCGACGGCGACCTGCTGACCGCACTGGACTCACCGGCACCCGGGCCGGATCGGCTGGCCCGGTACCGGCACCGGCGCGATGCATCCCGGACGCCCGAGCCGGTTCCCGACGCCCCGCCGTCGGCCGCCGGCGACGCGACCCTCCCTACCTTCGTAATCCAGGAGCACCGGGCCCGCCGACTGCACTACGACTTCCGGCTGGAGCACGAGGGTGTGCTGGTGAGCTGGGCGGTACCGAAGAATCTGCCGGATACGCCAGCCGAGAACCATCTCGCGGTGCGCACCGAGGACCATCCGCTGGAGTACGGCAGATTCGAGGGCACGATCCCGAAAGGTGAGTACGGCGGCGGCACGGTGCGCATCTGGGACGCCGGAACGTATCAGGCCGAGAAGTTCCGCGACTCCGCCGAAAATGGGGAGGTGATCGTCGTTCTGCACGGCAGCCGGATCACCGGTCGCTACGCGCTAATCCGGACCGGCGGCGATCGGTGGCTGGCGCATCGGATGGAAGACCAGCGGGTGTTCACGTTCTCCGAGCTGTTCCCGATGCTCGCCACGCACGGTCCGGTGAGCCGGCTGGATCCCCAGCAGTGGGCGTTCGAAGGCAAGTGGGACGGCTACCGGCTGCTGGTAGAGGCCGACCACGGCGCGGCGCGGCTGCGGTCCCGCAGCGGCCGCGACGTCACCGGCGAATACCCGCAACTGTTTTCGGTGGCAGCGGATCTCGGCGATCACCACGTCGTGCTCGACGGCGAGGTAGTGGCGCTCGACGACTCGGGCGTGCCCAGCTTCACTGCCATGCAGAACCGCGCCCGCGCCACCCGCATCGAATTCTGGGCGTTCGACCTGCTCTATCTCGACGGCCGGCCGCTGGTGCGGGCCAGCTACCGCGATCGGCGACGGCTGCTGGAGACCCTGGCCGAAGGAACCGCGCTGGTCGTCCACGAGCTGTTGCCCGGTGATGGTGCCGAGGCGCTGAAGCGATCCCGCGAGCTGGGCTGGGAGGGTGTGGTCGCCAAGAAGTGGAGTTCCACCTATCGGCCGGGACGCCGCTCGTCGGCCTGGATCAAGGAGAAGCACTGGAAAACCCAGGAGGTCGTGATCGGCGGCTGGCGCGCCAGGCAGGGGGGCGCGGAGAAGACTGGCGCGAGCGGCGGCGTCGGATCGCTGCTGATGGGCATCCCGGCCGGTGGTCGGCTCCAGTTCGTCGGCCGGGTGGGCAGCGGCTTCACCGAACGTGACCGCAGCGAACTGGAGGAGACCCTGACGCCGCTGCGCACCGCTGAATCACCCTTCGACGCGCCGCTTTCCGCCACGGACGCCAGGGCAGTGACGTTCGTGCGGCCGACGCTCGTCGGGGAGGTGCGCTACGGCGAGTGGACGGCCGACTGCCGGCTGCGTCAACCCACCTGGCGCGGGTTGCGGACCGACAAGGTGCCCGGCGACGTTGTGCGGGAGTGAGGGCCTGAGTACCAATGGAGCACCACTGCGATAACCGCCACCACCGCACGTGACCGCCAGCGGGCACGCCTACATTGGTCGGGACTTATACGGCGGATGAAGGAGCGAACGGGCGATGCGGTGGGTGACCTATCGAAGCGATGGCGGTGAACGCACCGGGGTGCTCTCCGGTGATGTCATCCACGCCTTGGCGCCTGGGGCGACCCTGCTGGAGCTCGTCGGGCGTGGTGCCGATGGCCTGCGCGAGGCGGGCGAGCAGGCAAAGCGGTCACCATCGACGGTGGT
The DNA here is from genome assembly GCA_039935195.1 of Mycobacterium sp. Lineage (GTDB taxonomy): Bacteria > Actinomycetota > Actinomycetes > Mycobacteriales > Mycobacteriaceae > Mycobacterium. The sequence goes on from JBDTKT010000245.1 coordinate 2,358, forward strand.
TCGCCTCGACGACGTGGCATTGATGGCGCCGATCCCGCGGCCCCCGTCGATCCGCGACTGCCTGTGCTTTCTGGACCACATGCGCAACTGCCTGGCGGCAACCGGCTGCAGTCGAGCGCTGGACGACGCCTGGTACCGGATACCGGCGTTCTATTTCGCCTGCCCGGCAACGGTTCTCGGGCCGTACGACGATGCCCCGATGGCACCTGGCAGCGCTTGCCAGGATTTCGAGCTGGAGGTCGCCGCGGTCATCGGCACAGCGGGGATGAACCTGTCCGTCGAGGACGCCGAACAGGCGATCATCGGGTACAGCATCTTCAACGACTGGTCCGCACGCGATCTGCAACTGCTCGAGAGTCAGCTGGGAATCGGGCAGGCCAAAGGCAAGGACAGCGGCGTCACCCTCGGGCCCTACCTGGTCACCCCCGACGAACTCGAGCCCCACCGCCGCGACGGCAGGCTGAGCTTGCATGTGTCCGCGATCGTCAACGACGTTATGGTCGGTATGGGCTCCACCGGAAGCATGGACTGGACCTTCGGTGAAGTCATCAGCTACGCCTCCCGGGGGGTGATGCTCGCCCCCGGTGATGTTTTCGGCTCCGGGACCGTACCCACCTGCACGCTCGTCGAACACCTCAACCCTGCTGCGCCGGAGTCATTTCCCGGCTGGCTGCAGGACGGCGACGTGGTGACGCTGCAGGTGCAGGGCCTCGGCGAGCTCCGCCAGACCGTCCGGGCCAGCGATGCGCCGCTTCCGCTGGCGGCCCGGCCGCGTCGGGCGGATTAGTTAGCTTTTCGCGCTGACCGTCACACTCACCGTGGATGCGCCGGCATCGGAGCTGATGGTCAACACCGAGGCGCCTGCCCCCGGGGTGACGTGCCCGCCGGTGACGGTGACCTGATAGCCGTTCGGGTACTCACCGGGCGGCACCGAGATGGTGGTCGGTGCACCGGCGCCGAAGCTTCCGGAGCCGTCGGCGTGCTCGGTGGAGTAGCTGAGGTTGAACGTGCCGTTCTCGAACGACCACGAGGTCGGGGTGCCCGAAATCAGTTGCGGGTAGGGCTCGGCCAGGGCGGCCAGTTTGTCGGCGTTGACGTTATCGCCGGTCGGCGGCTGGGTGGGGTCCAACACCAGGGCCTGCCCGTTTGGTGAGGCGCTGGTGATGTCGTTGCCGGTGTAGGCCCACTCCGTCCAGCCCAGCAGATGCTGATTGGCGGCCTCAGTGCCGGCGGTGATGGTCGGGATGGCGTCGGTGGCGCCGAACTCGGACATCAACGCCGGGATGTTGTGCGCCTGCGCGTATGCCACCGCGTTGTCCACGACCAGGTCCGCGTTCAGGTCGCAGCCGAAGCTGGCGCTGGGTATCAGCGAGGTCGTGATGCAGTAGTTGTGGAACGAGTAGACGGTGTTCGGGTCGTCCACCGTGCCCAGGTGGGTCTGCACCGGCAGGCTGCCGTCGAGTGTGGTCGGCTCGAAGAACACCGTCTTGTTCGGATCGACGGCCCGGATTGCCGCGTCCACCTGGTTGTAGAACGGCGTCAGTTGCTGGGCGTCGAACGACGGGCTGCCGAACAGACTCGGCACTGCCTGCGAGCCCGGCCACGGCTCGTTCATGATCTCGTAGCCGGCCACGTTCGGGTCGCCCTTGAAGTAGTTGGCGACGGCCTCCCACATCTGCGCGTAGCTGTTCTGCAGCCCGATCCCGTCGGATGTCGGGCTGGTGTTGGACCAGAACGCATCCCAGGCGTGGTTCTCGGCGGGGTTGAGGAAGTAGGTCGCCGGGAAGCCGAGGTCGGGGTTGGCCAGCCCGCCGGTCATGGTGGCCCAGTCCGGAGCCCCTTCGCCGGCGAACGTGGCGCTGTAGAGATCCTGGTGCATGTCGAGGATGGCGACGATGTGGTGTTGGGCCAGAATCTGCACGGTGTTCTCGATCGACGCCAGGTAGGTGTCGTCGATGACACCGGGCTGCGGCTCCACCCCGGCCCAGATGACGCCGAGACGCACCGCGTTGAAGCCGTTGGCGGCCAGGAACGCGGCGTCGTCGTTGCTGAACCCGTCGGCGGACGGCTCGTAGGGCGGGATCTTGTAGACCTGGTTGAGCCCGTGCAGCATGACGACTTGCCCGTCGCCGTTGGTGAGCCAACTGTTGGACACCTCGACGGGAGGAGCTGTCGTTCCGGTGATGCCGCCCGGAAGGCTACCGAAATGGCCTACCGCGCCGTGGATTCCGAACATTCCGGCGTTGCCGCCGGCCCCGCCCAGCGCAGGCAAACCGCTGGCGGTGTCACCGTCGCCGGCGTCCCCGCCGTTGCCGCCGATGCCCATCAGCGACCCACCGGCACCGCCGTCACCACCGGCAGCGCCGTCACCCCCGTCGCCGCCGGTGCCACCGTTACCGAATATCCCTGCCGCGCCGCCGGCACCACCGGCAATCCCGGGGTCGTCACTGTTCCAGCCCGCACCACCGTCACCGAACAACCACCCACCGGCACCGCCGTCGGGATCACCAACCGTCCCGGCGGCGCCGTTGCCGATGGTCAACTGCCCGTCACCGGCGAACCGGTTGATGAAACCGTCGACCGACTTGCCCAGATCACTATTGATCCACTGCTGCACGGCACCGTGCAACGGGTTGTAAAAGTCCTGCTCAATCAGCGTGGTCGCATCCAGACCGCCACCGGCCGCCGAACCCGAGCCGGCCAGTCCGGCCAGCACCGCATCCCAGTGCTCCGGGGCCACGAACGCATCCCACGCCGCCGGCGTCGCCACGGCGTCCCAGTCGACGGTGCCCGTTGCCGCCAGAAAGGGCGCCAAAATCTCGTCGAGCACATCGGCACGCACCGGCGGGGCCGCCAACAGTGGCGTCAGTCCGAAGCCTGCAACCAGCATGGCTGTACCCAGCCGAAGTTTCCCTCTGGTGCTGCGCGGGCACGTCATCGCGTGGTGGACCCCCCCATGAAACGCGGAGTTTGTGAGTCGGGTCTGAAAATAGTAGCGAATTAGTGAACGATGCGGAATGGCTAGCTGTAAATAACCTCATGTTTGCGTGTCAACACTGCGTGGCGGCCCGAATCTGCTGGCGGTGAGCAACGCCTTGGGCTCCGGTGGCCGCAGCGACCCGCAGTTGGTGGACGACTCGTTCGGAGTCGCTGAGGCTCACGAAGCCCATGCCCCTCCTGCGCTTTCTCGGGGGCAGCCAGCTCTTCATCTTCATCAATACCTCCTGCAGGTGACGTGGCGAGAACTGCATTACAGATGCCGACCGTTGACGCGGTCGATGTCACCTGTTTTATCCAACGTCCAAGTCGCCCGAAGGTGTCCCATCGACACGGTGAGACCGCATACAGGTCCGGTGCCGGTGTTACCGGCGTCACATCACCTGTGGCATTGCCGGTCTCATCCGGTTGTTTTGGCGATCACGTTTTCAGCGAAGGACTCCAGGTTGCGGATCTTGCTATCGAGGGGCTCGGTGTCCGGCCCGACGGTGTAGGGAACGCGGAAGCCCACGATGACGTCGGTGACGCCCTTGTCCTCCAGGCGTTTTACGCCGTCGCGGGTGAACCCGTCGATCGAGATCACGTGAATCTCGAACGGTCCGGTTCGGCCCTGCTCCTCGCGAATCTCGTTGAGACGGGAGAGGAGCCGGTCGAGTCCGCCCGGGTCGCCGCCGCCGTCGCCGCCATGCATCCAGCCGTCAGCCCGTACCGCGCGGCGCAGCGCGGCGTCGGCGTGCCCGCCGACCAGGATCGGGATGGGTCGACTCGGCGCCGGGGTCATCTTCGCTTTGGGGACGTCGTAGAACTCGCCGTGGAATTCGAAGTAGTCGCCGGTGGTCAGTCCTTGGATGATCTCGATGCATTCGTCCATCCGCTTGCCACGCCTGGCGAAGGGCACACCC
>JBDTKT010000246.1:0-10555 GCA_039935195.1 Mycobacterium sp.
TTGCGCGGCTTCCCCGCCGCGGCCGGGCGGGCAGGAGCAGCCGGGCGGGCAGGAGCAGCCGGGCGGGCAGGGCGCGCAGGGGCAGCCGGACGGGCCGGGGGCGCCGGACGGGCGGACGCGTCCGCAGCGGGGATCGGGCCGAACTCAGCGGACAACTCGGCGATGGTGCCGTAGACGAACATCGACTCCGGCCGTAGCGCAAGGCCGAGTTCTCCAACCCGCACCGCGACCTCCAGTGCCTGGGTGGAGGCGCCGCCGAGCGCGAAAAAATCATCGGTGACGCCGACGCGGTCCACATCGAGGACTTCGCACCAGATTTCGGCCAGCGCCGCTTCGGTGTGGTTTCGCGGCGCGACAAACTGCGACGGCTGGGCATCCAGGGCGACATCGATCGCGAGCAGTGCCCGGCGATTGACTTTGCCGCTGGCGGTCAGCGGGAGCAGGTCTGTCGTCCGGAACACCGCGGGCACCATCGCCGCCGGCAGCAGTTCCAGCAGGAAGCGGCGCAGCTCAACAGTAATCGGTGCCGCCGCAACCGGCACGATATGCGCGATCAGCTGGGTGACCCCAGCGCTGTCTTTACGTGCCACCACGGCGTTTTCGGCGACTCCGGGGTGCTTGGCCAGCGCGGCCTCGACCTCACCCAGTTCGATCCGGAAACCGTTGATCTTCACCTGGTCGTCTCGGCGGCCCAGGTAGTCGATGTTGCCGTCGGGCAGATACCGGGCCAGGTCACCGGTGCGATAGAGCAGCGCGCCCGGTTCGTCGCTGAACGGGTCGTCGCTGAACGCGGCAGCGGTGGCCGCCGGCCGGTTCAGGTAGCCGCGCGCCACTCCGACACCGCCGATGCACAACTCGCCGGGCACCCCCACCGGGACCTGCTGTCCGGCCGCATCGAGCAGGTGGACGGCGATGTTGGCGATTGGCCGCCCGATCGGCACCGCAGAATCGGAAACACCGCGCTGGCAGTGGAATTCGGTGACGTCGATGGCCGCCTCGGTTGGGCCGTACAGGTTGTACAGCTCAGCGGGCAGCTCGGCGAAGAACTGGTCACGCAGGTCATAGCTGAGCGCCTCACCGCTGCAGAACACCCGGCGCAGCCCGGTGCAGGAGGCGACATCCGGATCGGCCAGGAAGCGGCGCAGCATCGACGGCACGAAATGCATTGTGGTGACATGCTGTTCGACGATGGTTCGGGTCAGATAGCCGGCATCCTTGTGTCCCTCCGGCTTGGCGATGACAACGCTAGCGCCAACCGTCAACGGCCAGAAGATCTCCCAGATGAATGGGTCGAAGTTGATCGGGGTCTTGTGCAGCACCCGGTCCTCGGCGGTCAGCGGGTGGGCGTCCTGCATCCACCGCAGCCGGTTGCAGATACCGGCGTGACTGTTCAGTGCCCCCTTCGGCGCACCGGTGGAACCGGAGGTGTACATCAGATAGGCCGGGCTCGCCGACGTCGTATCCGCTTCGGGGGCTTCGGCACCCGCGTCCGGTACCGCCGACGGCTGGTCCAGGCACAGTCGAGCACCGGTGAAATCCGTTGGCACGTGCGATAAATGCTTCCGGTGGGTGAGACAGACCGGCGCGTCCGGCACGTCGGTCAGCATCGCGTCCAGCCGTCGAGCGGGCTGGGCGGGATCGAGCGGCAGGAAGACGCCACCCGCCTTCAGCACGCCGAGCAGTGCGATCACCAGATCTTCGGAGCGGTCCAGCAGCACCGGCACCACCACACCCGGGCGCACCCCGATCCCCTGCAGCCGATGCGCGAGGCCGTTGGCGCGGCGGTCCAGTCCGGCGTAGCTCAGTTCCCGGTCGTCGCAGGTGATCGCGACGGCGTCGGGGGTGCGGGCGGCGGCGGCCGCCACCATCTCGTGCAGGCAGGCCGGCGCGTCGGAGTAGTCGACCCGGGTCTGGTTCCACGCCGTGAGTTGAGCCTGTTCGGCGTCGGTGAGCAGACCCAGCTGCGACACGGGGGCATCGACGGCCCCCGGCTGCACCAAACCGGCCACCAGCATGGTGAAGTGCTCAGCCATCCGCTCGATGGTCGCGGTGTTGAAGAGGTCGGTGTTGTACTGCATTGCGGCCTGCAGTTCGTCCTCGTGCTCGCCGACCTGCATGGTGATGTCGAACGGGGAGCCGCCCTGCCCGATGTGCAGGGTGTCCAGGTGCAGACTGCCGTCGGCTACCCCGCCCGTCCCGTCGGTGAAAAGTCGGACCTGCTCCCAGGCGAACGACACCTGGAACAGCGGGGTCCGGCCGGCGTCGCGGACCGGTCGCAGCCGCTCGACGAGCAGCGGCAGCGGGTATTCCTGGTGGGCGATCGCCCCCAGCACGATGTCTTTGACCTGGCCCAGCAGCGTGGTGAAGGTCGGATCGCCGCTCACATCGACACGCAGCGGCAGCGGGTTGGCGACGTAGCCGACCAGCCCCATCAGCCCGGCCCGGTCGCGGCAGGCGAACGGCGAACCGATCACCAGGTCGTCTTGGCCGGTGTAGCGGTGCAGCAGCACCGCATAGGTGGCCAGCAGGGTCATATAGGGCGTCGCGCCAACGGCCCGGGCTGCCTGTTTGAGCCCGGCTGTCACCTGCGCGTCGATGCTGAACCGGTGCAGCGCGCCACGGTAGGTCTGCACGGCCGGTCGCGGCCGATCGGTCGGCAGCGCCAGCGTTGGCAGCTCACCGGCCAACCGGTCGCGCCAATACTCCCAAAGTCGGTCGCCGTCGGCGCCTTGCAACGCCCGGTTCTGCTGCTCGGCGTAGTCGACGTAGCGGTCCGCGGTCTGCGGGGGCGCGGGTGCGCCGTGCTCGGCGGCGTACAGCGCGCGCAGTTCGTCGAGGATGACGTCGATCGACCAGAAGTCGACGGCGATGTGGTGCACGGTCAGCAGCAGGACGTGATCTTCCGGCCGCTCCAGCAGGGTCAGTCGCAGCACCGGCCCGGTGTACAGGTCGAACGGCCGGTCGGTCTCGGTCTGGATCCACTCATCGAGTTCGGCTGTGTCCGCGCTGATCTGACGCCGCGCGATGCGCACCGGCCAGTTCGGGTGGACGAGTTCGACCGGCTGGCCGTCGCGCTCGGTGTAGGTGGTCCGCAGCATCGGGTGCCGGTCCACCAGCGCCTGGACGGCCCGCTCCAGCGCCGGCACGTCGAGCTCGCTGATCCGGCCCGCGTAGGCGACGGTGTAGGCGGCGCTGTCCGGTGCGAGCCGGTGGACGAACCACAGGGCGCGCTGGCCGTAGGACAGCGCGTGCTCGGCGGCCTCCTCCTGCGCCTTTGCCATCAGCAGCTGCGCCAACAGCTCCCGCTTCTTCTCCGGCGACAAACTGGAGACGTCGATGGGCACGTCGGGCCGATCCGGCATGGCTACCCACCTTCCTTTACGTGCTCCCCGCCGTCGATCATCCTCGCCAGCAGCGCATCCACCGCGTCGTCGGAGAGCTCGGATACCTGGGCGAGCAACTCCATCTCCTGCGACGAGACCTGCTCCGAGGTGTCTGGCGCGGCACCCGCCTCCGGCGCCACGACCCGAACGGGTCGCACCGGAGCGCCGTCGGCCAGTTGCTCGCTGAGCCAGCCGGCGAGGCTGGCCACGCTCGGCCCATCCAGCAACCGCGCGACCGGGACCACGATACCGAGTTCGCGCTCCACCTGGATGCGCAACTCCAGGGTGATCAGCGAGTCCACCCCGAGGCTGTTCAGCGGCGCCGCAAGGTCGAGCCCGGCCGGAGCCAGGCCCAGCTTGCCGGCGACCACGTCACGCAAGTAGCTCGCCAGCAGCCGCTGCCGCTCGTCGGGCGCCGCCGCCTGCACCGCCGCGTAAAGGCCGCCGGGTGATTCGCCATCGGCACCGTCATTGACGACAGTGCCGTCAGCGGTCGAAAGGTCGGTCAGCAGCGGCCGTTGCGCACCCGGACGCCACCGGGCCCAGTCGATGTCGAGGACCATGCACTGGGGAGCCGCGGCGGCGGAATCGGCCAGCAGGAATCCCAGCGCCGCGCAATATTGCGTCGCCGACATACCTTGGACGCCGTACTGGGCGAAGTGTCGGTGCAGGTCGGAATTGGTGAACATGCCCAGCCCCGTCCAGGGGCCGAAGTTGAGGCTCAACGCCGGTTGGCCCGCCGCCCGGCGGTACCACGCCAGCGCGTCCAGGAAGGCGTTCGCCGCCCCGTAGTTGGCGGCCCCGGGCGAACCGAGCACCGACGCCGCCGAGGAGAACAGCACGAAGAAGTCCAGGTCCGCGTCGCTGGTCAGGGTGTGCAGATTCCACGCCCCCTGGACCTTCGGCGCCATCACTGCCCGCAGTTTGGCTTCGTCCAAAAGCGCCAGGATCGCATCGTCGACGGTGCCGGCGGCGTGCACCACACCGCGCAGTGGTGGCATCGTCGCGCCGATCGTGGCGAGGACGGCTGCGACGTCGTCGGGCTTGGTGACATCGCCGCGCGCCACCGTCACCTCTGCGCCGGCCGCGCGCAGCGCATCCAGCGTCGCCTGCGCCGCCTTCGACGGCGCGCTGCGCCCCATCAGCACCAGGTGCCGAGCGCCCCGCTCGACCAGCCAGCCGGCCACCGCGCCGCCGACCGCGCCGAGCCCGCCGGTGATCAGGTAGCTGGCGTCATCACGCACCGCGAACTCGGAAGCCGACCCGGGTTCGTCGTTCCCGGCTTCGTTGTAGCGGGCCAGCCGGGCCACGTACCGGCGGTAGCCGCGTAGCGCCACGTCAACCTCACTACTGTCCGACCAGAGCTCGCTGAACAGACCGCGCAGTTCCTCGGGACCACCGTCGGCGGAGAGGTCGACGCAGGCGCAGCGCAGCTCCGGGTATTCATGCTCGATGCCGTGGCCGATCCCCCAGACCGGCGCCTGAGCGACCGCGAGGGGCTGGCCGGCCGCCTGAGCCGTGTCCGCAGCGCCGGCCGGCTGCGCCCCGCGGGTCACCAGCCACAGCCGCGGCGATTCCGACCAGCCAACCAGCATCAGCGCCTGGATCAGGTGCACCACGCTGAGCGTTCCCAGGGTGGTGGCCGACTCCAGCGAGGCGCAGTCGGTCTGGGCCGGCGGTGCGGCCAGCAGGTTCCACAGGTGCACCACGCCCCGGCACGGCGGCCGGTCACCGCCGAACGCCGCGCGCAGCATTTGCTGGAAGTGCTCTGGTCGGGTGGGGTCGATGCGGTAGCTATCCGCAGTCAGCCGTTCGATCTCGGCGAGCCCGACCACCGGTTCCACCAGCACGCAGGACTGAGCCTGCGACTCCAGGTGGTCCCGCAGCGTGTCGGCGACCGGGCCGTCGGACAGGATCAGCCAGCTGGCGGGTCCGGTCGATCGGGCCGGCGCATCGCCGTCCACGGCGATCGACGCTGGCTGCCAGTGCAGCTGGTAGATCCGGTCCTGAGGGTTCACCGCGGCCTTGGCGGGCCGGTCCGGACCGCCGACCGTCGTGGCGGGTTCACCGACGGCGATGGTGCCGCCTGCCAGCACCGTCCAGTCGCCCGTCTCGCCGGGTTCGGCGAGATAGCACTCGAACGAAAGCGTCGCCGACGGGTCACCCCGCAGGGCGAACTGCACCGTCCACGCGCCGGCTTGCCCGGCCCCGGGCGGTCCGTGCCAGGTGGTGTCGCCGACCACTCGCCGCCCCGCCCCGAAGGCGTGCGCGGCCCCGGCCAGGGCCAGCTCGGGCAGCGATGCCGGCGTGGGGCCGACGGGAAGATCGATCTCGACCAGCACGGTGTTCGCGGTCCCGGCGGGCCGGATCGGCCCGCGCCATCCGTGTCCCTCGCCCGCCGGGCCCCCGGTGGACCGGGGTGCGGCGATGCTGCCGGCATCCAGCCAGGAGTGCACCCGCTGCCACGGGTAGGTGGGCGCGGTGACGCAGCGACTGCCGGCCGGGTACAGCTGTTTCCAGGCGACCTGGTGGCCCATCGTGTGCAGGGCGCCCAGCGAACCGAGCATGGTCGCGCGGCCCTCGTCGTCGCGACGCATGGACGGCAGCACGGTGCAGTTGCGTCGTAGGTCCTCGGCGTCCTCGCGGGCCGCGGTGAGCAGGATCGGGTGCGGACTGAGCTCGACGAACGTGTCGTGCCCGGTCTCCAGCAGTCGCCGTAGTGCAGGTGAGAACCGCACGGGCGAACACAGGTTTTCCACCCAGTAGTCGGCGTCCATCAGTCGGTCACCCAGCAACTCCCCGGTGACCGTCGAGTAGATGGGGATGGTGGCCGTCCCCGGCCGCAACTTGAGCAGACTGCCGCGCAGACCCGCCCCGAGTTCTGCCATCTGCGGACTGTGCGACGCGACGTCGACGTCGATCCACCGGCAGAACCGGTCGCGCTGCTCGAGTTGGGCCTTCACCTCGGCCAGCACCTCCTGGTCGCCGGCGAGCACCGTCGACCGGTGACTGTTGCTGGCCGCGATCGCCACCTTGCTCTCGTGGCCGGCGATAAGGTCCTCCGCCTCGACGAGGGTGGCCTCGACGACCATCATCGCCCCGAGTCCGCGGACCTTCCGCAGCATCCGGGCCCGGGCGCAGATCACCCGTGCGGCGTCTTCCAGGTTCAGCACCCCGGCGACGTGCGCGGCCGCGACCTCGCCCAGGCTGTGCCCGACCACCGCGGTCGGCTCTACTCCCCACGAGCGCCACAGCGCTGCCAGCGCCACCTGAATCGCGAAGATCGTCGGCTGCAGGACACCAATATCCTTCAGCCGGGATTTGTCCTCTGAGCCTTCTGGGCCTTCTGGGGCGGCTAGTTCCTTGAGGATTGAATGCCCCAGATGCGGATGCAGCGCCTGGTCGCAGGCTGCCAGTGCCTCGGCAAACGCCGGCTCCTGGTCCTGCAGTCCCCGCGCCATGCCGTACCACTGCGAGCCCTGGCCGGAGAAGATGAAGGTCACACCAGGGCCCGGACGGCTCGACACACAATGCCCGACCGAGAGCCCCGCCCGCGACTCACCCTGGCGGTAGGCGGCCAGCGACTCGAACATCGCCGCCGGGGAGTCGCCGACCACCGACAACCGGTAGTCGTGGTGGCCGCGGCGCGCTCCCGCGGTGTAGCACAGGTCGGTCAGCGCTGTCCCCCCGACCGCGGACAGCAAAGCCATCTCGTACTTGCCGACCAGCGCGGTCAGCGCCTCGGGCGACCGGGCCGACAACGACAGCAATTCGGGCCGGTGCGCGGTCGTATCGTCTTCGGTCGGCGCCATCCGGACCTGTGGGGCCTCGGCGAGCACGACGTGAGCGTTGGTGCCGCCGAAGCCGAACGAGCTGACGCCGGCGACGGCGCGCCCGCCGATGTTCGGCCACGGGGTGAGGGTCCGCACCACGTCCAGCGGCAAGCTGTCGAACGGGATGTGCGGGTTGGGTTCGGTGAAGTTCAGGCTCGCTGGGATCGCACGGTGCTGCAGCGCCAGCGCCACCTTGATGATCCCGGCGACCCCGGCCGCCGCCTCCAGGTGGCCAATGTTGGTCTTGACCGAGCCGACCAGACAGCGACTGCCCGGCGGGCGGCCCTCGGCCAGTACTGCGCCCAGGGCATTGGCTTCGATCGCATCGCCGATCGATGTCCCGGTGCCGTGCGCCTCGACGTACTGCGCCGCGCCGGGCGCTACGCCCGCGTGCCGGTAAGCCTCGGCGAGCACGGCTTCCTGCGCCCGCCCGCTCGGGGCGATCAGCCCGTTGGTCCGGCCGTCGGAGTTGGTGGCACTGCCGCGGATCACCGCGTAGATCGGGTCGTTGTCCTCCAGCGCCCGGCTCAGTGGTTTGAGGACGACCACGCCGGCGCCTTCACCGCGAACGTAGCCGTCGGCATCGGCATCGAACGTCTTGCAGCGGCCGTCCGGGGCCATCACCCGAGCCTTGCTGAAGTTGATCGCCAGGGCCGGCGACAACATGACGTTCACCCCGCCGGCCAGGGCCATCGTGCACTCGCCGTCGCGCAGGCTGCGGCAGGCCAGATCGACGGCGACCAGCGACGACGAGCAGGCGGTGTCGATCGACATGCTCGGGCCGTGGAAGTCGAAGACGTAGGACAGCCGGTTGGAGGCGATGCTCAACGCGTTTCCGGTGCCGGTGTAGGCGTCGACCAGCGCGGGCTGGCCCAGTCGCAGGAAACCGTAGTCGTTGGTGGAGATACCGACGAACACCCCGGTGCGGCTGCCGGCGAGCTTCTCCGGCACCTGTCCGGCGTCCTCCAACGCCTCCCACGCCACCTCCAGCAGCAACCGCTGCTGCGGGTCCATCTGCGCCGACTCGCGCGGCGAGATGCCGAAGAATTGATAGTCGAAGCAGTCGACCCTCCCCAGGAAGCCACCCCGGCGGGTCACCGCGGTGCCGGGCACGGACGGATCCGGGTCGTAGAAGGCGTCGACGTCCCAGCGGTCCGCGGGAACGACACCGGTGGCGTCCACGCCTCCGGCGAGCAGCCGCCAGAAGTCCGCCGGCCCGTCGGCACCCGGGAACCGGCAGCCGATGCCGACGATCGCGATCGGCTCGTCAGCCGCGGGTCGGTCCGGGCCCCTGTCGGGGGCCCGATCGGCGGCGGGCGCATCCTTGGCCAGCTCAGCCAGGTGCTTGGCAAGTATGTCGATCGACGGGTAGTCGTAGGCCACTGTCGGCGCCAGCTCGCAGCCCAGCCACTTCTCCAGGGCGGTCGAGAGCCGCACCGCGTGAATGGAGTCCAGCCCGTAGTAAGCGAACGGGCGGGATGGATCCACCTCGGCAGCGGGCAGCTCGAGCTCATTGGACAGGTGCGCGATCAGCCAGTCGCTGATCTCGGTCGCACTCTGCCCGCCCTGCGGCTGGTTCGGCCGGTCCGGCTGGCTCGGCTGGGATGAAGCGGGCGGGCCGGTTTCGGGCCGGGCCGCCGGGTCGGTCTCCGGGGCGTCCGCCGGCCACGCCGCGACCACCGGCAGCTCGCCGTCGAGGTAGCGCTGCTTGCAGGTGCTGCGCTGGATCTTGCCGCTGGAGGTGGTGGGCAGCTGCAGCGGCTGCACCAGGACCACGGCGTGGGTCCGCACCGCGTGCCGCTCGGTGATCACGGTGCGGATCGTCTGCATCGCGTCGGCCATCTCGGCCTCGTTGAGTCGGCTCGGGTTCACCTCCTGAACGACGACGAGCTGTTCGGTCGCGCCGGGCTCCGGTGCGACCGAGAACACCGCACCGCGGCCACGCAGCAGCGCCGGGTTGGTATTCTGCACGGTGAGCTCGATGTCGTTGGGGTAGTGGTTGTTACCCCTGATGATGATGAGGTCCTTGTTACGTCCGGTGACGAACAGTTCGCCGGCGCGCAGGAAACCCAGGTCCCCGGTGCGTAGGAACGGCCCTTCCCCGGTGTCGGACAGGGTTGCCCCGACCGTCTCCTCGGACAGCTCCGGCGCCCCCCAGTAACCGTGCGCGACGCTTCCCCCGCTGACCCAGATCTCGCCGACCTCATCCGGCGGGCGTGCCAGCCGGGTCGCCGGGTCGACGATCACGACCCGCTGACCACCCCGCGGCTTGCCGCAGCCGACCAGGGTGGCAGCGGTCGAATCCTGCGGCGCCACGTCGCGGACGTGGTTATCTCGCAGTGCGACCCGATCGATGTGCTGCACCAGCGGCACCGGGGAGTCGGACCCGCCGGAGACCAGCAGGGTGCCCTCGGCCAGGCCGTACACCGGCAGGAACGCCTCCGGCCGGAAGCCGGCCGGCCTGAAGGCCTCGGCAAAGTTGTCCAGGGTCGCGGTACGTACCGGTTCGGCGCCGCACATCGCCGTCGCCCAGCTGGACAGATCAAGCGCAGCGCGCTCCTGCGGGCTGCTGAGCTCGACGCACATGTCGTAGGCGAAGTTGGGCGCGACGGTGATCGTCCCGCGGTTCCGCGAGAGCGCCTCCAGCCATCGCATCGGGCGTTTGATGAACGCGGTCGGCGGCATCAAAAACGCATGTCCGCCGACGTTGAGCGTCGAGAGCAGGCCGCCGATCAACCCCATGTCGTGGTAGGGCGGGAGCCAGAACACGGCGTTCACCGCCCCGTCGATCCGGTCGCCCCACGCCTGGTAGATGGCCTCCAGGTTGTGCACCAGGTTGCCGTGCGTGAGCACCACGCCCTTGGGGGCGCTGGTCGATCCCGAGGTGTACTGCAGCATCGCCACCGTGTCGGCGTCGATATCCGGCGCGACCCAGTCCGTTTCGCCGCCGGCGATCTCGTCCACGATCACCCAGCGCAGCTCTTGGCCGCCCCGCAGGCCATCGATCGCGGGCTTGATTCGCGGCAGCAGTTCCGAGTTGGTCAGGGCGAAGCCCGGCTGCACGTCGGCGATGATCGACTCGACTCGCGGGACCAGATGCTCGCGTAACGGCGGGTGCACCGGAATCGCGAGGGCTCCGGCATAGAGGCAACCGAAGAAGCCGGCGAGGAAATCCAGGCCGGGCGGGGCCAACACCAGGACCCGCTCGCCGACAGCACCGTGGCGCTGCAGGTCCGCCGCGATCTGCCGCGCCCGCAGGTCCAGCCCGGGGTAGGTCACCTGGCTGACCTCGTGCCCGTCGCCGTCACGGGAGAACGTGAACGCCAGCCGGTCGGGACA
>JBDTKT010000247.1:0-4905 GCA_039935195.1 Mycobacterium sp.
GGTGGACATCTCGCCAGGTGCCGAGGGCCTCCCCCGCATGGGCGGCCATCTGCAGCCGCAAACCCGGATCGGGGTCGACCCGCAACACGATCTGGTTCGATTCGGCCCGCATCGCACCCGGCAGAAAGGCCAACGCTGGGGTGCGTCGAAGAAACAGCCGCACCTCAGTCACCTTCTCCGGCAAGGCCTTCCCAGAGCGCAGGAATATCGGCACCCCGGCCCAGCGCCAGTTGTCGATCTCCATCCGGACCGCCAGGAAGGTTTCGGTCTGCGACTTCCCCGCGACCCCGGCAATGTCGGTGTAGCCGTCGTACTGCCCGCGTACGTAGCGCTGAGGGTCCAGCGCGGGCATCGCCCGAAACACCTCCGCCTTCTTGTCGTTGAGGTCATCAGAGCTCGGGCCGACCGGCGGCTCCATCGCGACCAGTGCGAGAACCTGCAGCAGGTGGTTCTGCACCACGTCGCGCAGGGTGCCGACGGCGTCGTAGAAACTGCCGCGATCTTCCACCCCGAAGTTCTCGGCCATCGTGATGTGGATCTCCGAGACACTGCGCCGGTCCCACAGTTCAGCCAGTGGGTAGTTAGCGAACCGCAGATACTCCAGCTCGACGACCGGCTGCTTGCCCAGGAAGTGATCCACCCGAAGGATCTGGTCCTCGCGCAGCACCGCGCTCAGCTGCTCGTTGAGGTCCCGCGCCGAAGCGAGGTCGTGGCCGAACGGCTTCTCCACCGCCACCCGCGCCGCGGCCAGCAGGCCGACGCGGCCCAACTGCTTCACGATCGGCGCGAACAACGACGGCGGCATCTCCAGGTAGAACAGCGGTCGACGGTCGGTGCCGATCCGCTCGGCCAGCGACGTGTACAGCGCCTCGTCGGTGACGTCGCCGTGCAGGTACGACAGGCGGCCGGCGAACCGGTCGAACACCTCCGCGTCGATTTGCTCATGTTCGTCGATCGCCTCGCGGGCACGCTCAATGAGCTGCTCTACGGTGATGTCGTCGCTCGCGACCCCCAGAATCGGGCAGTCCAGCAAGTTGCGGCGTTCCAACCGATAGAGCCCGCGAAACGTCATCTTGCGGGCCAAGTCGCCGGTAATTCCGAAGATCACCAACATGTCTGAGGTGACGTCACTGCGTCCGCCCAAATCCCGCACCTCCCTGTATCGCTTCGGTTTAGAAGCTAGTCCACCCGGCTTGAAGCAAGCTGACCGGTCGCTGTCCGCGCCCACTCGGCTTCCCGGCACCCGCTGCGTCGGTCACGCTCAGCGCACGGCCAGTACCGCACCGACCGCCAGACCCACCACCAGCAGCAAACCGGCCAGACGCACGTGCACCCAGGCCAGCGCGGCGTACCACAGCGGCCACACCGGGAACCCCGGTGGCGGCTGGTCGGGCGGGGGCCGGCGGAAATGCGGCCAGATCTTCACCAGCCGCGGCAATGCGCCGGCGATCAGCAGGGCCGACCACGGCATCGCGCCCGCAAGCACCGCCACGACGACCAGCACGTAGCAGCCGACCAGCATGGCCAGCGTGACGCCGCGGGCGCGGACCGCCCCCAGCAGCACCGGCAGCGTCCGGATGCCGAGCGGTTCGTCGAACGGGATCTTGTCGGTGTGCTTGCCCATCAGCACCGTCGTGCACAGCAGTCCGTACGGCAGCGACGCGAGCAGTACATCCCAGCCCACGCTGCCGACCGCCGAGTAGTAGGTGCCGCAGATCATCAGCGGACCCCAGACCACCAGCACATCAAGTTCGCCGAAACCTCGCTTCTTCAGTCGCAGCGGCGGCGCCGTGTAGGCGACGCTGAGCACAAAACCGCCGAGCGCGAAGGCCACGACCGGCCAACCGCGGGCCCAGGTCAGCACGATCAGGATCGCCAGGTCCACCAGGTTGACGGCGAGGATCGCCAGGACCAGGGTGCGGCGGCTGACCATCCCGGACAGCACCGGGTGCGGGGCGTACAGCGCCCGCGGGTAGTCCTCGGTGTCGCTGCCGACCTGGGTGTCATACAGGTCGTTCATCAGGTTGTTGGCGATGTGCGCGATGACGATCCCCACCAGCGCGAGTGCGAGCCAGCGCCAGTCCAGTCCGGGCTCGCCGACCGCCAGCAGCGCCGCCACCAGGCCGGCGAACACCGTCATCGGCAGCACCGCGGCCCGACTGACCACGATCCAGCGGGTGATGGGGTCGATCGGTGCACCGCCCGGCGGCGGGTTGGTGGTGTTCAGTGCGTACAGCCAGGACCGCAGCCTGGACCGGGACCCGGACTCCGTCATCCGTCAACCGGCGGGTTGAGCGGGCCGGTCCGAGCGGCGGCCATCAGGGCTGGGCGATCCCCGGCTGGAAGTACGAGCCGATGCCGCCGGTGTAAATCCCCGGCTGCCAACCCTGTGCCCCCAGGCACAGCAGCGGCCGCCCGTCCGGGGACTGTGCAGCCGACTGCGGGTTCGGGCATGGCGTACCGATGTCCTGGACGCCGTACAGCGGATACGAGATCTGCCAGAACCCGGTGTCCTTGGGTGGCCACTGGTTGGCAATGAAATGGCATGCCTCCGCTTGCCCATTGGGGCCGTGCCCGTAGATGAAGCGCTCCCAGCTATAGCAGGCGTCGCCCATTCTGATGACGCCGTCGGCCATGCCCGGCACGTCGCCGGGGTAGGCACCGGCGGCCGGCGCCACCGCGATCGCGACTCCCGCGGCAGCGGCAGCCGCAGCGGCAGCCGCAACTATTTCACGAATCATTTCTCGCCCTCGAGTCGTACGGTCCGGGCCGCCCCACTTGCCCTCCGCGCAAGCCTAACGGGTGCCGGCGGCACAGCATCGCGAAACCGCCGATTATCGTTGAACCGCCACCACTACAATCCGGCGGGTGGCCGATGCACTGTGGAGTCTGGACGCTTCGTGCGGTGAATTGCTGGTGCGCACGGGCGTGTGCGGCCGGGCCGCGAAAATGGGGCACCGACTCACGATCGCGATGGCCTCCTGGCGGGCGGAGGTGTCATGGTCCGGCGAGGAGCCCACCGCGGTGCGGCTCACGGTGGCGGTGGATTCGCTGCGGGTGGTGCGGGGTGAGGGTGGGCTGATGCCGCTGTCGGCACCGGAGAAGACGCTGGTCCGATCGAATGCGCTGAAATGCCTGCACAGCGATCGGTATCCGAACATCCGCTTCCAGTCCGGCGATATCGCAGCGGCCGACGACGGTTACCGGTTGACCGGAACTCTGGAGATTTGCGGAAGGGTGCACCCGCATGTGCTCGACGTGCGGGTGGCCGATCTCGGCGACGCGCAGCGCATCTGCGGCGACACCGTGCTGCGCCAGTCCGAATACGGGGTGCGGCCCTACTCGATGCTGATGGGGTCGATGCAGGTCGCCGATGATGTGACGGTGTCATTCTCGGCCACTAGGGTCGGGGCCAGGAATCACCGCGCGGGCCGGTGATGTCGGCTTCGGCGACCTGATCCAGCAGAACGGGGGCGACTGTGCTTGTCGGAGTGGTGTTCCCACAGACCGAGATCGGTGCGGACGCGGGGGCGGTGCGTGCCTACGCACAGCAGGTCGAGGGTCTCGGCTTCACCCACCTGCTCGCCTATGACCACGTCGTCGGCGCTGACCAGACGGTCCACGCCGGCTGGAACGGGCCCTACGACGTACACAGCACGTTCCACGAACCGCTGGTGACGTTCGGCTATCTGGCGGGTGTCACTACGTCGTTGGAGTTGGTCAGCGGCGTGCTGATCCTGCCGCAACGCCAGACCGCCCTGGTCGCCAAGCAGGCCGCCGAGGTCGACATCCTCAGCGGGGGACGGTTTCGGCTCGGGGTGGGGGTCGGCTGGAACGCCGTCGAGTACGAGGTGCTCGGCGAGGACTTCACCACCCGCGGCAGGCGCTCCGAGGAGCAGATCGCCCTGCTGCGCATGCTCTGGACCGAACAAAGCGTCACCTACCGGGGCGAGTTCCATCGGGTTACCGGAGCTGGGATTGCACCGCTTCCGGTCCAGCGTCCGATCCCGATCTGGCTCGGCGGATTCTCGGCGCCCGCGTTTCGACGGGCCGGCCGGGTGGCTGACGGCTGGTTTCCGATGACGGGACCGGGCCCAAAGTTGGCGGAGGCTGCCGAACTGGTGCGTCAGGCGGCCCTCGAGGCCGGCCGCGACCCCGCCGCCATCGGACTGGAAGGCCAAGTGTCCTGGCGCGGCGACCTCGACAAACTCGCCGACCACCTGCAGCGCTGGGCGGATGCCGGTGCGTCACATGTGTCAATCAATACCATGGGCGCCGGGTTGGGCTCGGTCGACGACCACCTCGCGGTGCTGTCCGACGCGGCGGGGCTGCTCGCCGGGCCGTGACTGCTCAGTGACCGGGCAGGTGCGGTAGGTGGCCCAGCACCCGGTTCAACAACGAGCGGGCGCCGCTGGGCTGCGGCGCGATCGGCGCTACAGCCGGCCGTGCGGCTTCCGTGGACGCCCCTTCTTGTCGTGCACCCAACGCGGTGGGCGCCTGCGGTAGCTCGGCCGGCGGTTCCGGGGTCTTGACCGGCGGCGGGGCGGGCGCAACCGCCCCCGCGACCGTTGAGGTCGCCGACGCGTTGGTTACCGGCCCGGTCGGTTCCGACGTCCTTCCCGGGCCCAGCTGAAGGCTCAGCGCCGCCGCCAGCGACACCACGAAGGTCAGCACCCCGCCCACCAACATCGTCAGCGCCCCGGCGTAGGACAGCGGCAGTGACCGAACCGAGTCGAGGTCCCGGCCGACCGGTGTCTCGTCCAGCGGCCCGCGGGCGCACTCCACGTACGGACTCAACGCCAGCGCCGCGCCGCGCGCCAGCGCCAACTGCACCCCGGCCCGCACGAACACCGGTACCGAGAGCCTGGCTTCGAGCCGCCGGCCCAGCTTGTCCAGGCCGGCACC
>JBDTKT010000248.1:0-5705 GCA_039935195.1 Mycobacterium sp.
TGTTCAAGGCGGGTGGCAAACGCTTCCGGCCGCTGTTCACGGTGCTCTCCGCGCAGTTGGGGCCGGATCCGGACGCCTGGCAGGTGACGGTCGCCGGTGCGGTGATCGAGCTGGTGCACCTGGCCACTCTCTACCACGACGACGTCATGGATGAGGCGCAGATCCGCCGCGGCGCACCCAGCGCCAACGCGCGGTGGGGTAACAACATCGCGATCCTGGCCGGCGATTACCTGTTCGCGACGGCGTCGCGGCTGACGTCACGGTTGGGCCCGGATGCGGTGCGGATCATCGCCGAGACATTCGCGCAGTTGGTGACGGGCCAGATGCGGGAGACTCGCGGCGGCGCTGACGGCGTGGATGCGGTGGATCACTACCTGAAGGTGGTCTACGAGAAGACCGCCTGCCTGATCTCGGCGTCCGGCCGGTTGGGCGCGACGTTCTCCGGCGCGGGTACCGAGCAGATCGAGCGGCTGGCCCGGCTGGGCGGAATCGTGGGCACCGCGTTCCAGATCTCCGACGACATCATCGACATCGACAGCGACCCGGACGAGTCCGGCAAGTTGCCGGGCACCGACCTGCGCGAGGGGGTGCACACGCTGCCGGTGCTCTACGCGCTGCGCGAGACCGGCCCCGATGCCGACCGGTTGCGGCAGCTGCTGGCCGGTCCGGTCACCGACGACGCGGTGCTGGCCGAGGCGTTGGCGCTGCTGCGCACGTCGCCGGGCATGGTCAAGGCAAAAGCGACCGTCGCCGACTATGCCGCGCAGGCCCGTGCTGAGCTGGCGGCGCTGCCCGACGATGTGGGCCGCTCCGCCCTGGCCAGCCTGGTCGACTACACCATCAACCGACACGGCTGATCACGGAACTCGACGGACAATAGCGGCGTTTAATCAGCACAGACCTGGAGGGGGCAGCTGATGACTTGGCACCCGCATCACAACACTTTTAAGACGTTCGTACTGCTGGCGGGGATGTCGACGCTGATCGTGATGGTCGGCGGGCTGTTCGGTCGGACCACGTTGATCATGGCGGCGGTGTTCGCGGTCGGCATGAACGTCTATACCTATTTCAACAGTGACAAGCTGGCGTTGCGGGCCATGCATGCGCAGCCGGTCACCGAGGTGCAGGCGCCGGCGATGTACCGGATCGTGCGGGAGCTGGCCACCATCGCGCATCAGCCGATGCCGCGGCTGTTCATCAGCGACACGAACGCGCCGAATGCGTTCGCCACCGGACGCAACCCCCGCAACGCCGCGGTGTGCTGCACCAGCGGGATTCTGGGCATGCTCGACGAGCGGGAACTGCGCGCGGTGCTGGGTCACGAACTGTCCCACGTTTACAACCGCGACATTCTGATCTCCTGTGTTGCCGGTGCGCTGGCATCGGTGATCACCGCAGTCGCCAACATGGCGATGTACTCCGGGATGATGGGTGGCAACCGGCGCGGTGGTAGTCCCTTTGCGGTGCTACTGGTTTCGCTGCTGGGACCGATCGCGGCGACCGTGGTGCGGATGGCGGTGTCACGGTCGCGGGAGTACCAGGCCGATGAGTCGGGCGCCGAACTGACCGGCGACCCGCTGGCGCTGGCATCGGCGTTACGCAAGATCTCCGATGGGGTGCAGGCCGCGCCGCTGCCGCCGGAGCCGCAGCTAGCCAGCCAGTCGCACCTGATGATCGCCAACCCGTTCCGGGTCGGTGACCGGATGGGGGCGATGTTCTCCACTCACCCGCCGATGGCCGACCGCATCCGCCGGCTCGAGGAGATGGCCCGGGGCTAGATCCCCGGAGTTTCCGAGCGCCCCAACAGCCCCTTTGACCCCTCGTCCTGGGGATGTGTGAGTTGTCGAATTGGATAGCGCATGTGCTACTACGCGAATGAATCATTACGCGTACCGCGCGGAATGGTCACGCGAGCATGGCCAATACGTCGGCCGCTGCATCGAATTGCCGTGGCTGACGCACTGGGCGCCGACGGCGCAGGATGCGATCGTCGGTGTCGAACGCGACGTCGATGAGTTCAGCGCCGAGCGGGAGGCGGCCGGCGAAGACGTGCCGGCACCACTGGCTGAACGCGAGTACAGCGGCAAGTTCGTGGTGCGTACCTCGCCGGTGCTGCATGCCAGACTCGCTGTGGAAGCTGCCGAGCAGCGTGTGTCGATGAATCAGTGGGTGGTGCAGAAGCTCGTCAACCGGCCGTCGAGCAGCCTCATGGACTGGTGATATCGCCTACGCCATCGTTTGCCGACACAACTACATGCCCTGGCGACGGTGCTGTTGTGGTCAATGAGGCCAGCCGGCAACATTCAGAACCCGGTGCCCTCTACCTCGTGTCCGGCTGTTTCGGCGGCCAGTCCGCGGTAGGCCTGCTCGACGGTGGAGCCGTGGTTGATCACTCCGTCGACTTCGCGGGCGATCGGCATGTTGAGTCCGTACTGGCCGGCGAACTCCATGATCACGCTGGCGGCCCGCACCCCCTCGGCGACCTGGTTCATCGACGCGATGATCTCGTCGATGGACTTGCCGGCGCCGAGTTGTTCGCCGACGTAGCGATTGCGGCTGCGCTGGCTGGTGCAGGTGACGATGAGGTCGCCCATTCCGGCTAGGCCGGAGAACGTGTCGCGGGCCCCGCCCATCGCTTCGCCCAGCTTGCCCATCTCCCGCACCGAACGGGACATCACCATGGCCCGGGTGTTCT
Source organism: Mycobacterium sp. (assembly GCA_039935195.1). Classification (GTDB taxonomy): domain Bacteria; phylum Actinomycetota; class Actinomycetes; order Mycobacteriales; family Mycobacteriaceae; genus Mycobacterium. The sequence goes on from JBDTKT010000248.1 coordinate 2,696, forward strand.
CGCCGATTCCGAGTGAATAGCCCATCCCGACGGCGATCGCGTAGACGTTCTTCAACGCGCCGGCCATCTCGACGCCGATCACATCGTCGGTGGTGTAGACGCGGAATCGCTTGGTGCTGAACAACGATGCGAGTTCAGCGGCCAGATTCTGGTCGGGCATCGCCAGCACCGCCGCCGCGGCGTAGCCCTCGGCCACCTCGCGGGCGATGTTCGGCCCGGCGAGGATGCCCGCCGGATGGCCGGGTAGCACCTCGTCGACGATCTGCGACATGCGCATGTTGGTGCCCTGCTCCAGGCCCTTGACCAGGGACACCACTGGCACCCACGGCCGCAGTTCGGCGGCCAGTTCTTCGAGCACGCCGCGGAACCCGTGCGAGGGCACGCCCATGACGACGACATCGGCGCTGCGGGCAGCCTCGGTGAAATCGGTGGTAGCGCGCAGCGTGTCGCTCAGCACCACATCGTCGCCCAGGTAGCTGTTGTTGCGGTGGTTGTCATTGATGTCGGCAGCGGTCTTTTCGGAGCGCACCCACTGCAGCGTCGGCGCCCGCCGGGAACAGATGGATGCGACGGTGGTGCCCCAGGATCCGCCCCCGAGGACGACGACTTTCGGTGTGCGAACAACAGTGGCCATGCGGTTGAGCCTATTGGGGGCGGGGACCTGCGCGCCGGGAGTTGGCGAAGTTGTCGGCGGCAACTCAGCCCGCCAGCGGTGCCCGGTCGGCGACCCGGCCGAACACCATCGCCTCCTCGATCCGGTCGAAGCGGTAGTCGATCGAGTCGGCGAAGTAGTTCTGTCGCACGTTCCACGGCCGCTTGGTGCCGGATTTGGGCAGTGCGTGCGGGGAGCGCAGCACATAGCCTGCTTTGAGGTCCCAGGCGGGCTTCTCGACGATCGGTTCGCTGCCGAGGCGCGGGTAGGCGTGCGTGTAGCCGCGCGAGGCCATGTAGGACAGCAGCTTCGCGGTCGCCCGGGCGGTGATGTCGGCGCGCAGCGTCCAGGAGGCGTTGGTGTAACCCACGCACCAGAACAGGTTGGGCACGTCCTCAAGCATGTGCGCCTTGTAGACGAACCGGTCGGACGGGGCGATCTCGCTACCGTCCAGGCTGATCCGCACCCCGCCGAACGCCTGCAGTTGCAGGCCGGTGGCGGTGACGATGACGTCGGCATCCAGGTGCGCCCCGGACTGTAGTGCGATCCCGGTGGCGTCGAAGTGATCGATCCGGTCGGTGACCATCTCGACGCGCCCCGCGCTGATCGCCGCGTACAGGTCGGCGTCGGGGATCAGACAGAGTCGCTGGTCCCACGGTTCGTAGGGCGGCTTGAAGTGGGTGTCGACGGCGTAGCCCGCCGGCAGGTTCTCGACGGCCTGCCGGCGCAATGCCCATTTCAAGACCGCCGGGGTCTTGCGCGCCAGGAACCAGACCACCCCCTCGAACAGCGCCATCGTGAGCCGGATGACCGGGTGAGCCCACTTGCGCGGCAATAGCTTTCCGACCGCGTCGATGAACCGGCTGTATGTCGCCGCCGAGATCAGGTAGGTGGGGGTGCGCTGCAACATCGTGACGCCGCCAGCCCGCTCGGCCAGCGCCGGAACCAGCGACATCGCGGTGGCGCCGCTGCCGATCACCACCACCTTCTTGCCGGTGTAGTCGAGGTCTTCGGGCCAGTGCTGCGGGTGCACCAGCGTGCCGGCGAACGTCTCGACCCCCGGAAAATCCGGGGTATAGCCGTCGTCGTAGTTGTAGTAACCGGAGCCGAAGAACACAAACCGGCTGCGGTACTGCGTGACGGTGCCGCCCTGTTCGACGGTGAGGGTCCAGGTGTCGGTGGCCGAATCCCATTCCGCCGCACGGGCGTAGCTGTCGAACCGGATGTGGCGGTCGATGCCGTGCTTGTGGGCGGCCTCGGTCAGGTAGTCGCGAATGTGGGTGCCGTCGGCCACCCGCTCGCGGCCGGTCCACGGCTCGTAGGGCAGGCACAGCGTGAAAATGCTGCTGTCGGAACGCACGCCCGGGTAGCGGAACAGGTCCCAGGTGCCGCCGATGCGGGCGCGGCGCTCCAGGATGACGTAGCTGGTCCGTGGGTTCCGTTCGGTGATGCGGTAGGCCGCGCCCAGCCCGGAGATCCCCGCGCCGATGATCACCACGTCGACATCTTGTGTGCTCACGGTTACCAGATTAAGCATTGGCCGGCGGGTCGGGTCAGCGGACCGGCTACCGGTAGTTGACGAACTGCAGCGCGACGTCGATGTCGGCCTGCTTGAGCAGCGTGATCACGGCCTGCAGGTCGTCGCGCTTCTTGGACGACACTCGCACCTCGTCGCCCTGGATCTGGGCCTTGACGCCCTTGGGGCCGTCGTCGCGGATCAGCTTGGTGATCTTCTTGGCGTGCTCGCTGTCGATGCCCTCCTTGATGCTGCCGGCGACCCGGTAGGTCTTCCCGGAGGCCTGCGGTTCGCCGGCATCGAAGGCCTTCATCGAGATGTCGCGGCGGATCAGCTTCTCTTTGAACACGTCGACGGCGGCCTTGACCCGTTCCTCGGTGGAACTGGTCAGCTCGATGGTCTCCTCGCCCTTCCAGGCGATGGAGGTGTCGGTGCCGCGGAAATCGAACCGGGTGGCCAGCTCCTTGGCGGCCTGGTTCAAGGCGTTGTCGACCTCCTGCCGGTCAACCTTGCTGACGACGTCGAACGATGAATCGGCCATCGGGTCCGTTTCCTCTCGGTAGTGCTGGCCATTTGTGTATCCCCTACATCCTCGTTGTAGTCTGCTAGTCGCGATACGGCAGGTTGCCCGAGCGGCCAATGGGAGCGGACTGTAAATCCGTCGGCTAACGCCTACGCAGGTTCGAATCCTGCACCTGCCACCACCGGACGTCAGATCCGTTCGACCACCAGTTCGCCGCTCTGGAACGTCGCGCGCAGGCGCTTCTTGTCGAACTTGCCGACGCTGGTCTTGGGGATCTCGTCGGTGCGGGCCCAGTTCTCCGGCAGCTGCCACTTGGCTA
>JBDTKT010000249.1:0-5146 GCA_039935195.1 Mycobacterium sp.
ATCGCTCCAAAAACAGCGTGTCGTCCCCGAACGACGATGCCGCCTCGCGCCGGGCGGTCACCAGTGCCGGGCGCAGCTGGGCGGGGTCGTGCACCAGGTGCATGCCCTTGCCGCCGCCGCCCGCCGAAGGTTTGATCAGCACCGGGTAACCGATGTCGCCGGCCGCCGCGGCCAGTTCGTCGTCGGTCAGACCCGGCCGGGCGACCCCCGGCACCACCGGCACGTCGAAGGCCGCGACCGTGTTCTTGGCGGAGATCTTGTCGCCCATCACCTCAATCGCCCGCGCCGACGGCCCCACGAACACCACCCCGGCGTGTTCGCAGGCGGCGGCGAATTCGGCCTTCTCGGAAAGGAATCCGTAGCCGGGGTGGATCGCCTGGGCGTCGCTGGTCGCCGCGGCGTCAAGAATCCTGGGGATCGACAGGTAACTCTCGACGGCCGGGGCCGGACCGAGCCGCACCGCCGTGTGGGCTTCGCGCACATGCCGGGCGTCGGCGTCGGCGTCGCTGTAGACGGCCACCGATCGGATACCCAGTCGGCGCAGGGTGCGGATCACCCGCACCGCGATCTCCCCGCGGTTGGCCACCAGGACGGTTTCAAACATCTGACTCACATCCGGAAGACGCCATAGGAGACCGGCTCCAGCGGTGCGTTGGCGCACACCGAAAGCGCTAGCCCCAACACGGTTCTGGTATCGGCAGGATCGATGATGCCGTCGTCCCAGAGCCGGGCGGTCGAGTAGTACGGGTTGCCCTGCGCTTCGTACTGATCGCGGATCGGCGCTTTGAACGCCTCCTCTTCGTCGGCCGACCACGGCTTGCCGGCCGCTGACAGCTGGCCGCTGTGAACGGTCGCCAGCACCGAGGCCGCCTGTTCGCCGCCCATCACCGAAATGCGGGCGTTCGGCCACATCCACAGAAAGCGTGGCGAATACGCCCGCCCGCACATCGAGTAATTACCGGCGCCGTAGGATCCGCCGATCACGACCGTGAGCTTGGGCACCCGGGCGCAGGCGACCGCGGTGACCATCTTGGCGCCGTGCTTGGCGATCCCGCCGGCCTCGTAGGCTCGTCCGACCATGAATCCGGCGATGTTCTGCAGGAAGACCAGCGGAATGGAGCGTTTGTCGCACAGTTCGATGAAATGCGCTCCCTTGACCGCTGATTCGCCGAAGAGCACCCCGTTGTTGGCGATGATCCCGACCGGGTGGCCGTGAATGTGCGCGAAGCAGGTCACCAGCGTCTTGCCGTATTCGGCCTTGAACTCGCTGAACTCGCTCCCATCGACCAGCCGGGTGATCACCTGGCGCACGTCGTAGGGAACCCGCGGGTCCGGTGGGACCACGTCGTAGAGCTCGGCCTGGGAATGTTTCGACTCGACAACCCGCACTGTCTCCCAAGGGCTTTGAGCGCGCGGGCCGAACGTGGCGGCGATCTGCCGCACGATGCGCAGCGCGTGCTCGTCATCGTCGGCGAGATAGTCGGTGACCCCGGAGACCCGCGAGTGCAACTCGCCACCGCCCAGTTCCTCGGCGGTGACGATCTCGCCGGTGGCGGCTTTGACCAGCGGCGGACCGCCCAGGAAGATCGTGCCCTGCTCGCGGACGATGACGGCCTCGTCGCTCATCGCGGGCACGTAGGCGCCGCCGGCGGTGCACGAGCCCAGCACGGCCGCGATCTGCGGAATGCCCGCCGCGCTCATCGTCGCCTGGTTGTAGAAGATCCGGCCGAAGTGTTCCCGGTCTGGGAACACCTCGTCTTGCCGCGGCAGGAACGCCCCGCCGGAATCCACCAGGTACAGGCAGGGCAGTCGGTTGGCCAGCGCGACCTCTTGAGCACGCAAGTGCTTTTTGACCGTGACCGGGTAGTAGGTCCCACCTTTGACCGTGGCGTCATTGGCGACGATCACGCATTCGCGCCCCGACACCCGCCCGACCCCGACGATGATCCCGGCACCGGGGCACTGGTCGTCGTACATGCCACCGGCCGCCAGCGGGGCGAGCTCCAGAAACGGGCTGCCCGGGTCCAGCAGTCGATCCACCCGATCGCGCGGCAGCAGCTTGCCGCGGGAGATGTGGCGCTGCCGGGAGTGGTCGCTGCCACCGCGGGCGGCGGCGGCCAGCTTGGTGTTGAGTTCGGCGACCAGCCGACGGTGTTCCGGTGCGAAGGTTCCGGACGCCGGCGCTGTCATGGTGTCACCGGAAGCATCAGCGGCGGCTCAGTTTTCGCGATGACCTCGTCGACGGAGACGCCGGGCGCGGTCTCGATCAGGCGCAGGCCGTCCGGGGCGACGTCGATGACGGCCAGATCGGTGATGATGCGGTCGACACACCGGGCACCGGTGAGCGGCAGGTTGCAGTGTTCGACGATCTTGGCGCTGCCGTCGCGGGCGCTGTGCTCCATCATCACGATCACCCGCCGCGCCCCGTGCACCAGGTCCATCGCCCCGCCCATGCCCTTGATCATCTTGCCGGGGATCATCCAGTTGGCCAGGTCGCCGGCGGCCGACACCTGCATGGCGCCCAGCACCGCCACGTCGAGGTGCCCACCCCGGATGATGCCGAACGAGGTCGACGAGCCGAAGAACGAGGCCCCGGGCAGGACCGTCACCGTTTCTTTGCCGGCGTTGATCAGGTCGGCGTCGAGGTCTTCGCGTCGCGGGTACGGGCCGACGCCGAGAATCCCGTTCTCCGAATGCAAGACGATCGTCACGCCGTCGGGGATGTGGTTGGGGATCAGCGTGGGTAGGCCGATCCCGAGGTTGACGTACTGCCCGTCGCGCAGTTCGGCGGCGACCCGCGCTGCCAACTCGGCTCTGGTGCGGGCCATCAGCGCACCGTCTCCCGCTCGATCCGCCTGACCGGGTCGGGCGCGTGCACCACCCGGTGGACGTGGATGCCCGGGCTGTGGACCTGCGCCGGGTCGATCTCACCGGGTTCGACGAGGTGTTCGACCTCGGCGATCGTGATGCGGCCCGCCCCCGCGCAGTCCGGGTTGAAATTAGCCGCGGACTCCCGGTAGACGAGGTTGCCGTGCCGGTCGCCTTTGAAGGCGCGCACCAGCGCGAAGTCGGTGCGGATCGCCCGTTCCAGAACGTAGGTGCGACCGTCGAAAACCCGGGTCTCCTTCGGTGGGGAGGCCAACGCCACCGCACCGTCGCCGTCGTAGCGCCATGGCAGGCCGCCGTCGGCCACCTGGGTGCCCACCCCGGAGGGTGTGTAGAAAGCCGGGATTCCGGCGCCGCCCGCACGCAGTCGCTCGGCCAGGGTGCCCTGCGGGGTCAACTCCACCTCGAGTTCCCCGGACAGGAACTGCCGGGCGAACTCCTTGTTCTCCCCCACGTAGGAACTGATCGTGCGTCGAATCAGCTTGTGTTCCAACAGCAATCCGAGGCCCAGGCCGTCGACGCCGCAGTTGTTGGAGACGGTCTCCAGGTCCCGGACGCCGCTCGCCAGCAGTGCCGCGATCAGCACCTCGGGCATACCGCACAATCCGAACCCGCCGACCGCGATCGACGAACCGTCGGTCACGTCGGCAACAGCCTCAGCGGCGGTCGCCATGACCTTGTCCATCGGCACGCCTCCAAATTTTCAGTTAATAATAATTAACTGGCGCTGAGCATACCACCGTTACGCACCTCGTCAGTCATCTCGGGGGGATGACAGCTCACGTAGATACTCCGTCGACTGTCGGCGCATCTCGTCTTTGCGGATCTTCCCGGTGACCGTCATCGGGAACTCGTCGACGATCCGCAGATAGCGGGGCACCTTGAAGTGGGCCAACCGCCCGGTGCAGAACTCCCGCAGGCTCTCGACGGTCAGCGGGACCGCCCCGTCGCGCAGCGAGACCACCGCCATCAGTTCCTCACCGTAGGTCTCGTCCGGCACCCCGATGACCTGCGCTTCGACGATGTCGGGATGGGCGTACAGGAATTCTTCGACCTCCCTCGGGTAGATGTTCTCCCCACCCCGGATCACCATGTCCTTGATCCGGCCGGTGATCTGCACATAGCCGTCGGCGTCGAGTTCGGCTAGGTCACCGCTGTGCATCCAACCGTCGGCATCGATGACATCAGCGGTTGTCACCGGGTCGTTCCAGTAGCCGGCCATCACCGAGTAACCGCGGGTGCAGAACTCACCGGTCACCCCGCGGGGCACGGTCGCGCCGGTGGCCGGATCGATCACCTTGATCTCCAGGTGCGGGCAAACCCGCCCGACCGTGCCGACCCGATGCGAGAAGGAGTCATCCGTCAGGGTTTGGGTAGACACCGGGGAGGTCTCGGTCATGCCGTAGCAGATCGAAACCTCCGCCATGTGCATGTCGGCGATCACCCGACGCATCACCTCCGCCGGGCACGGCGAACCCGACATGATCCCGGTACGCAGGCTGTTCAGTCGGTAGTCGGCGAAGTCCGCCAGGCCGAGTTCAGCGATGAACATGGTGGGCACCCCGTAGAGGCTGGTGCACCGCTCGTCCTGCACCGCCTGCAGCGTGGCGGCCGGGTCGAAGCCGGCTGTCGGAATCACGATCGCCGCACCGTGGCTGGTGGCCGCCAGATTCGCCAGCACCATGCCGAAGCAGTGATAAAACGGCACCGGCACGCAGATCCGGTCCGCTTCGGTGTAGTGCAGCAACTCGCCGACCAGATACCCGTTATTGAGGATGTTGTGGTGGCTCAGCGTGGCACCCTTCGGGTATCCCGTTGTGCCCGAGGTGTATTGGATGTTGATCGGATCACGGCAGTCCAGCGTTGCGGCGATCCTCGCCAGGGCCGCAAGGTCGGCTTCGGTGCCGGCCAACTCCTCCCACCGCGGACTGGAAATGAATACCACCTCCCGCAGACCTGTGCAGTCGGGGGCCACCTCGCCCAACAGTGCGACGTAGTCGGAGGTTTTGAAGCTCGGCGCCGAGATCACCATCACGGTCCCGGACTGCTGCAGCGCATATCGCAGCTCGTGGCCGCGGTATGCCGGGTTGATGTTGACCAGCACCGCCCCGATCTCGGCCGTTGCGTACTGCGCCAGCACCCATTCGGCACAGTTGGGCGCCCAGATGCCCACCCGATCCCCGGCGCCGACGCCCGCCCGACGCAGGCCGGTGGCCAGTCGGCGCACGTCGGCGAGCAGTTGCGCGTAGGTCCAGCGCCG
>JBDTKT010000250.1:0-10409 GCA_039935195.1 Mycobacterium sp.
CCCGCCGAAGCCGCGGGCCCGGCGCAGTGCGGACTCCACCGCGCTCTCGTCGTGGCCGTCGATCGGCCCCAGATACTTCAGTCCGAGATCGGTGAAGAGGGGCTGCGGAGCCATAGCTGCTTTCAGCCCGACCTTGAAGCTGTGGATGACTTGGTAACCGAGCCCGCCGATGACCGGCATGCCGCGCACCGCGCCGCGCCCCTTCTCCAGCAGCCGTTCGTAGGCCGGCTGCATCCGCAGCGCAGCCAAGTGCTCGGCGAAGCCGCCGATGGTGGGCGCGTAGCTGCGGCCGTTGTCGTTGACCACGATCACCACCGGCCGGTGGGCGGCTGCGATGTTGTTGAGCGCCTCCCAGCACATGCCCCCGGTCAGGGCACCGTCGCCGACCACGGCCACCACGTGCCGGTTGCGGTGTCCGGTCAGCTCGAACGCCTTGGCCAACCCGTCGGCGTAGGACAGTGCCGAGCTGGCGTGGCTGGACTCCACCCAGTCGTGTTCGCTCTCGCCCCGCGACGGGTAGCCCGACAGCCCACCCTTCTTGCGCAGCGTGTCGAAGTCCGGGGCGCGCCCGGTCAGCATCTTGTGCACGTAGGACTGGTGGCCGGTATCGAAGATGATCGGGTCGTGCGGCGAGTCGAACACCCGGTGCAACGCCAGCGTCAACTCCACCACGCCGAGATTGGGGCCCAGGTGACCCCCGGTCGCGGCAACCTTCTGAATCAAGAACTCACGGATCTCTGCAGCCAGATCGGTAAGTTCCGATTGGGAGAGGTGCTCAAGATCAGCGGGCCCGCGAATCGCTTCGAGCATCTGGCCAGTGTACGCACGCACGATGGCCGGTCCCGTTGAATCCTTTCGGCCGGGTCCAGCCGCCCCGGTCGGGTCGCCCACGTAGGGTCAGGGCATGCACGCCTCGGAGATTGCGGAAGATTTTCCGGTGGTGACCATCGACTCCAACGCGCTCGACGCGGCGCGACTATTGGCCGAACACCGACTTCCCGGCATCGTCGTCACCGACGCGGCCGGTAAGCCGTACGCGGTGCTGCCGGCCTCCCAAGTGGTCCGGTTCATCGTGCCGGGCTACATCCAGGACGACCCGTCGCTCGCGGGTGTGCTCAACGAGACCATGGCCGACCGCGCAGCGGAGAAACTTGGCGGTAAGACGGTCCGCGACGTACTGCCCGAACACCTGCGCAACGTGCCCGCCGCCGACGCCGACGACACGATCATCGAAGTGGCCGCCACCATGGCCCGGCTGCACAGCCCGCTGATCGCGGTGGTCCGCGACGGCGAACTGCACGGCGTGATCACCGCATCGCGACTGCTGGCCGCCGCACTGAAATGCTGACCGGGGCCGGGGCCGGGAGTAGATGACCGCGATCGCGATCGCGGTGTTCGTGACCGCCTACCTGTTCATCGCCGCCGACCGGGTCAACAAGACGCTGGTGGCGCTGGCCGGGGCGGCCGCTGTCGTCATCATGCCGGTGATCAGCTCCGACGACATCTTCTACTCCCGGGATACCGGGATCGACTGGGACGTCATCTTCCTGCTATTCGGGATGATGATCATCGTGAGCGTGCTGCGCCAAACCGGCGTGTTCGAGTACATCGCGATCTGGGCCGCCAAGCGCGCCAAGGGTTCCCCGCTGCGGATCATGATGCTGTTGGTCCTGGTCACCGCGGTCGCATCGGCGCTGCTGGACAACGTCACCACGGTACTGCTGATCGCCCCGGTCACCCTGCTGGTGTGCGACCGACTGGCGATCAACGCGGCCCCGTTTCTGATGGCCGAGGTGTTCGCTTCCAATATCGGCGGCGCGGCGACACTGGTCGGCGACCCGCCCAACATCATCATCGCCAGCCGCGCCGGATTGACATTCAACGCATTTCTGGTGCACCTGGCGCCGATCGTCGTCATCGTCACCATCGTTTTCATCGTGCTGCTGCCCCGGCTATTCCCCGGCTCGTTCACGGTCGACCCCGACCGGGTCGCCGACGTGATGTCGCTGGAGGAACGTGAAGCCATCCGGGATCCGTCGCTGCTGATCAAGTGCGCCGTGGTGCTGGCGCTGGTGTTCGCGGCATTTATCGGCCACTCGGCACTGCACCTGGAGCCGTCCGTGGTGGCACTGCTGGGTGCCGGCGTGCTGGTGGTGATCTCCCGGCTGGAGCGCTCCGACTACCTGTCCGGGGTCGAGTGGGAAACGCTGCTGTTCTTCGCCGGCCTGTTCATCATGGTCGGCGCCCTGGTCAAGACCGGTGTGATCGCTGATCTGGCGAAGGCCGCAACCGAGGCCACCGACGGCAAGGCACTATTGACGACGATGCTGATCCTCGGGGTCTCCGCGCCGGTGTCGGGGATCATCGACAACATCCCCTACGTCGCCACGATGACACCGATCGTCGCCGAGTTGTCCGCGGCGATGCCCGACCAGCTGCACCCGGACGTGCTGTGGTGGGCGCTGGCCCTCGGCGCGGACTTCGGCGGCAACCTCACCGCGGTGGGAGCCAGCGCGAACGTGGTGATGCTCGGAATCGCCCGCCGCACAGACAATCCCATCTCGTTTTGGGAGTTCACCCGCAAAGGCATCGTGGTCACCGCGGTCTCGGTGGCGCTGGCCGCGGTCTATTTGTGGCTGCGCTACTTCGTGTTCGGCTGACCGGCGTCACCGGGTCAGCAGCGCGACGCACTCCATGTGATGCGTCAACGGAAATGCGTCGAACACCCGAAGTCGCTCGACGGTGTAGCCGTGCCCCCGGTACAGCCCGATATCGCGGGCGAACGACGCTGCCTCACAGCCGATGTGCACCACCCGGGGCACCTCGGCGGCGGCCAGCAGATCGATCACCTCGCGCCCGGCACCGGAACGCGGCGGGTCCAACACCGCGACATCGGCGCCGCCGCGCTGGGCTTCCAGCGCCCGGCGCACCGAATCTGTGCTGACCCGCACCTGCGGCAGGTCTGCGAGCGTCTCCCGGGCGGCCGCGGTCGCGGCCCGCGCGGTGTCGACGGTCAGCACCCGGCCGGACTCCCCGACCGCCTCACCCAGCACCGCCGCGAACAATCCCGCCCCACCGTAAAGATCCCAGGCGGTGGCCCCGCTGCCCGGCTGCGCCCAGTCGGCGACCAACGCGCTGTAGGTCGCGGCCGCATCGCGGTGCGCCTGCCAGAACGCGGTTACCGGCACCTGCCAGCGCCGACCGGCCACCCGCTGGACGGCGTGGTAATCACCCTCGGCAACCTGCGGGCGCCGCTGGCGCCCGGTGCTGACCACATGCCGGGTCCCGTCATCGTCCAGCGTCACATGCACGTGGTTACCGGGCGGCCAGGACTGGGCGGCCAGTCCGTCGATCATCCCCGCCGGTAGCTGTCCACAGTGCAGATCAGTGACCAGTTCGGCGCTGTGGTAGCGGTGAAAGCCCGCGTGCCCGTCGGCACCCACGTCGAGGCGGACCCGGGTGCGCCAGCCGGTCGGGCCGGTGTCGCCGAGAGGTTCGGCCGCACCGGTCCAGGAATGACCACCCAGCCGGGTCAGCTGATTGGCCACCACCTCGCCCTTGAGCAATCGCGCCGCAGTCGGATCGGCGAACGCCAGGTCGCAGCAGCCGGCACCGTCGACCCCGGCGATCGGGCACAGCGGGGAGATCCGGTCGGGTGACGGCTCGATCACCTCGACGCACTCGGCGTGCCAGTACGCTCCCCGCTCGGCAGTGACCCGCGCCCGGACCCGCTCGCCGGGCAACGCGTAGCGGACGAACACCACCCGCCCGTCGTGGCGAGCGACGCAGCTACCGCCGTTGGCCGGGGATCCGACGCTGAGAGTCAATTCGACGGGTATCACAGCGGTCATTCCAGGAACCCCCTCCGGGTGTCGCCGGGCGCGATGTGCGGTGCCAGCACTTTCCGTCGTTCCGCGGAGTTCAACTGCCAAGGCACCGAGGTCACCATCACGCCGGGCATGAACAGTAGCCGGGTTTTGAGTCGTAGCGCACTTTGGTTGTGCAGCAACTGCTCCCACCAGTGCCCCACCACGTATTCGGGGATGTAGACGGTCACCACCGTGCGCGGCGACTCCTTGCTGATCCGCTTCACGTAGTCCAGCACCGGCCTTGTCACCTCCCGGTACGGCGAGGCGATGACCTTGAGCGGGACGGTGATATCGCTGGCCTCCCAGCCCCGGACCAGTGCGCGGGTTTCGGCGTCGTCGACGCTGACCGTGATCGCCTCCAACGAGTCCGGGCGGGTCGCCCGCGCGTAGGCCAGGGCACGCCGGGTCGGCAGGTGCAGCTTCGATACCAACACCACGGCGTGGTTGCGGCTGGGCAGCACCGCCTGGTCTTCTTCGGCGGCCGACTGCTCCTCGAGTTCCAGGGTCACCGCCGCGTAGTGCCGGCGGATCAGCTTCATCAGCACGAACAGCGCTGACATCGCGACGATCGCGATCCACGCCCCGGCGAGGAACTTGGTGAGGATCACGATGATCAGCACGGTGCCGGTGGACAGGAAGCCGATGGTGTTGACCACCCGGGAGCGCATCATCGTGCGCCGGGCGGGCGGATTGGTCTCGGTGCGCAGCAACCGGTTCCAGTGCCGGATCATGCCGATCTGACTGAGCGTGAACGACACGAACACCCCGACGATGTAGAGCTGGATCAACGCGGTGACCTCGGCGCCGAACGCCACGATGAACGCGATCGCCACAGCTGCCAGAAAGACGATCCCGTTGGAGAACGCCAGCCGGTCGCCGCGGGTGTGCAGCTGACGCGGCAGGTACTCGTCCTGGGCCAGAATCGATCCGAGTACCGGGAACCCGTTGAAAGCGGTGTTGGCAGCCAGCGCCAGGATCAGCGCGGTGACCCCGGCGATGATCCACAAGCCGGGCGGGAACCCCCGGAAAACCGTCTCAGCCAGCTGAGCGACCACCGTCTTCTGCTGGTAATCCGAGGGCGCACCGATCAGCTGTTCATTCGGCCGGCTGGCGATCTTCACGCCGGTCTTCTGGGCCAACATGATGATGCCCATAAACAGCGTCACCGCAATTACACCGAGCATCAGCAGCGTGGTGGCAGCGTTTTTCGATTTCGGTTTCCGGAATGCCGGCACCCCGTTGCTGATCGCCTCCACGCCGGTCAGCGCCGCAGAGCCCGAGGAGAATGAGCGCGCCACCAGGAACACCAGCGCGAAACCCGCCACCTCACCGTGCGCCGAAGAAATTTTGAAGGTCGCCGACTCAGCCTGCAGCGGGTGGCCCAGCGCGTAGATCTGGAAAAACCCCCAGCCCAGCATGAGGTACACGCAGATCATGAACGCATACGTCGGGACGGCGAAGGCCGTTCCCGACTCCCGAATGCCGCGCAGGTTGGCCGCGGCGACCAGGACGACGGTGCCGACCGCGAACGTGACCTTGTTCTCGGCGATAAACGGCACCGCCGAGCCGATGTTGGCTATTCCGGCCGAGATCGAAACCGCCACGGTGAGAACGTAATCCACCATCAACGCACTGGCCACGGTCAACCCCGCGCTGGCGCCCAGGTTTTTCGTGACCACCTCGTAGTCCCCGCCGCCGGACGGATAGGCGTGCACATTTTGCCGGTAACTGGCCACCACGACCACCATCACGAACGCCACCGCCAGTCCCACCCACGGCGTCATCCGGTAGGCGGTGATGCCCGCCACCGACAGCACCAGGAAGACTTCCTCTGGCGCGTAGGCCACTGATGACAACGCGTCCGAGGCGAACACCGGCAAGGCGATGCGTTTGGGCAGCAGCGTGTGGTTCAACCGGTCGCTGCGGAACGGCCGACCCAAAAGCAGGCGACGCGCAGCAGTGGAAATTTTCGACACGAGAGCCAAGAGTAAGCCCAACCGGCATTGCCGGTAGCGTTCACCGATACGAGCACGACCCAGCCGAAAGGACCGTCCAGGTGCGGGTAGTTGTGATGGGGTGCGGCCGGGTCGGCGCCTCGGTGGCCGACGGATTGTCCCGGATCGGCCACGATGTCGCGATCATCGACCGCGACAGCACCGCGTTCAACCGACTCAGCCCGGAATTCACCGGCCCGCGGGTGCAGGGCATGGGATTCGACCGCGACGTCCTGGTGCGCTCCGGCATCGAGGGGGCCGACGCGTTCGCCGCGGTGTCCTCCGGTGACAACTCCAACATCATCGCGGCGCGACTGGCCCGGGAGACGTTCGGAGTGCCGCGGGTGGTGGCGCGAATCTATGACGCGAAGCGGGCCGCGGTCTACGAGCGACTCGGCATCCCCACGATCGCCACCGTGCCCTGGACAACCGACCGCCTGCTGAACGCCCTGACCAGGGAGAGCGAGACCACCAAGTGGCGCGACCCCACCGGCACGGTCGCAGTGGCCGAAGTCGTCCTGCACGAGGACTGGATCGGCCACCGGGTCACCGACCTGGAAGCGGCCACTGCTGCCCGGGTGGCGTTCCTGATCCGGTTCGGCACCGGTGTCCTGCCGGAGCCGAAGATGGTCATCCAGGCCAGCGACCAGGTGTACATCGTCGCGGTGTCCGGTCGCGCCGGGGAGGCGATCGCGATCGCCGCGCTGCCGCCGAGCGACGACCAGGACGGCCAGGAGCGACGGAAATGAAGGTAGCGGTGGCCGGCGCCGGCGCCGTCGGACGTTCTATCGCCCGGGAACTCCTCGACAGCGGCCACCAGGTATCCCTGATCGAGAGCAACCCGGAACACGTCGACCACGACGACATCGCGGACGCCCAGTGGGAGCCGGGCGACGCCTGCGAGTTAAGCCTGCTGGAGTCGATGCACCTGGAGAGTTTCGACGTCGTGATCGCCGCCACCGGCGACGACAAGACCAACGTGGTGCTCTCCCTGCTGGCCAAAACCGAGTTCGGGGTGCCGCGGGTGGTCGCCCGCGTGAACGATCCACGCAACGAATGGCTTTTCACCGAAGCTTGGGGCGTGGACGTGGCGGTGTCCACCCCGCGGATGCTGGCCTCCCTGGTCGAGGAGGCGGTCGCGGTCGGCGACCTGGTACGGCTGATGGAATTCCGCAAGGGCCAGGCCAACCTGCTCGAGATCACCCTGCCCGACGACACGCCGTGGGGCGGCAAACCGGTGCGCAAGTTAAAGCTGCCTCGCGACGTCGCCCTGGTGACGATCCTGCGCGGCCCGCGGGTGATCGTTCCGCAGGATGACGAACCCCTCGAGGGCGGGGACGAACTGCTGTTCGTCGCGGTCACCGGAGTTGAGCAGGAACTGCGCGGGCTGCTGCTACCGGCTGACTGACCGCGGTTCCGGGGCTTCAGTCTCCGCGGTCTCTACGGTCTCTGCGGTTTCCGCCGGGCTGCGTGACAGCACCCGGCGGGTGTACTTGACGGCCAGGTAGCTCACCACCGCCGCCGCGCCCGCCAGCGGCCACCCCATCGCGATCCGCGCCGCGGCCAACCAGCCGGTCTGGTCGGCATGGTAGAGCAGCCCCTGCACCACGAACCGGGAGCCGAACACCAGCACCCAGGTGAGGGTCGCGATGTCGTAGGCGTAAACCGCCGACCGCACCTCGCGCCAGTTCAGATCCTGACCGTTGACCCAAGTCCAGATGTAGCCGACCGCCGGCCGACGGAACAGTATCGACATCGCGAAGACGACCGCCCACAGCAACGACGTCCAGATGCCCAGCAGGAAGTAGCCCTTCGACTCGCCCATCAGGTAGGCGATCAGCACGCAACCGGCAACGCCGAAGAACCCGGAGATCGCCGGCTGGGTGGATTCTCGGCGGATCAGCCGCCAGACGAGCACCGCGACCGCAACTCCCAATGCGGCCGCGATTGCAGCGTGCAGCCCCCAGACGCTGGAGACCGGCACGAAAGCCACGACCGGCAGTGACGAATACACCAGCCCGGGCACGCCGCCGATCTGCTCAAGCAGGCGCTGTGGCCCCTGTGGACTGGGATTGTGGTCACCGGCCATGGTTCACCGATACCGACAGGTCGGCAACGATCACTGCTGGATTTCGTAATGCGGATTGTAGATCGCCTTACCGCCGCTCTCCAGTTTGCCCAGCCGGCCGTGCACCCGCAGGGTCCGCCCCGAGTCGATGCCGGGAATCCGGCGCTGACCCAGCCACACCAGGGTCACCGTGTCAGTGCCGTCGAAGAGTTCGGCGCGCACGCCGCCCGTGCATCCCTTGGCGTTGGCCTCCACGCTGCGCAGCATCCCCACCATCGTGACTTCCTGGCCCCGTTGGCAATCGATGGCACGTTGCGCGCCGGTGTTGACCGCTTCGTCGGACAGTTCCTCGACGTCGCGCAACTCAGGATCTTCCGTCAACCGCCGAGTCAGGCGGCGCAGATAACCTTCCGCTGCAGCCATAGCCCTTGCCAGCCTCTCCCTGCACTTCACGTGGCCCGCTGATATCAACGACCCATCGATGGGATCTACTCCGTTGTGTGCGCACGCTACGGTAGACCTGTTAATTACCCAATGCCACACGGCTGGCCTGCGGGGTGACAGTGAGATCGCTGGCAACGCCCGGCACGATCATGGGGTGGCACTCAACCTCAACGGCGTGACCGCCGTCCTGCTGCCGGGATCCGGATCCGACGATGACTATGTCTACCGGGCGTTTTCCGGCCCATTGCGGCAGCTCGGCGCCGATCTGATCGCACACCGGCCGCAACCGGACCACCTGATCGACGGTTATCTGGCCGCGTTGGACGCCGCGGCGAGATCCGGGCCGATCCTCGTCGGAGGGGTGTCGATCGGTGCGGCGGTGGCCGCCGACTGGGCGTTGCGCCATCCGGGCCGGGCGGTGGCGGTGCTGGCGGCGTTGCCCGCCTGGATCGGCTCCCCCGAGTCCGCCCCGGCGGCGCAGGCGGCCCGCCACAGCGCCGGCCAGCTGCGCCGTGACGGCCTCGCGGCGGTGGTGGCCCAGTTGCGCGCATCCAGCCCGGCGTGGCTTGCCGACGAGTTGACCCGTTCGTGGACCGCCCAGTGGCCTGAACTGCCGGACTCACTGATGCAGGCGGCGGCCTACGTCGCCCCGAGCCGGGCCGACCTGCACCGGCTGGACGTGCCGCTAGGGGTGGCCGCCGCCGTCGACGACGAGATTCATCCGCTGCAGACGGCCGAGAACTGGGTGGCCGCGGCGCCCCGAGCCGCACTGCGCACCGTGACCCTGGATCAGATCGGTGCCGATCCGGCTGCGCTGGGCGCGGCCTGCCTCGCCGCGCTCGCCGAAGCCTGGCGGGGCTTTAACCGCCGGTGACGGTGCGCAGCTGCTGCATCGCGGACCCGTCCACGCTACGGCGAGCGGCAGGCTCCGGCGGGGGCTGTCCTCCGGGCGGGCCGCTCTCGGCTGATTGCGTCGCCTGCTGGACCGCGGCCGCCCGCAGTTGCTCGGCCATCGGCTCAGGCAGCCGCACCGGAAGTGGCGTGCGTACCGGAAGTGGCGTGTCGCCGCGACGAACTACTGTGTCCGCCAACGCTTCCCGCGCCTGCTGGGTCAATGCCTCCATGCTGTCGTGAGTGCCGTTGACCACGCAGCGCACCATCCAGCGGTAACCGTCGACACCGATGAACCGGACCGCTCCGGTCGCCGTGCCCACCACCTCGCGGCCCCATGGTCCGTCAACGACGGCGACGCTTGCCGAGTCCTTGCGCAGCGCGTCTGCCAGCTCACCGGCCACCTCCCGCCACTGGCCTGCTGACTTGGGTGCGGCGTAGGCGGCGATGTTGAACCGGCCGTTGGACGTCACCAGCCACACCGCGCTCGGCACGCCCGCTTCGGTCAGTTCGACTTGGACCTGAGCGCCCTCCGGCATCGGAACCAGCACGGAGTCCAGATCCAGGCGGGCCACCATCGCCACCGAGGGGTCGTCGAAGTCCTCGATGTCGAACGGGCCCTCCAGTTCGCCGACCGGTTCCGGTTCGGCCATATCCGGCTCTTGGTACTCGTCTACCGGCTCCGGCGCCGGCTCCGTGATCGTGGGCTCACTGTCCGCCTTGCCCTTGCTTCTACCGAATGCCATGTCAACCGCCGTCCCTCTTCATCACTTCGTTCTGCACCAACGCCGGCACCTCACAGACTCGCATGTCCGCCGGAGGAACCGTGGCCGTCGACACCGCGGGTCGTGCAGGCCAGGCCGGCGTCGTCGAACGACGCCACCTCGACCAACTCGGGAAGTTCGACGTGCTGGACCACCAGTTGGGCGATCCGGTCGCCGCGACGTATCTCGATCGGTGTCACCTGATCCAGATTGACCAAGGCGACCTTCACTTCACCGCGGTAACCCGCATCGATCGTTCCCGGGCTGTTGACAATCGAAAGGCCCACCCGCGCAGCAAGACCCGAGCGGGGGTGAACCAGGCCTACCATCCCGAACGGAATCGCGACCGCGATGCCGGTCGGCACCAGGGCGCGGTCAC
>JBDTKT010000251.1:0-9253 GCA_039935195.1 Mycobacterium sp.
TCCGGTCCGGCTCGACCGGTGTGGTGCCCTCATAGATCGTCGGGTACCACTGATTGGCCTCGCCGCCGATGAAGCCGTAGAAGTACTCGAAACCGCCGCCGCCGGCGGGCCAGGCGTCGAACGGCCCGACCGGGCTGGTCTCCCACACCGGCACTTCGTGGCACTTGCCGAACTGTGCTGTGCTGTAGCCGTTGAGCTTCAGCGTGCGCGCCAGGGGCGACATGGTGTTGGGCAGAACCGAGCTGTATCCCGGTGCACTACTGGCGATCTCAGTGATCCCGCCCATGCCGGCGCTGTGATGGTTACGTCCGGTCAGCAGTGCCTGCCGAGTCGGTGAGCACAGCGCCGTGGTGTGAAAACGGTTGTAGCGCAGGCCGTCCGCCGCAAGCCCCTCCGCGCTCGGCGTCTGACACGGGCCGCCGAAAGCGCTCGACGCGCCGAACCCGACATCGTCGAGCAGAATCAGCAGCACATTGGGTGCACCCTCGGGCGGGCGTAACTGTTCGATCGGCGGATAGCAGGTGTCCGGATCCTTCGCGTCGTAGGTGATCAGACCCGTCCGCGGTGCACTCGGAATCGGCAAATGAGATCTGGAGTGCACTTGCCCGCGGCTCATGTATCGAATCCTCCACTTTTCGATGGCGTCTACCGACAGTAGCGCGCGCAACACAATGCCGTCTGGTTAGAGCCATGCACACCAGGTCGCAGCGGTCAGCCCCAGCGTGGTGTCAGCACGCCCAACGCGCCCAGCGCGACCGCCGCCGCCGTCGATGTCCGCAGCACGGTCGGGCCCAGTCGCACCGCCGTCGCACCCGCGCCGGTCAACGCAGCGATCTCGTCGTCGGTGATACCACCCTCCGGGCCGACCAGGAGCGCCAAGGGCGGTGCGCCCGTCAGATCCAGGTCAGACAACCCGGTCGTCGCCGAGTCATGCAGCAGTAGCACCGTCGCGCCCGCAGCCCTCTGATCGCCGACCCACGACGCCAGCGCCGCGGTGGACAGCACGCCGGTGACCGGCGGGATGTGCGCCCGCCGGGACTGGGCGGCGGCCGCACGGGCCACCGCGCGCCACCGGCGCAACCCCTTGTCGGCCCGCATGCCGTCCCAGCGGGCCACGCAGCGGTCCGCCTGCCAGGCGACAAACGCGTCGGCACCGGACTCGGTGGCCAGCTCGATCGCCAACTCGGAGCGTTCCGACTTCGGCAGTGCCTGCACCACCGTCACCGGCGGGAGCGGCGGCACGACATCCCAGCGGTCCAGCACCCGGGCGCGTAACCCGCCACGGTCGGACTCCTCCACCCGACAGTCGGCCAGCCGGCCGGCGCCGTCGCCGAGCAGCAGCTGTTCGCCGGGCCGGATGCGGCGCACGGTGGCGGCGTGGAATCCCTCGTCGCCGTCGACCACCGCCAGCTCGCCGACTTCAGGCAGCGTCTCGACGTAGAACAGGCCGGCCATGGCGCCTCAGCGGCCGATCAGCGGCCGGTGAAGGTTTCGCGCAACCGGCTGAACAGCCCGCCGGCCCCCTGCGCGCCGTGCGCGGGGCGGACCTCGGCGGTCTCACGCTCCCGGTGGGCCTTGAACTTGTGCAGCAGGTCGGTGTCGTGGTGGTCCAGCCGGTCGGGCACCACCACCTCGATGTGGGCGTGCAGGTCGCCGCGCGCCCCCGACCGCAGGTGCGGCATGCCGTGGCCGCGCAGCGTGATGACCGAACTCGGCTGGGTGCCCGGCGGCACGATGATGTCGGTCTGCCCGTCCAGGATCACCTCCACCGGCACCGTGGTGCCCAGCGCGGCGTCGACCATCGGCACCGAGATCGTGCAGTGCAGGTCGTCGTCGTCGCGGGCGAAAATCTCGTGTGGTTGCTCGTGCACCTCGACGTAGAGGTCACCGGCCGGTCCGCCGCCGGGCCCCACCTCGCCCTGAGCGGCCAGGCGGATCCGCATGCCGTTACCGACACCGGCGGGGATCTTCACGGCGATATCCCGGCGGGCCCGAACCCGGCCGTCGCCGCCGCACTGGTGGCACGGATCGGGGATGACCTCGCCGACGCCGCGACAGGTCGGGCACGGCCGGGAGGTCATCACCTGGCCGAGCAGTGAACGCTGCACGCTCTGCACCTCGCCACGGCCGTGGCAGGTGTCGCAGGCCGTCGGCTGGGAGTCTCCGTGGGTGCCCCGGCCCTGGCAGCGGTCGCAGAGCACGGCGGTATCGACGGTGACGTGCTTGGTCACGCCGGTGGCGCACTCGGCAAGGTCCAGGCGCATCCGCAGCAGCGAATCGGAACCCGGCCGCACCCGGCCGGCCGGGCCGCGCGGGGCGGCGCCGCCACCGAAGAAAGCCTCGAAGACGTCACCCAGGCCCCCAAACCCGGAGGCGCCACTGAACCCGTTACCGGCCGCCGCGCCGTTTTCCAGCGGGTCGCCGCCGAGGTCGACGATCCGACGTTTCTCCGGGTCGGAGAGCACCTCGTAGGCGGTGCTGACCTCCTTGAACTTGGCCTGCGCCCCCTCTTCGGGGTTGACGTCGGGATGGTATTTACGCGCCAGCTTGCGGTACGCGCGCTTGATCTCGGTTTCGCTGGCGTTGCTGTCCACGCCCAGCAGTCCGTAATAGTCGCGAGCCACGCCTGACCTTTCCCACATTTCCCATACTGAGCCTGCCGGAGATCACCGGGCCCCCAGCACCTCACCGATGTACGTTGCAACAGCAGCGACACTGGCGATAGTTCCCGGATAGTCCATCCGGGTGGGCCCCAGCACCCCCAAGCCCCCGTAGACGGCGCCCAGGGAGCCGTAGACGGTGGACACCACCGAGGCGCCGGACATCTCCTCGGCCTCGGTCTCGTGACCGATCCGCACCGTGACCTTACCGGCTTCCTGCTGGGCGGCGAGCAGCCGCAGCACCACCACCTGCTCTTCGAGCGCCTCCAGAATGGACCGCAGGGAGCTACCGAAGTCCGCGACGTTGCGGGTCAGGTTGGCGGTGCCGCCCAACAGCAGCCGCTCCTCGCGGTGTTCGACCAGCGATTCCAGCAGCACCGTCGCCGCCCGGCCGACCGCATTGCCCAGGCTGGCCGGCAGCCCGGAGTGACCGCCGAGATGGCTGGCCAGTTCGGCGACCGCGGTGGACGCCGCCGAGATCTTCTTGCCGTCCAGCGCAGAGCCGAGCAGGTCCCGGAGCTGGGCGAGCTGGTGGTCGTCGACACCGTCGCCGAGTTCGACGATGCGCTGATCAACCCGGCCGGAGTCGGTGATGACGATCAGCAGCAGCCGCGCCGGGGTGAGCGCGATCACCTCCAACCGGCGGACCGTGGACACCGACAGGGTCGGGTACTGCACCACGGCCACCTGGCGGGTCAGCTGGGCCAGGGTCCGCACCGCGCGACGCAACACATCGTCGAGGTCGACACCCGACTCCAGGAACGACAGGATCGCGCGACGTTCGGCCGACGACAGCGGCTTGACGTCCTCGATCCGGTCGACGAACTCGCGGTAGCCCTTCTCGGTGGGCACCCGCCCGGAGCTGGTGTGCGGCTGGGTGATGTAGCCCTCGGCCTCCAGCACCGCCATGTCGTTACGGACCGTCGCCGAGGAAACCCCGAGGTTGTGCCGCTCCACCAGCACCTTGGAGCCGACGGGCTCCTTGGACGACACGAAGTCGGCGACGATGGCGCGTAGCACCTCGAAGCGACGATCGTCGGCCACTCCCATCGGCGGTCACCTCCTTGACCTGACCATTTTAGGGTGGTGGTCTAGCTTTTATCCGCGTACAGGTGCAGGAAGGCCTCAAACCGTGTCCGACTTTCCCTATCAAGACCGATTCACCGTCAACCGGGTGCTGCCGGAGAAGGGCCGCCCGCGCGACGAGGTGCTCGCCGAGTTGACCGCGATGGCCGCCGCGGAGGATCCGACCTGGGAGACCGGCCGGGTGTCGGGAACCATGTACTGCGGCGACCACGACCACTACGCCTTCCTCGATGAGGCCTTCGGCCTGTTCGCCCACGTGAACGTGCTGCAGCGCGACATCTGCCCGTCGGCAACGAAATTCGAGGGCGAGGTGATCGCGATGGCGCTGGACATGATGCACGCCGAGGCCGTCACCGACGCCGACCCGGTGGGCATGATCACCACCGGCGGCACCGGCAGCATCATCCACGCGCTGCTGGCCTACCGCGAGCACGCCGCCGAACACCGGGGCATCACAGCACCGAACTTCATCAAGCCCGAGACCGGCCACCCGGCGTTCGACAAGGCCTGCCACCTGTTCGGCATCGAACTGCGCAAGGCACCGATCAACCCGGAGACCACGCTGGTCGACGTCGACTGGGTGGCCGCGCACATCGACGAGAACACCATTGCGATCATGGGTTCGGCCTGCAACTACGGCTACGGCACCGTCGACCCGATCGCCGAGTTGGGGCAGTTGGCCCTAGCGCGCGGGGTGGGCCTGCACGTCGATGGCTGCCTGGGCGGGTTCGTGCTGCCGTTCGGCACTGAGCTGGGCTACGAGGTCCCGCTGTTCGACTTCCGGGTTCCCGGCGTCACCAGCATCTCCGCGGACAACCACAAGTACGGCTACGCGCTGAAAGGCGCTTCCACCTTGATGTTTCGCGACAAGGCTTACCGCAACGCACAGTACTTCTACCTGCTGGACTGGACGGGCGGAAAATACATGTCGCCCGGCATCGAGGGCTCCCGCTCGGGCGGGTTGATCGCGGCCGCCTGGGCCTCGATGGTGCAACTCGGCCGGGAGGGTTACCGCGGCTACGCCAAGGCGATCTTCGAGACCGCGTTTGCCATGCAGGACGCCGTGCGCAGCCACCCCGAGTTGAAGATCATGGGCAGCCCGACATTCTGCTTCAGCTTCCGCTCCGACGAGTTCGATATCTACCACGTCGCCGACGCCATGAAGCCGAACGGTTGGCGGTTCAACGGTCAGCAGTACCCCAACGCCATCCACATGGCGGTCACCCGGCCGCAGACCCAGCCCGGCGTGGCGGAGGCTTTCGCGGCCGACCTCGATGACGCCGTCGAGTACGCCAAGAAGAAGACCGCCGCCGGTGAGCCGCCGATGAGTGCCGCGGTGTACGGCGGCATCCCCGGCGGGCTGACCACCGAGGCGGCCCAGTTCATCGAGGGGTTCATGGAGCAGATGCTCGACACCCAGCAGTCCGTGCCGCCCCTCTCATGACCCGGGCCGACCGGATGGTGCTCGCCGTCGACCTGGGCACCGGTGGCCCGAAGGTCGGGTTCGTGTCGTTGGACGGCACCGTGCTGTGGTCGGATCACGCCGCGGTGCTGACCAGCTACGGCCCGGGCGGTGCGGCCACCCAGGACGCCGGGCTGTGGTGGGCGATCATCCGCGACACCGTCCGGCGCGGACTGCGGGACAGCGGTCTCGCCGGCTCGCAGGTGAGAGGCGTCGCGGTCACCGGCCAGTGGGCCAGTACGGTCCCGGTCGACGCTGACGGCCGGCCGGTCGGCCCGTGCGTGATGTGGATGGACACCCGCGGCGCGGCGTATAGCCGCAAGGCGATCGGCGGACGACTGAAGGGTTACCGGGCAGCCGCGCTGGCCGCCTGGATCCACCGCAGCGGTGGCGTGCCCACCCCCAGCGGCGACGACCCTGTCGGGCACATGCTGTACCTGCAGCACGAAAACTCGCCGGCTCGTTGGTTTTTGGAACCGGTGGACTATCTGAGCATGTGCTTCACCGGGCGGGCCGCGGCTTCCCCGGCGTCGATGCTGGGTTCCTGGCTCACCGACACCCGCAAGCTTGCCGTGCTGGACTACGACCGCACCCTGGTGCGGCGCTCGGGCGTCGATCATTGCAAGCTGCCCCCGCTGGTGGCGACCGGCTCGATCCTCGGCCCCGTGCTGCCTGCCGTCGCCGCCGAACTCGGCATCTCCCCCGACGCCCAGGTCGTCACCGGAACCCCGGACCTGCACAGCGCGGCGGTGGGCGCCGGCGCGATCGGCACGGGCGAACTGCACCTGACGATCAGCACCACATCGTGGATAGGCTGCCCGCTGTCGGCCAAGAAAACCGATATCCGGCACCAGATGACGACGGTGCCGGGCCTCGATCCATCGAGCTACCTGCTGGCCAACAATCAGGACACCGCCGGCCGGGCGCTGCAGTGGTTGCGCGACAACATCTTCTGCGACCTCGGCCGGGACTACGACGCCCTCACCAAGCTGGCGGCCACGGCGCCGCCGGGCGCGAACGGGGTGATCTTCACCCCCTGGCTCAAAGGTGAGCACTCCCCGATCGACGACCGCAACGCCCGCGGCGGCTTCCACAATCTGGCACTGGAAACCACCCGCGCGGATCTGGTGCGCGCGGTGCTGGAAGGTGTCGCCTACAACAGCCGCTGGCTATTGGACTGCGTTGAGAAGTTCACCGAAACATCCGGGCCGATCAGGATTATCGGCGGCGGTGCGCGGTCTGACCTGTGGTGTCAGATCATCGCCGATGTCTGCGATCGCACCCTGGAACGGGTGGCCGACCCGCTCAATGCCCAGTTGCGCGGGGCGGCGCTGTTCGCCGCTATCGGGATGGGCGAACTCGACCGCGGTGAGTTACGCGACCTGGTCCGACTCGACGGCGTGTTTACGCCGATCACCGAGCACCGCGTCGTCTACGACCGACTGTTCGCCGAGTTCCCCGGGCTCTACCGGGCACAGAAGGGCATGTTCGCCCGGCTCAGAAGTGGGACAACATGAACGGCGGAAGCGGCGGCCCGCCACCGATATTCGGGCCGCCGATTTGGCGTTAGTGCGCGGCCAGCACCTGCATCAGTTCGACGGCCGAGTCGTGGGAAAGCACCCAGCTGCCCTGGTCGACGAGCTTGAGCGGAACGGTCTGCGGGGCCGGCATCTTCGGGCCGGTGATGGTCACGTTGGCCAGCGCCTGTCCCGGGGTCGTCGGCACCACATTCAGCACGTCGAAGTTGTACGGCAGTTCCCCGGCCCGGTAGGCCTGCCGCAGTTCGTGGTCGAGCCCATGACCCTCCTGCGGCTCGATACCGTTCTCAACCAGGTTCGACTTCTCCTTGTAGGAGATACCGGCGTCGCTCAGCTTGGTCAGCATGGCGCCCACGTCCTCGGTGGTCGGCAGCGGTGCGGCTTCCGGCGCCGGTGCAGGAGCGGGGGCGGGCGCCGGTTCCTGCGGGGCTGGGGCTTCCTGTATCACCGGGGCGGGCGGTTCAGCAGATGCCAGGCCCGCGCCGGCCACGCCGATTGCAGCAAGCGCCAGCACACTGGTCGCCAAGAATTTCCGTGTCACAAACTGCACCTTCCGGTCACCCCGGACATCTGCCGGTTTCGGCGCCAGACTACCCGCGTTCAGTCGCCATGGCATCGCGCAGGCTCTTCGGGCGCAGGTCGATCCAGGTCGTCTCGACGTAGTCCAGGCAGTCCGTGCGAGTGGCACCCTGCTGGCCGCCGTAGACCACCCGCCAGCCGGCCGGCACATCGGCGAAGGTCGGCCACAGGCTGTGCTGATCCTCCTCGTTGACCAGCACGTAGAAGCTGCCGTCATCGTCATCAAAGGGGTTGGTGCTCATCGGTTCTCCTCATCATGGGTGTAGTGGCGGTCGGCTGGGCGGCTAAAATTCGGTCGGAGAGCAGGCCCAGGCAGCTCAGGTTCGGGAATCCGGGTCCCTGCGTCAGCCCGGCCAGGTTGGGCAGGAACAGCTTCGGGGTCACCCCGGTCACCGCCAGGTCATGCCCGATTGACTCCGCCAGCCGATCACCGGTCAGCGGCCCGGCCAGGCCCAGCTCCAGCAGGTCCAGGGTGTCCTGGCCGAACAGCGACACGAACCACAGCGAGTCCGCCCCGGAGCCGTCGATGACCAGGTCGAAGCCGTGCACGGTCTCTAAGTTCTCGCCGCCGCGATTGGTGTTCAGCGTCAACCGGATTCGCTCGTCACGAGCCACCGCATGCGCCACCCTGCCGCGGAGGTGCCGAATCCGGTCGTCGGCCAGCAGCGCATCCTGCACCCGGGCGGAAAACACGCCGCGGTCGGTGCGGGCCAGCGCATCCCGACGCTCCGCGGGGCTCAGCGCCGTCCAGTCGGTCGGATCGGAGAACAGGGCGTTCTCGAAGAAGCTCTCCCCCCTGGTGAACAGTGTCACCTGCGGGGAGATCACCGTGATTGTCGAAACCCGGTGCCGGAAGAGTTCATTGAGCATCGACGCGGCGGTCTCCCCACCGCCGATCATCGCCACCCGCTCGGCGCTGATCCGGTCGGCCGACGCCCGATGCCAGAACCCTGCGATCGACAACACCCGTGGATTACCCGGCAGGATCGAACGCTCAGCCTGTCCCGGCCCGGTGATCAACACCGCATCGGCAGCCACCGCGGTCTCCCGGGTATGCAACACCCAGCCGGCACCATCGACCGCCAGTCGATTCACCTCGCCGGTGACAACGGTCATCCCGACCGCATCGGCCACCCAACGCAGATACTGACTCCACCGCAGATGAGTGGGAGACGGTCGACCCCGATCCACCCACTCGGCGAACTGACCGGTGGCGATCAGGTAGGACTGCCAACCGTATCGGGTCATCCGCTCATTAAGTTCGGCGTTGCGGCCGGCCACCAGTGACGAGCGGTACGGGAAGCCGATGTCCTTCTCCGGGCTGGTACCCAACCGGTGTGCGCCATCGGTCCAGCCCCCCGACGCCCGCCAGTTCGCACCCACCTCGGTACGTTCCACGGCGACCACCTCCGGTGCGGCAACGCCCATGTCGCGCAGCACCGCCGCCTTGGCCGCCACCGCCACCGCCTTGGCACCGGCGCCCACCACCGCCAATGTGCTCACCGCAACTCCCCCACCAGTTCGCTCAGCGTGTCACTGAACAGTGCTTGCAGCGCCGCGATCTCGGCTTCGCTGAGCACATCTGGCAGCGCCCGCCACTGGGTCATCAGCGCCGGGCCCGCCCCCACGTCGGCCACCGCGGCGACGATGCTCAGCTCGTGACGCACCGCCTGGTCGGGTTCCGGCACCGAGGGCAACCCGGTGAGCAGGTCGGGTGCCAACGCCTGGCCGGCGCCGGGCCGGTCGACGCGGCCCAGATAGTTCAGCAGTAGCTGTGGGCCGGGGTGCTCGGCAAGTCGGGCGGCGGTGTCGGCGCGCAGGTAAGCCAGCAGGCTGTAGTCGATGCCGCCGCCGGGGATTTCGGCCAGTGCCCCGGCCACCCCGACCGGGTCCGGCGCGTCGATCCGCAGCGGATAAATCGCGGTCAG
>JBDTKT010000252.1:0-4871 GCA_039935195.1 Mycobacterium sp.
GAACTGGCCCGCGCGGCCCAACGACTGGCCGCGGAGCTGCCGGGGGGACTCGACGTCCCGCGCGCCGATTACCTGCGCGTGCACCTGCGCGCGCTGGCATGTGCCGGGCGCAAGTTCGCCGGGGAACCGGTCGGCTTCGTCGAGGAGGTGCGTGACTACTTCGACGTCCAGATCGCCAAGGGTGACACCGACCGCTACCGGCAGGCGCACATCCGGCTCGACCGGGCGCTGGGGGGGACCGGGCCGCTGGCCGACCGGATGGCTGCACATCGTCGGACTGAGGAGATCCCACCCGAACGCCTCGAGGCGTGCATTCATGCGTTTTCCTCCGCACTGCGCGACCGGGTGCGCGCCGACTATCCGCTGCCCGACACCGAGACGATTACCTACGAGGTGGTCACCGACCAGCCGTGGTCGGGGTTCAACTACTACCTGGGTGACTACCGGTCGACCGTCGCGGTCAACGCCGACCTCAAACAGCTGATGCCGAACCTGCCGCGACTGGTGGCCCACGAGTCCTACCCGGGGCACCACACCGAGCACTGCCGCAAGGAGGCCGGGTTGGTGTCGCGGCTCGGCCAGGCCGAGCAGACGATCTTCCTGGTCAACACCCCGCAATGCCTGATGGCCGAGGGCCTGGCAGACCTGGCGCTGTATGCCGCGGTCGGCCCGGGCTGGGGTGCCTGGGCCGCCGAGATCTATGCCGACCTGGGGCTGCGGTTCGACGGCGAGCGGGCCGAGGCGGTGGCGGAGGCGGCCGCAGCGCTGGCCGACGTGCGCCAGGATGCCGCGCTGATGCTGCACGACGAACACCGCGGCACCGACGAGGTGGCGGCGTTTCTGCAGCGCTGGCTGCTGGTCGACGGCACCCGGTCCCGGCAGATGCTGCGATTTCTGTCCTCACCGCTGTGGCGGGCCTACACCAGCACCTACGTCGAGGGATACCGGTTGCTGCGCGACTGGCTGGACGCCCGGCCGGCCGAGATCACCCTGGCTGAGCGGTTCACCAGGCTTCTGGACGAGCCGCTGGTCCCGTCGGCGCTGCGGTTGGGCTGACCGGGGCTTGGGGCTCTGATCCGCGGGCGGCGCAGTGCAGCCCGCATGACAAACTGTTGGGTGTGACTGCCGTATCGGAAACCCGCCCCGCCTCTACGATGTCGACTCCGCTCGCCGATCTCGATCCCGACATCGCCGACCTGCTCCGCAAGGAGCTGGGTCGCCAGCGCGACACCCTGGAAATGATCGCCTCGGAGAATTTCGTGCCGCGGGCGGTGCTGCAGGCCCAAGGCAGCGTGCTGACCAACAAGTACGCCGAGGGCCTGCCGGGTCGGCGCTACTACGGCGGCTGCGAACACGTCGACGTGGTGGAGAACATCGCCCGCGACCGTGCCAAGGAGCTGTTCGGTGCGGACTTCGCCAACGTGCAACCGCACTCGGGCGCACAGGCCAACGCAGCTGTGCTGGCAGCGCTGATGAATCCGGGGGAGCGGCTGTTCGGCCTCGACCTGGCCAACGGTGGACACCTCACGCACGGAATGCGGCTGAATTTCTCTGGCAAGCTCTACGAGAACGCTTTCTACGGGGTCGACCCCAAAACCCACCGGATCGACATGGACGTCGTTCGGGATCAAGCGCGCGCCTTCAAGCCGAAGGTGATCGTCGCCGGCTGGTCGGCGTATCCGCGGATCCTCGACTTCGCGGCGTTCCGCTCGATCGCCGACGAGGTCGACGCGACGCTGTGGGTGGATATGGCGCACTTCGCCGGTTTGGTCGCCGCCGGCCTGCACCCGTCACCGGTGCCGCACGCCCAGTTGGTGTCCACGACCGTGCACAAGACGCTGGGCGGGCCGCGGTCCGGGCTGATCGTCGGCAAGAAAGAGTTCGCCAAGCAGATCAACTCGGCGGTGTTCCCCGGCCAGCAGGGCGGCCCGCTGATGCACGTCATCGCCGCCAAGGCGGTCGCGTTGAAGATCGCGGGCACGGCGGAGTTCGCCGAACGTCAGCAGCGGGTGCTGTCCGGCGCCCGGATCATCGCCGATCGACTGCTGGCCGCGGACGTCGCCAAGGCGGGTGTGTCGGTGGTCAGCGGCGGCACTGACGTTCACCTGGTGTTGGTCGACCTGCGGGACTCCCCGCTGGACGGTCAGATGGCCGAGGACCTGCTGCACGAGGTTGGTATCACGGTCAACCGTAACGCTGTCCCCAACGACCCGCGGCCACCGATGGTCACCTCCGGGCTGCGGGTGGGCACCCCGGCGCTGGCGTCGCGCGGCTTCGGCGACACCGAGTTCACCGAGGTTGCCGACATCATCGCCTCCGCGCTGGCCCAGGGCTCGGCTGCTGACGTGCCGGCGCTGCGGGCGCGGGTGAGCCGGCTGGCGCAGGACTTCCCGCTCTACGACGGGCTCGAGGACTGGAAGCTGGCCTGATCGCCGCGGAGACCCTGGACACGGACTACCGGGGTTGCGAAGCAAGTGTGAATTCGGGTTACAGTTATTTTCATGGCTCAGAGACCCGTAGCTAACGCACTGATCACCGAACTGGAGCCGGTGGTCGTCGCGAACTTAGCCAGGCACGTCGACTCCGAGGACCCGTGGTTCGCGCACGACTACGTTCCGTTCGAGCGGGGCGAGAACTTCGCCTTCCTCGGCGGGCGTGACTGGGATTCCTCGCAGGTCACCCTGCCCAAGGTTGTCACCGACGCCTGCGAGATCTTGCTGATCAACAAGGACAACCTGGCCGCGTACCACCGCGAAATCGTCGAGCACTTCATCCTCGAGGAGAAGTGGGGGCGCTGGATCGGCCGGTGGACCGCCGAAGAGCACCTGCACGCGATCGCGCTGCGTGAATACCTGGTGGTCACCCGGGAGATCGACCCGGATGCCAACGAGGCCGTCCGCTTGCGGCATGTGATGAAGGGCTACCGCGCCGAGCGCTACAGCCAGGTCGAAACCCTGGTGTTCATGGCGTTGCACGAGCGTGCGCACGCGGAGTTCTGCCGAAACCTGGCCGACCGAATCGACGAGCCGGCGCTCAAGGGGCTGATCGGCCGGATTGCCATCGACGAGGAGCGTCACGAGGAGTTTTTCGCCAACCTGGTCGCGCACTGCCTGGACTACGTCCACGACGAGACGGTGGCGGCCATCGCCGCGCGCGCTGCGGAACTGGACGTCCTCGGTGCTGACATCGAGCCGTACCGCGACAGGCTCGCCGGCTTGGCCGAAGCGGGGATCTTCGGTCCCGACCAGCTGCGTCGGGTGATCGCCGACCGGATCAGCGCGTGGGGGCTGGCCGCACACCCCGATCTGAGGCAGTTCGTCATCAGCTGACCCCGGCGCGCCTGCCAGGCGGTGGTTCGGTGGCGCGGGTAGCGTCGCAAGCGATGGCCAGCCCTACGCTTTGCCGTCTCAACGGCACCACCGGTCGTGACTACGACAGGACCGGCCCCGGTTCTGGTGCGGTGCCCCCGTCCACATGTTCGTGCGGGGTCGCGCGAGCCAGGACCTCTGGAGCGCTTTGTGGCTGAAATCCGGACGTACGTGTTGGACACTTCCGTGCTGCTGTCGGATCCGTGGGCGTGCACCCGGTTCGCCGAGCATGAGGTCATCGTCCCGCTGGTGGTGATCAGCGAGTTGGAGGCTAAACGCCACCACCACGAACTGGGCTGGTTCGCCCGCCAGGCATTGCGCCTCTTCGACGACCTGCGGCTGGAGCATGGGCGGCTGGATCAGCCGATTCCGGTTGGCACACAAGGTGGCCGACTGCACGTAGAACTCAACCACTGCGATCCCGCGGTGCTGCCCACCGGATTTCGCTCCGACAGCAATGACTCGCGAATCCTGACGTGTGCCGCCAACCTCGCCGCCGAGGGTCGACGGGTCACCCTGGTGAGCAAGGACATTCCGTTGCGGGTCAAGGCGGCCGCCCTGGGTCTGGCCGCCGACGAGTACCACGCACAGGACGTCGTGGTCTCCGGGTGGACCGGCATGGCCGAGGTCGAGACCTCCGCCGAGGACATCGACGGGTTGTTCTCCGACGCCGAGATCGACCTTGAGGCGGCGCGGGACCTGCCCTGCCACACCGGGGTTCGGCTGCTCGGCGGCGGCTCGCATGCGCTGGGCCGGGTGAACGCAGCCAAGCGTGTGCAACTGGTGCGCGGCGACCGCGAGGTGTTCGGATTGCGCGGGCGCTCCGCCGAGCAGCGGGTGGCGCTGGACCTGTTGCTTGACGAGTCGGTGGGCATCGTGTCGCTCGGCGGCAGGGCCGGCACCGGCAAGTCCGCGCTGGCACTGTGCGCGGGGCTGGAAGCGGTGTTGGAGCGGCGCACCCAGCGCAAGGTGGTGGTGTTCCGGCCGCTGTACGCCGTCGGCGGCCAGGAACTGGGCTACCTGCCGGGTAGTGAGAGCGAGAAGATGGGGCCGTGGGCGCAGGCGGTGTTCGACACGCTGGAGGGCTTGGCCAGCCCGGCCGTAATCGAGGAAGTGCTGTCCCGCGGCATGCTCGAAGTGCTGCCGCTGACCCACATCCGGGGCCGATCCCTGCACGACTCCTTCGTGATCGTCGATGAGGCGCAGTCCTTGGAGCGCAACGTGTTGTTGACCGTGCTATCCCGGCTCGGCACCGGGTCGCGGGTGGTGCTCACCCACGACGTCGCGCAGCGGGACAATCTGCGGGTGGGTCGCCACGACGGGATCGGGGCGGTGATCGAGAAGCTCAAGGGGCACCCGCTGTTCGCGCACATCACCCTGCTGCGCAGTGAGCGATCGGCGATCGCCGCGCTGGTCTCCGAGATGCTCGAGGAGATCAACCCCGCGAACCTGCCCTGACCTGCCCTAGACTGCCGGGGTGCGACGACCACCCGGCGGCCGGAG
>JBDTKT010000253.1:0-8439 GCA_039935195.1 Mycobacterium sp.
GCCGCGGTGGCCTCTGCGGCCGAGGCCCAAATTGGCTGGGCGGCCTACAACCCGCAGCGCCGCGCCCGGGTGATGATGCGC
The DNA here is from genome assembly GCA_039935195.1 of Mycobacterium sp. Lineage (GTDB taxonomy): Bacteria > Actinomycetota > Actinomycetes > Mycobacteriales > Mycobacteriaceae > Mycobacterium. The sequence goes on from JBDTKT010000253.1 coordinate 82, forward strand.
TTCATCGACCTGGTCAACACCCACATGGACGAGTTGGCCGAGCTGCTCTCCAGCGAGCACGGCAAGACGTTGGCCGATTCGCGCGGCGACATCCAGCGCGGCATCGAGGTGATCGAGTTCTGCGTCGGCATCCCGCACCTGCTCAAGGGCGAACACACCGAGGGCGCCGGGCCGGGTATCGACGTCTTCTCGCTGCGCCAGCCGCTGGGCGTGGTCGCCGGGATCACCCCGTTCAACTTCCCGGCGATGATCCCGCTGTGGAAGGCCGGCCCGGCGCTGGCTTGCGGTAACGCGTTCATTCTCAAACCGTCCGAGCGGGACCCGTCGGTGCCGGTGCGCCTGGCTGAGTTGTTCGTCGAAGCCGGGCTGCCGCCGGGGGTGTTCCAAGTCGTGCACGGCGACAAAGAGGCCGTCGATGCCATCCTGCACCATCCCGATATCGCCGCGGTCGGCTTCGTCGGCAGTTCCGACATCGCGCAGTACATCTATTCGACGGCCACCGCCAACGGCAAACGCGCCCAGTGCTTCGGCGGGGCGAAGAACCACATGATCGTGATGCCCGACGCCGACCTCGACCAGGCCGTCGACGCACTGATCGGGGCCGGCTACGGCAGTGCCGGGGAGCGCTGCATGGCGATCAGTGTCGTGGTGCCGGTCGGCGAGCAGACCGCCGACCGACTGCGGGCCCGACTGGTGGAGCGCGTCAACAATCTGCGGGTGGGCCACAGCCTGGACCCCAAGGCCGACTACGGACCGATGGTGAACTCCGCCGCCGTCGCCCGCGTCAACGGCTACGTCGACGCCGGGGTGGCCGCCGGGGCCGAGTTGGTGATCGACGGCCGCGGCAGCGGCAGCCAGGACCTCACGTTCGGTGACGCGAACCTACAGGGCGGATTCTTCACCGGGCCAACACTGTTCGACCGCGTCACCCCCGACATGTCGATCTACACCGACGAGATCTTTGGGCCGGTGGTGTGCATCGTGCGCGCCCACGACTACGAAGAGGCACTGCGGCTGCCGAGCGAACATGAGTACGGCAACGGGGTGGCGATTTTCACCCGCGACGGCGACACGGCCCGCGACTTCACCTCCCGGGTGCAGGTCGGCATGGTCGGGGTCAACGTGCCGATCCCGGTCCCGGTGGCCTACCACTCCTTCGGCGGCTGGAAGCGGTCCGGCTTCGGCGACCTCAACCAGCACGGCACCGCGTCGATCAACTTCTACACCAAGACCAAGACCATCACCCAACGCTGGCCGTCGGGCATCAAGGATGGCGCTGAATTCCACATTCCCACAATGGAATAGCGGTGACAACCATGGATGACGAAGAACGGGTGATCGTCGAGACCGCGGCGGCCTTCGCCCAGAAACGGCTGGCCCCGCACGCCCTGGAATGGGATGCGAAACATCACTTTCCGGTCGACGTGATGCGGGAGGCGGCCAAGCTGGGCATGGCTGCCATCTACTGCCGCGACGACGTCGGCGGCAGCGGTCTGCGTCGCCTCGACGGGGTGCGCATCTTCGAGCAACTCTCGATCGCCGACCCGGTGATCGCCGCGTACCTGTCGATCCACAACATGTGCGCCTGGATGATCGACAGCTACGGCACCGACGAACAGCGCAAAGCCTGGGTGCCGCGGCTGGCGCCGATGGAAGCCGTCGCCAGCTACTGCCTGACCGAGCCCGGCGCGGGATCGGACGCCAGCGCGTTGAGCACCCGCGCGGTCCGCTCGGGTGCCGGGGAAGGCGCCGACTATGTGCTCGACGGGGTCAAGCAATTCATCTCCGGCGCTGGGGTCTCCGACGTTTACGTGGTGATGGCCCGCACCGGCGGCGAAGGCCCCCGGGGAATTTCGGCGTTCATCATCGAAAAAGACACGCCGGGAATGAGTTTCGGGCCCGCCGAACAGAAGATGGGCTGGAATGCCCAGCCCACCGCCCAGGTGATCCTTGAGGGGGTGCGGGTGCCCGTCGACGCCATGCTCGGCGGTACCGACGGCGAGGGCACCGGCTTCACCATCGCAATGAACGGGCTCAACGGCGGCCGGATCAATATCGCGGCCTGCTCGCTGGGCGGCGGCCAGGCGGCGTTCGACAAGACCGGCAGCTATCTGGCCGACCGGACCGCGTTCGGCACAGCGCTGCTCGACGAGCCGACGATCCGGTTCACCCTGGCCGACATGGCCACCGCACTGCAGACGTCGCGACTCATGCTGTGGCACGCGGCCACCGCACTGGACGACAATGCGGCCGACAAGGTGGAGCTGTGCGCGATGGCCAAGCGTTACGTCACCGACGCCTGCTACGAGGTCGCCGATCAGGCGCTGCAGTTGCACGGCGGCTACGGGTATCTGCGCGAGTACGGTCTGGAGAAAATCGTCCGGGATCTGCGGGTGCACCGCATCCTGGAGGGCACCAACGAGATCATGCGGATGGTCGTCGGCCGCGCCGAGGCCACGCGGGTCCGGGCGCAACGGTAGGAGGACCGATGGGACAGACGGTGGCTTTCCTGGGGCTGGGCCACATGGGCGGGCCGATGGCGGCGAACCTGACAGCGGCCGGGCATAGCGTGCGCGGCTTCGACCCGGCGCCGGCCGCCGCGCAGGCCGCCGCTCGGCACGGTGCGGTGGTCTGCGACAGCGGCGCCGACGCCGTCGCCGGGGCCGACGTGGTGATCACGATGCTGCCCAACGGGGACGCGGTGAAAGCCTGCTACGCGCAGGTTCTCCCGGTCGCCCCGGCGGGCACCCTGTTCATCGACAGCTCGACCATCTCCGTCGTCGACGCCCGTGAGGTGCACGACCTGGCCGGCTCACACGGGTTCGCGCAGCTCGACGCACCGGTCTCCGGCGGGGTGGCCGGCGCGGTCGCGGGCACGCTGGCTTTCATGGTCGGCGGCGACTTGGAAGACCTGCGTCGCGCGCATCCGATTTTGGATCCGATGGCGCGCAAGGTGATCCACTGCGGCGACGCCGGTGCGGGCCAGGCCGCCAAGATCTGCAACAACATGGTGCTGGCCGTCCAGCAGATCGCCGTCGGCGAGGCGTTCGTGCTGGCAGAGAAACTGGGGCTCTCAGCACAATCGCTGTTCGACGTGATGTCTGGCGCCACCGGCAACTGCTGGGCGCTGCACACCAACTGCCCGGTGCCCGGCCCGGTGCCCACCTCGCCGGCCAACCACGACTTCGAGCCGGGCTTCGCCACCGCACTGATGAACAAGGACCTGCACCTGGCGATGGACGCGGTGTCCGCGACTCACGCGGCAGCGCCGTTAGGCAGCCACGCCGCGGCGATCTACGCCGAGTTCGCCGCCGAGCACGGCGGTGAGGACTTCAGCGCGATCATCGAGACGCTGCGCGAGGGCTGATCTGCTGCGGTCGGCGGTGAATGTTTGTGGGGCCGTGCAGCAGATTCGCCGACGCGCCCCGGGTCACGCACTCGTGTGAACGACTGAGCGGGTACGAACGACATCATCGTCGGTGGTGAGCATCTCCAGCGTGCCGGCGGCTCACACCACCCGCAGTCCGGCCGGAATGTTGTTCGGGTCGCGCCAGAACGCGTCGTGGATGAATCGGTTGAACAGATCCGGTGGCAGCAAGGTCTCGCGTGCCTCGGCGGCGACGGTGGGGCGCACGGTGTGCAAGCCAGGGGTGCCCGCCCGCTGATCGAATTCGGTGACGTCGTAATCGACATGGCCGAAATCATGCGCAAAGGCGGGCTCGCCGATGAAGTCGTAGATCGCTGCCATCGTCTTGGCCGGGTCGGTGGTCAACGTGTCGTACTGCACCAGCAGCAGTCGGTCGTGTTGCGCGCCGTAACAGGCTTGCTTGAGCGAATCGTAGGGACCGCCCACCATCCCATCGGCACCCACCACACCGTTGGCACGGGTATAGACGGTGCCGCCGGCGCTGAAGTTGAAAATCGACGACGGACTGAACACGTTGTGTTGGATCAGCCGCTCGATACTGTCCACCACCCACTGCAGGTCGCGTACGCAGGCAATCACTTTCGCCTCCGGGAACAACCGGGCAATCGCCGGCATCCGTGCGCACCAACCGCGACTGGTATCGAAAATCACCTCCGCGGGGCACTCGGAATAAAAATTGTCGAACAGCCCGTGCAGGATCCGCTGCCGCTTGGCGTCATCGAGGAACACCGAGAACTCACTGCGGGCACTCATCTCCCCCAGCAGGGCACCGAACAGCCCCGCCAGCGGGCCCGACATGCCGGCCTCAAACCGCGGGTTCTGCCGCAGCAACGCCGCCAGCAGCGTCGAACCCGACCGCGGCAAACCCGAGATGAAATGTATGCGTGCCATCGGCGCTCCCCTACTCGCACCCGCACCGTTGCGGCGCCGGCGGATAACGAGCTTTACGATATCCGCCATCGTGATCACCCACAGTCAGGAGTCCTCGACCGAGGGTGTTGTCGGCCGGAAGCCGGACTGACTACTTCGCGATCGCCATCAGCGCGCCGGGTTGTAGCCAGTCGATGATCTTCACCAGCGTGGCATCGTCGATCGCCACGCAGCCCGCGGTCGGCCCGCCGTCGGTGGTGTGGAAAAAGTATGCGGAGCCGTCGCCGGGAGTGCGAGATTTGTTGACGCCCATCACCACCGCGTGCTTGTACTGCGGGATGTCGAGGTTCTCACTGGCTGCCGTGTTGAACGGGCACTGGGCCTTTTTGCAGACCTGCATCGTGTTGTAGGTCGGACTCTTCGAGTCGCTGTCCCACCAGTGATCGGACCCGACCTGCACGTATGGCAGGCCACCACCGGGATTCGGGGCGGTGCCGAACGCGGAATCCAGCGAGAAGAACCCCATCGGAGTGGACGGGTCGCCTTCGGTGGTCGACGGGGTTATGCCCGCCGAGCCGACATGTGTCGGAATCCCCACCCCAACCGGTTCCCAGCCCGCCGAAGTGCGTTGATAGACATCCATCTTCGCGGTCGAATGACCCACTCCCACAACCGAAACCACCTGGGTGGCGTTGCCGACCGAATTCGCGAACCACGGGTTGACGACCGCCGCGCTCAGCGGCGCGGTTACCAAGGTCACGCTCGCAGCGCACGCCGCCGCGCACAGCAAACCCAGCAGTCGACGCACCGTTTCATGATCAACGGCCGGTGGCAGCATCGTCAAGTAAAAGTTGAGCCACAATTGGCCGCCTCGTTCACGCGCTGGCGAGCAGCTCCGAACGCCGCTGGGCAACCCACCACCACCGGACCAGCTGCCGGCAATCCTCCACCAGCAGCCCGTCGTAGCAGGCACGCACCGCGACCGCACCGGTGCCTGCGGTGTCGTCGGTGCTGACCACCACGGCGGGCAGTCCGGCGGCCACCGCCGCTCGCAATCCCCGGCCCGAACCCACGACAGCCAACGCGCTCTCGGCGGTCAGCCCAAGCTCCCACAGGGCAAGCCGATAGGTTTCAGCGTCCGACGCCATATCCGTCACGTCGTCACCGGTCACGACGGTTTCGACAATCCCGTCACCGAGGAGTTGCCGGACCAGCGGCTGGACCCGATCCCGGCGTTCGGGGCTGACCACACCCACCCAGACGCCGGCGACGAACAGGCTCATCACCAAGTCGGCGAGCCCGGCTCTGGGTTCCCCCTCGGCGTCGGCCAGCGCGTCCAGGTCGAAGATCGCCGCCCGCAGCGGGGAGACGTCGGCGTCCACCGGCCGTGCCCGGTCCCACCAGAATTGCCGCGGCGCCTGCGTCGGTGTGATGTGCATTACACCAGGGTGCCCGGCCGGGGCGATCCGGACCTCCCCCATTGGGGGGAACTGCCAGGGGGAACCCCTTTAGTGTTGTGCCGTGACGCCGGTGCGATTGGTCCTCGTCGATGACCACGAGATGGTTATCGAGGGTCTGCGGGCCATGCTCACCGCGTTCGGCGACCGGGTGCAGGTCGTCGGCCAGGCGATCAGCGCCGAAGACGCGATCCGCGTGATCACCGACACCGAACCCGACGTCGTGCTCTGCGATGTGCGGATGCGCGGCGAGAGCGGACTGGATCTGTGCCTGGCGCTGCGCGAACGCGACCCGGAGCGCAAGGTCATCATGCTGTCGGTCTACGACGACGAGCAGTACCTGTTCGAGGCGCTGCGCGTCGGGGCACGCGGTTATCTCTTGAAGAGCATCAGCAGCGACGACCTGGTACACCAGATCGAGCTGGCCCACCGCGGCGAGACGGTGATCGACCCCGGCATGGCGGCCCGCGCGGCCGGTACCGCGGCACGGCTGCAGCGCGACGAGTTCTGGCCGGGGGCGCGCCAGGGCCTGACCCAGCGGGAGAGCGAGATCCTGGCCCACATGGTCAGCGGGTTGTCCAACCGTGGGATCGCCACCAGGTTGGTGATCGGCGACGAGACCGTCAAAACCCACCTGCGGTCGATCTACCGCAAGCTGGGAGTCGCCGACCGGACCGGCGCGGTGGCCACCGCACTGCGTGAGGGGATCTACCGGTGAGCGAGCGGCCCCGCACCCGCGGGAAGATCGCGGTGCGCGATTTCGTCGACGCCGATCACGAGTTGGCACTGCTGCGCGAGCTCATCCGGGCCGCCTCCAGCGGTCCCGGGGTGGAGCCGCTGGCCGCCGCCGCGGCCCGGATGATCACCGCCGCCACCGGCACCGATGTCTGCTTCGTGCACGTCCTCGATGACACCGACCGCTCGCTGACCCTGACCGGGGCGACACCGCCGTTCGACGACCAGGTCGGCAAGATCAGGCTGCCGCTGAGCGAAGGAGTCTCCGGCTGGGTGGCCAGCCACCGCGAGCCGGTGGTGATCGCCGACAACAAGGAGAGCGATCCGCGCTACCTGCCGATCGAATCGCTGCGCGGAAGCGCGTTCACCTCGATGGTGTCGGTGCCGATGGAGACCGATCCGGGCGGGCTGGTCGGAGTGCTCAACGTGCACACCGTGGCACGGCGCGAGTTCACCGCCGGCGACGTCGAGCTGCTGCGGGTGATCGGCCGGCTCATCGCCGGCGCCATGCATCAGGCCCGACTGCACCGCCAATTGGTAGCCCGCGAACGCGCCCACGAGCTGTTCGTCGAGCAGGTGATCGAAGCCCAGGAGATCGAGCGCCGCCGGCTGGCCGGCGACATTCACGACGGCATCTCGCAGCGGCTGGTCACGCTGTCCTACCGCCTCGACGCCGCCGCCCGGGCAGTCGGCAACGACCCGGAGGAAGCATCCGAGCAGCTGGAGGCGGCCCGGGAACTCGCCAGGTTGACGCTGGAGGAAACCCGGGTGGCGATCGGCGGGCTGCGACCGCCGGTGCTCGACGACCTGGGCCTGGCCGGCGGGTTGGCCAGCCTGGCCCGATCGATCCCCGAGCTGGCCCTGGAACTGGACCTGTCCGACACCCGGCTGCCCGAACACATCGAGCTGGCGCTGTACCGGATCGCGCAGGAGGGCTTGCAGAACGTCGTCAAGCACGCCCGCGCGACGAAGGTTCGGTTGCGATTCGCGGTTGCCGCCGACCCCGCCACCGCCCGGCTGGAGATCGCCGACAACGGGGTGGGTTTCGACACCTTCGAGCACCCGGTGGGCGGCGACGAGATGGGCGGCTACGGGGTGCTGTCGATGTCCGAGCGGGCCGAACTGGTCGGCGGCCGGCTCAACATCCGGTCCCGGCCGGGTGCCGGCACGACGGTCGCCGCCACCATTCCGCTGCCGTCTCCCCCGCGTCCCTGAGCGAGCCCCGTCTCCCCCGCGAGCAGACACATAAGCCCCCGAATCACGGCGTGTCGCGGGACCTTTACGTCTGCTCGGCCGCGATGGCGGCGACGACGTCGTCGGATGCCTGGCCGATCAGGGTAAGTCGCTCCGGGCCGAGCACGTCCACGAACAGCTTTCGCACCCGGGCCGCGTTAACCGGCGCGCTTGCCTCGATGGCATTGCGCCCGGCTGCGGTCAACACGATTTCCGGGTAGCGGGCACCGTGAGCGACGCGGCGGATGAGTCCGCGTTTCTCCATTCGGCTCAGATGGTGCGACATCCGACTCTTCTCCCACTGCGTCGCCTCACCGAGTTCAAATGCACGCATCCGTCCGCTCGGCGACTCGGACAGGTTGACCAGGATCTCGAAATCAGAGGCCGACAACCCGAAGTCGCGCTGCAGATGCCGTTCCAGATGACGATCCAGCTTCTGGCGCATCGCAACGAAACTGCGCCAGGCCCGCTGCTCCTCGGCACGCAGGCAGGGCTCGTCGGTCATGCAGCCATCCTATCCCCTCGAGTTGACATATCAACTCACAAGAGTAACGTCCATCATTAGGTTGATACATCAACTCAATTGTCACGAAAGGAGCCGGTCATGACCGGACAGAAACTGATTGCCGTGGTCGG
>JBDTKT010000254.1:0-4936 GCA_039935195.1 Mycobacterium sp.
CTTCGGCGAGGACAAGGGCATGCGCGACATCCGCAAGCACGTCGCCTGGTACCTGCACGGCTTCCCCGCCGGCGCCGATCTGCGGCGCGGACTGGCAATGGTCAAGACCCTCGGCGAACTCGACTCGCTGCTCAAACAACTGGATGCTTCGGTACCGTTTCCGCCCACCGCGACGGGACCGCGGGGCCGACAGGGGTCGCCGGCCACGGTGGCACTTCCCGACGGATGGCTCGCCGATCCCGACGACTGCGCGGTGCCGGACGGGGCCGACATTATGCACTCAGGTGGCTGAACTGAGACGTTTCCGATATCGCGTGTCTGGAAATATCTCAGTAGGATAAGTGGTTTATTGCACCCTCGCGGGGGTGCCCGGCACGATGCGATGAACGCGTCAGCCCTGAAAGACCCGACAGACCTGACAGACTTCGGAGGCCCCTGGGACATGAGTGACGGCGATCACGCCACTCCTGGTCGACGGTCTGGAGGCGGCTCCGACGATGACGGTGACCGTCAGCTGATGACGATGCAGCTGCCCGGCGCTGCGCCGTGGGAACGCTGGCCTTCCCCGTCGCACGATGCCCCGCGCACCGCGGACCGGCGTCCAACTCCCTCGAGGCGCAGAAGCCGCGCCGACGGCGGTGTCAGCGTCGCCGACCTGATTGCCAAGGTCGGCGGTGACGCCCCGGCTGCCATCCCCAGCCGGCACCACGCCGCCCCGGGGTCCAACGAAGACTACGACGCCGAGATCACCGCCGAACCCGACCTGTGGCCGGCTTTCGATGTCGCCGAGGTGGCCTACCCCTCCGAGCTCCCCGACCTCGATCGGATCCATCACGCGCACACCGGACTCCGCCCGGGCCCCTACTCCGGCGAAGACACGCAGACCACGATGCTGCCGCACGTGTCCGCCGGGATACCGCCGGTGCGGATCGCCCCGCTCCACCACGACTACCCGGAAGATTACGAACCCCACCGGAAGAAAAAAACCAAGCGAGCCCGCCGCCGGGCACTGTTTGCCGGACGCATGGCGGCGGCGCTGACGGCGGTGCTTGCGCTGATACTCACTGGCAGCGCCTGGCAGTGGAGCACGTCGAAGAACGCCAGCCTCAATAAGGTCAACGCGCTCGATCCGAATTCGCAGGACATCAAGGACCCGGGCGGGCAGTACGGCGACGAGAACTTCCTGATCGTCGGCGCAGACACCCGAGCCGGGGCGAACAGCCAGATCGGTGCCGGCGACGCCGACGACGCCGGCGGCGCCCGATCCGACACGATCATGCTGGTCAACATCCCGGCCAACCGCAAACGGGTGGTGGTGGTGTCATTGCCACGCGACCTGGCCATCACCCCGATCCAGTGCGAGGCGTGGAGCCCGGACACCGGCGCATACGGCCCGCTCTACTACGAGGAGACCGGGACCTACGGCGACGACATGGTGTACACCGAGACGAAGCTGAACTCGACCTACGCCTTCGGCGGACCGAAATGCCTGGTGAAAGAGATTCAAAAGCTGTCCGGGTTGGCGATCAACCGGTTCATGGCGGTCGACTTCGTCGGCTTCGGCAAGATGGTCGACGCGCTCGGCGGCGTCGAGGTGTGTACCGCTAGCCCGCTCTACGACTACGAACTGGGCACGGTGCTCGACCAGACCGGACGCCAAACCATCGACGGTGCGACCGCGCTGAACTATGTACGCGCCCGCAACATGAGCAACGAGTACAACGGCGACTACGGGCGGATCAAGCGCCAGCAACTGTTCCTGTCGTCGCTGCTGCGCTCGTTGATCTCCAAAGACACGTTCCTCTCTCCGACGAAGCTCAACAACGTGGTGAACATGTTCATCGGCGATAGTTACGTCGACCACGTCACGACCAAGGACCTGGTCAATCTCGGCCAGTCGCTGCAGAAAGTTGCGGCAGGCCACATCACCTTCGTCACGGTGCCGACCGGCGAGACCGACGAGAACGGCGACGAACCGCCCCGCGTCAACGACATGGAGGCGCTGTTCGACGCGATCATCAACGACGACCCACTGCCGGGCGAGAACGACCAAAACGCGACGTCGACCCCTACCACCGCGGCGAACACCACCTCGGCGGCCAGCACAGCACAGTCCACCCGGGCCGCCCAACCGCACAGCGAACAGGTGCACGCGGTAACGACCACGCCCAACGACGTCACCGTGCGGGTCTCCAACGCCACCGGCGAATCGGGCGTGGCCACCACCGCCTCCGACGGTTTGGAGCGGGCCGGCTTCAACGTGGTCACCCCCGACGACTATCCGAGTTCGACGAAGGCCACCACGGTGATGTTCTCACCGGGCAACGAGCAGGCGGCCGCCACGGTGGCCTCCGCGCTGGCCAATCCGCCGATCGAGCGGGTCGCCGGGATGGGTAGCGTCGTGCGAGTGGTGCTCGGCTCGGACTTCCGCGGCGCGGTCGGCGAGCCGGCACCGAGCGGCTCGCAGGTCAACGTGCAGCTGACCCGCGGGGCCAGCACCGAGCCGACCCAGCTACCCGACGATCTGACCGTCACGAACGCGGCCGACACCACCTGTGAATAACCTCGGGTCCGGGGCGCCGACGCTGCACGGCCCGGCAGCGCCGCCAGGCTAGTCTTGAAGGCATGCGTACGGCGTACCACGAACAACTCTCCGGGTTATCCGAACAACTCGGCGAGATGTGCGGTCTGGCGGGGCTCGCCATGGAACGCGCCACCCAGGCCTTGCTGCAGGCCGACCTGGTGCTGGCCGAACAGGTAATCACCGACCACGAGAAGATCGCGGGGATGAGCGCGCACGCCGAAGAGAGCGCGTTCGTTCTCCTGGCACTGCAGGCGCCGGTCGCCGGCGATCTGCGATCCATCGTCAGCGCTATCCAGATGGTCGCCGACATCGACCGGATGGGCGCGCTGGCCCTGCACGTCGCGAAGATCGCCCGCCGACGGCACCCCCAACATGCGCTGCCCGAAGAGGTGAACGGGTATTTCGCCGAAATGGGCCGGGTCGCAGTTGAATTGGGTAACAGCGCACAGGAGGTGGTGCTGTCACGCGACCCGGAGAAGGCAGCCCGCATTCGCGAAGAAGACGACGCGATGGACGACCTGCATCGGCATCTGTTCTCGGTGATGATGGACCGGGAATGGCGGCACGGGGTCGCGGCGGCGGTCGACGTGACCCTGCTGGGCCGGTTCTACGAGCGGTTCGCCGACCACGCGGTCGAGGTGGCCCGTCGGGTGATCTTCCAGGCGACCGGCAAATTCCCCGACGAAAACACCCTGCCCCCACCGGAGTGACAACGTGCGACCGGCGGCGCCGAGACTCGGCCCCCACGGTGTTAGCCTTGAGCGGCCCGAGCCGACTCGGCAGTAGGGCTTCGTGACTGGCTTGATCCGGTGGCACAGCGAATGCGGTCGTCACCATGACTACCATTCAAAGGGGCTGATGTGTTACTCAACCGATGCGGCGCTGCACTGGGCGTTCTAGCTACCAGCGCACTGGTGTTGTCCGGCTGCGGCAGCGACAAGAACACCGGGTCGAGTGCGCCCGAAAGCTCCGCGGCGAGTACCGGTTGCGGCGGCAAGGAAACACTCAAGGCCAGTGGGTCGACGGCCCAGCAAAATGCGATGGCACGCTTCGTCAAAGCGTTCCAAGAGGCGTGCTCGGGGCAGACGCTGAACTACACCGCCAACGGCTCGGGTGCCGGGATACACGAATTCGTCGGCGACCAGACCGACTTCGGCGGCTCAGACGTTCCGCTGAGCACCGAGGAGTACGCCCAGGCGCAAGAGCGTTGTGGCTCGCCCGCATGGAACCTGCCGGTGGTGTTCGGTCCGATCGCGATCACCTACAACGTCGCCGGCGTCGATGCGCTGATTCTCGACGGCCCGACGGCCGCAAAGATATTCAACGGGACCATCACCAGCTGGGATGACGCGGCGATCAAGGCGCTGAACCCCGAAGCCACCCTGCCTGCCCAGCCGATTCATGTGGTGTTCCGCAGTGACGAGTCCGGCACCACCGGCAACTTCCAGCAGTACCTCGACAGCGCGTCCGACGGCGCGTGGGGCAAGGGTGCCGGCAAGACGTTCAACGGTGGCGTCGGTGAGGGCGCCAAGGGCAACGACGGCACCGCGGGCGCCATCCAGAGTACGAATGGGTCGATCACCTACAACGAGTGGTCGTTTGCCGAGGCGAAGCACCTGCACACCGCCCAGATCGTGACCTCGGCGGGTCCGGACCCGGTTTCGATCAACACAGAATCGGTGGGCAAGACGATCGCCGGCGCGACAATCAAGGGTCACGGCAATGACCTGGTGCTGGACACCGAGTCGTTCTACAAGCCAACCCAGGCCGGCTCGTATCCGATCGTGCTCGCCACCTACGAGGTGGTGTGCTCCAAGTATCCCGACGCTGAGGTCGGCACGGCGGTGAAGGCGTTTCTGAAGTCCACCATCGGCGCCGGACAGGAAGGCTTGGCGGAGAACGGGTACATCCCGATCCCCGACGCGTTCAAGTCTCGACTGTCGACCGCGGTTGACGCCATCGCGTGACCCGAAGATCCTCCTCGCACTGCCAACGCGGCCGTCCCCGCCATGGCTGATCCCACCGGGGTGAGGCCTGCGCCGGGGACGGTCGCCGCCAATCCGTCGTCACGGGGCGAGCGACTGTTCCGGGCGGTGGCGCTAGCCGCCGGATCGACGATCGTGATCGCGATCGCGTTGATCGCGCTCTTCCTGCTGGTCCAGGCGATCCCGGCACTGCGCGCCAACCACGCGAATTTCTTCACCAGCTCCGAATTCAACACCGGCAGCGCCGCCGGCCTCGCGTTCGGCATCCGTGACCTGCTCATGGTCACGGTGCTGAGTTCGCTGTTCGCGCTGGTGCTGGCAGTGCCGGTGTCGATCGGTATCGCGGTATTCCTCACCCAATACGCAC
>JBDTKT010000255.1:0-12673 GCA_039935195.1 Mycobacterium sp.
GTTGAAGAAGGTGGCCCGCACCCCCGACGCCGCGCCGCGCTGGTCGGCCGGGACGCTGGACATCACCACAGCACTGTTGGGCGCGGTGAAGATCCCGCCACCCAGTCCGTTGAGGAACACCAGCGCCGCGAACACCCGGTAGTCGAAGTCCACCGGGACCAGGACCAGCGCCACGAACGTCACCGCCATCAGCGCCATACCGCCGACCGCGTACGGCCGGGCACCGTGCCGGTCCGACAGCACCCCGGCCAGCGGGCCGGCAAGCAGGAAGCCCACCGTCATCGGTAGCAGGTAGATACCCGACCACAGCGGGGTGGACTCGAAGCTGTAGCCGTGCAGTGGCAGCCAGATGCCCTGCAGCCAGATGATCAGCATGAACTGCAGTCCGCCGCGGCCGACCGCCGACATCAGCCCGGCCACGTTGGCCATCCCGAACGCCCCGATCCGGAACAGCCGGATGTCGAGCACCGGGTGGGCCACCCGCAACTCGATCAGACAGAACACCAGCAGCGTCAGCACACCGGCGCCGAGCGATCCGAGCACCCAGGGATTGGTCCAGCCCGTCGGCGAATCCCCATACGGCTGAATGCTGTAGGTGATCGCGGTCAGCAGCACCGTGAGGCCGATTCCCAGTGTCACGGTGCCCGCCCAGTCCAGCTTGCCGGGGATCTGCTCGCCGAGTTCGTGCAGGGACCGCATCGACCAGACGGTGCCCAACACCCCGATCGGAACACCCACCCAGAAGACGGCGCGCCAGTCCCATTCCGAGAGCAGCCCACCGACCAACAGTCCGACGAAGGAACCGGCGACCGCGGCGACCTGGTTGACCCCGAGCGCCATCCCCCGCTGGTTAGCCGGGAACGCATCGGTCAGGATCGCCGATGAGGACGCCATCAGCATCGCGCCACCGACACCCTGGACCACCCGCCAGCCGATCAGCCACTGAGCGCCCGGCCCCAGGCGGAACGGGTCGATCGACAGCGCAACCGCCGCGACGGTGAACACCACGAAGCCCAGGTTGTAGATGCGCACCCGGCCGAACATGTCACCGAGGCGGCCGAAGAACACCACCAGCACCGCCGACACCAGCAGATAGCCCATCAGCATCCACAGCAGGTAGCTGACGTTGGACGGGTCCAGCGGGTTCAGTCCGATGCCGCGGAAGATCGCCGGCAGCGAGATCAACACGATCGAGCCATTGATGGTGGCCAACACCACCCCCAGCGTGGTGTTGGAGAGTACGACCCACTTGTACCAGGGGTGATCCCGGCCGAAGGCCAGTCGGCGGCGGGTGGTCGCGACGGCGCCGGCGTCGGCGCCGGAAGTGGCATCACCAGTCGGTGTGTCAACGCCCGGCGTCGTCGTCTCGATCTGCGTCGCCATCGACTCCCTGCCGCGTGCTTGCTCAACAATCAGCCAAAGCCCATATGTTAGCTATGCAAACGATCCGACGCTAATCCTTATCCCCGGACGGTCCGACCTGTCGTCCTCGGCTTGACACTCTGAGGCCTACGCCGGTCACTGAACCGCCGGCCGGGTGATCACCGTCCCGGCATGCGAGGTCGACGGCGCCACCGCGGACCTGGATATCCACACCGTCGGACCAGACGGTAGTGGTGTACGGGCTCAGAGAATATTCGACCAGTCTGCCGGGTTTATCATCCCGTCAAATAGCGAGGTTGCTTCAGCGGTGGGAGCGTCGATACCGGAAGGGTCGACGGCATCGGCTACCGGGAAGACCGGCACGTATCCATTGGCGTTCGCTAGCTCGTGGGCGAAGTTCTGTATGCCACTGGATTTCGCGAAATCAATAAGGTTGGTTATAAACGGGCTGACCGGGGTAACAATGGGCGTATAAGGTGCGAACTCGCCGCCGGTGGGCGGGGCGTCCGGAAGCGGATTGCCGATGTCGAAAGTACTTTGCGGCCCGTTCGGGGATAGGAACTCGTTGGCGAAGGCAATCTGGCTCGCAGTCGCTGTGTTCACCGTGCCGTTATTGACGAGGTCGAGATAGTGGTTGATAGACGTGTTACCCGGAAACAGGCTACCGATTCCCTGGACGATCTGATTTTGGTTCGCGAAGTCGGACAGGCCGCAGGTGGTCTGGCACACGGGACTTCCCGGAACGTACGGGTCGAAGGCAACAACGTTCCCCGCGGTGAAGGTCTGCAGGGCGGTGACTGCCTCGCCGAGGCTGGGGATGTTGAAGGCGCTGAGATCGAAGGGAGCCTGCAAGCTGTCAGAGAAATTCTGGAAGGGGTACGCCAAATTCAACGTGTAGTCGAGATTCGACCAGGGCAATAAGTTGATCGGGTTCCCCGCCGAGTTAAGGGCTTGCCCGACGTCATTTACGCCAAACCCGTGGTCCACCATGTCCGGATGCGTACCCGGGATGCCGTAAACGTCATCGCCGGGCACTGCCCCGTTGACGCCTACTCCGGGGGAGGGATCAACGCGATCGCCGAAGTTGAAGCCGGGTTCCATCAGCTGACTAAGTGGTACCTGAAAATAGTTATCGAGTAGCGGAAACTGCTGTTGGCCGGACAGTATCGCCAGTGACCAAATATCCCGATCGGTCCCGGTGAAGCCGGTGATTTCGGACACCGGAAGGAGGGGTGCGCTGTTGTCGGCGTCACTGGATGCGCTCACCGGAAGCTCAGCGTCTACGATCAGGGCCACCTGCTGACCCAGCCCCAAGTGACCCGCCGCGACCGCGGCGACATCGGGTTCCAGACCCATATTGGGGGCTCCGAGCTCGCCGATGCCTTGCCCGGATATCGCTTTGAACGGCACCAACAGGTCGACGATCGACATGAAACGCCCCGGGTCGCCTGGATCCTCACCGAAGATATTCGTCGCACTCGGGGTGAACCAGGTCCCGCTGTAGAGCTGCGCGTTCCCTAACGCCTCTAACGCCTCGACTTCGTTGCCCGGGATATTGACAAAGTCTTGGAACAGGTTCAACGGAACATTGAGCAGGGACGAGGCATCGACGAGACGCAGCGCCGGGCTCAATACGGAGACCAGCGATGGGCGCGGCGCGATCGGCGCGACAGCGACAACGCCGGCCACCATGATCGCCGCACCTGCGATGGCATATGGACGCACAGCAGTATTCATAGAGCCCCCCACAAGATCAAAATCCCCCGGACCAAACCGCCAACCTAGCACGGGATGAGGACCAGCGAGAAAATGCCTGAATCGACCCCGAGCGTTCACTCTGAGCCCTCCACGCTTGCACTGAACGCAGGTTGAGGTAGTGCCATCAGCACACCGGGGTGGGTGGTGTCAGCGATGCTGACATACCCGGTCACACCGCACGCATCGCCCCTATCCGGATATCACGCTGGATAGATCGGGCCGGGTCAGCCGCCCATACCGCGGCACTCGGCTCACCGGCAACCGCTTCGGCAGAAGTGCAGGGGCACCGAACCAAATCCGGAAAATCCCCCAACGTCGCGGCACAACACCGGCGCACTGCGCTAGCGTGGGCGGCGCAGGACACCCCCACCAAACGCGGGAGCGCAACCGGTGCGCTGAGAGGACGGCCGCAGCCGTCGACCGTACGAACCTGACCGGGTAATGCCGGCGTAGGGAGCTGAAAATGACCGATATCGCAGTCGAGCCGAGCGTCACCACCGGACCGATCCCGTACAGCGAAAAGATCTACCGCGAGCTGGACGCGGGGGCCGGGGTGCCGCCGGGCCTCAAGGTGCCGCTGCGCCGGGTGAACCTGACTACCGGCGAGCACCTCGACCTCTACGACACCTCCGGGCCGTACACCGACGAAAACGTGGTGATCGACCTCAATGCCGGCCTGGCGGCCCGGCCCGGCGTGGTGCGTGACCGCGGCACCCAACTGCAGCGCGCCCGCGACGGCGAGATCACCGCGGAGATGGCATTCATCGCCGCCCGCGAGGGCTTCCCGGCCGAGTTGGTGCGCGACGAGGTGGCCGCCGGCCGGGCGGTGATCCCGGCCAACCACAACCACCCCGAACTCGAGCCGATGATCATCGGCAAGGCGTTCAAAGTGAAGGTCAACGCCAACATCGGCAACTCCGCGGTCACCAGTTCGATCGCCGAGGAGGTCGACAAGCTGGTGTGGGCCACCCGCTGGGGCGCCGACACCATCATGGACCTGTCCACCGGCAAAGACATCCACGAGACGCGCGGCTGGATCATGCGCAACTCGCCGGTGCCGGTCGGGACGGTGCCGATCTACCAGGCGATGAAGGAGGTCGACGGCGACCCGCGTGAGTTGACCTGGGAGATTTACCGCAACACCGTGATCGAGCAGTGCGAGCAGGGCGTCGACTACATGACCGTGCACGCCGGGGTGCGCTTCGACCACGTGCTGCTGACCACCAACCGGATCACCGGGATCGTCTCGCGTGGCGGGGCGATCATGGCCAAGTGGTGCATGACGCATCAGCAGGAGTCGTTCCTCTACACCCACTTCGAGGAACTCTGCGAGATCCTGCTGCGCTACGACGTCACGTTCTCGCTCGGCGACGGACTGCGGCCCGGCTGTATCGCCGACGCCAACGACGCCGCCCAGTTCGCTGAGCTGCGCACCCTCGGCGAGCTGACAAAGGTCGCCAAATCCCATGGCGTGCAAGTGATGATCGAAGGCCCCGGCCACGTCCCGATGCACAAGATCGCCGAGAACGTAGCGCTCGAGGAGGAGTTGTGCGAGGAGGCGCCGTTCTACACACTGGGCCCGCTGACCACCGACATCGCGCCGGGCTATGACCACATCACGTCGGCGATCGGCGCGGCGATCATCGGCCACGCCGGCACCGCGATGCTGTGCTACGTCACCCCCAAGGAACACCTGGGCCTGCCGAACCGCGACGACGTCAAGGCCGGGGTGATCGCCTACAAGATCGCCGCGCACGCTGCCGACTTGGCCAAGGGCCACCCGCACGCCCAGGATCGTGACAACGAATTGTCCCGGGCACGTTTTGATTACCGTTGGCACGATCAGTTCGCACTATCGCTGGACCCGGACACCGCGAAGGCCTACCACGATGAGACGCTGCCCGCCGAGGCGGCCAAGTCGGCGAAGTTCTGTTCGATGTGCGGGCCGCAGTTCTCCGCGATGCGGGTCAGCCGGGACGCCCGAGACTACGCGGCGAAGTACAACCTGATCCCGATCACGCCGATCAACACCGACAACGGCAACTAGCCCGGCGCCGCCGGTGGATTTCTTACCGCTGCCCGCGCCCGGCAGCACGCCGGCGCGGGTGCTGACGATCGCCGGGTCGGACTCCGGCGGCGGCGCCGGGCTTCAGGCCGACCTGCGCACGGCGGCGCTGCTCGGGGTGCACGCCTGCGTCGCGGTGACCGCGGTGACGGTGCAGAACACCCTGGGAGTCCAGGGCTTTCACGAGGTTCCACCGGACGTCGTCGCCGGCCAGATACGGGCGGTGGTCACCGACATCGGGGTCCAGGCCGCCAAGACCGGGATGCTGGCGTCGGCCGGGATCATCACCGCGGTGGCGAACACCTGGCGGGCACTCGGCTTGACCATCCCGCTGGTGGTGGACCCGGTTTGCGCCTCCATGCACGGTGATGCACTGCTGGCGACGTCGGCGCTGGATGCCCTGCGCGACGAGTTGTTTCCACTGGCGACCCTGGTGACCCCAAACCTGCACGAAGTGCGGTTGCTGGTCGGCATCGACGTGGTGGACGCCGCTACTGCGCGCGCGGCGGCGAGGGCGCTGCACGCACTGGGTCCGCGGTGGGCGCTGGTGAAGGGCGGGCACCTGCCGTCCACGCAGTACAGCCCGGACCTGCTCTACGACGGGACCGACTTTCACGAGTTCACCGGCCCGCGCATCGCCACCGGCGCCGATCACGGCGCCGGTGACACCCTCGCCGCCGCGACGGCCTGCGCGCTGGCACACGGGTTCACGCTGCCCGAAGCGGTGGCGTTCGGGAAGCGGTGGGTGACGCAGTGTTTGCGTGCCGCCTATCCACTGGGCCACGGCCACGGCCCGGTGTCGCCGCTCTTCCGACTGGGTCTGGGGTGAGCCTGGAGCAGATCGCCGGTATCGCCCACCGCCCGGCAGGCACCCCGACCGGGGTGGTGTTGCTGACCCACGGCGCAGGTGGAAGTCGAGAATCGCCTCTGCTGCAACGACTTTGCGACGAATGGCGCCGCCATGGCTGGCTGGCGATCCGCTACAACCTGCCATTCCGGCGGCGCCGACCGAAAGGCCCACCGTCCGGTTCGGGGGCCGCCGACCGGGCCGGCATCGTCGAAGCCATCACCTGCGCCCGCTCCCTTGCCGACGGCCCGCTGATCGTCGGCGGGCACTCCTACGGCGGCCGGCAGACCTCGATGGTGGTGGCCGCCCACCAGCCCGGCGATGCGGTACCGGTGGACCTGCTGACGCTGTTCTCCTACCCGGTGCACCCGCCCGGCAAGCCGCAACGACCCCGCACCGAGCACCTGCCCGACATCACGGTGCCGACGGTGTTCACCCACGGCAGCTCGGACCCGTTCGGCACGCCCGCCGAGGTGCGGGCGGCGGCGGCGCTGATCGCAGCACCGACCGCGGTCGTCGAGGTCACCGGCGCCCGGCACGACCTGGGATCGAAGACGCTGGATGTGCCCGGCCTGGCCGTCGACGCGGCGCTGCGACTACTGCGCCCGGAGAGTCACCGGCCCTAGCACGGGACACTCCGTCACTGTTCGAAGACATCGGCGACTTCGCTGGTTACCCGTGAGTCAGGTACCGTCGTTTTCATGAGTGCGAACCTATTCGACGCCGTCGTCGTGGGAGCGGGCTTCGGCGGCATGGGCGCGGCGATCGAGCTTAAGAAGCTCGGCTACGACAACATCGTCCTGCTGGAACGCGAAGACGACCTCGGCGGCACGTGGCACGTCAACCGCTATCCCGGCCTGGCCGTCGACATCCCGTCGACCACCTACTCGTACTGGTTCGAACCCAACCCGAACTGGTCGCGACTGTTCGCCACCGGTGACGAACTCAAGGGCTACGCCGAGCACGTCGCCGACAAATACGACGTTCGCCGCCACATCCGGTTCAACACCACCGTCGAGGGTGCCCGCTGGGACGAGGACACCCAACTGTGGCAGGTGACGCTCGCCGACGGCGAGACGCTGAGCGCCCGCTACCTGATCACCGCGACCGGCTTCCTGTCCCAGCCGAACACCCCCGATATCCCCGGGATCACCGGCTTCGACGGCAAAGTCGTCCACACCACGGCGTGGGACGACAGCTACGACTTCACCGGACGCCGGGTCGGCCTGATCGGTACCGGAGCCACCGCGGTGCAGTTGATTCCAGAGCTGACCAAGACCGTCGAAGACCTCACCGTCTACCAGCGCACGGCCATCTATGTGGTGCCCAAACTCGACTTCGGAATTCCGCGACGCCTGCAGCAACTGTTCGCGCGGGTCCCATTGGCGCAACGAGCCTTCCGGTGGGTTACCGACACGCTCTTCGAGCTGATGATGGTGTCGGCCGTGTTGAACTACCGCTATTTTCGGCGGCTCAACATCGGCGCGGCGGACCTGGCCAAGATGAATCGGTTTGTGTCGATCCGCGACGAGGGGTTGCGGGCAAAACTCACACCGGACTACGACTTCGGCTGCAAACGCCCCACCTACTCCAACACCTACTACCGCAGTTTCACCAAGCCCCACGTGCACCTGGAGAGCAACTCGATCGAGCGGATCGAGCCGGACGGCATCGTCACCGCCGACGGACACAAGACCAACATCGATACGCTGGTGCTGGCCACCGGGTTCGACCTGTGGGACGCCAACTTCCCGGCCATCGAGGTAATCGGCCGCGGCGGACGAAACCTCGGTAAATGGTGGCGCGACAACAGGTTCCAGGCCTATCAGGGCGTGTCGATCCCGGCGTTCCCCAACTACCTGAGCCTGGCGAGCCCGTACGCGTTTTCCGGGCTGTCGTTCTTCAACACCATGGAATACCAGATGCGGCACATGGGGCGGCTGTTCGGCGAAGTGCAGCGACGCGGGGCCACGACGTTCGAGGTTACCGAGCAGGCCAACGCCGCATTCCTGGACCGAATGACCAAACTTCTCGACAACTCGGTGTTCAATGGCGGTGACTGCGCAACATCGCGGTCCTACTACTTCAACCCGGCCGGCGAAGCCACCCTGCTGCGGCCCACCTCAACCCGTAACGCGGTGCACGAAGGATCGCACTTCCCGCTCGACGACTACACCATCGCCTGAGAATCGGCGACGCCGAACAGAACGCTCTCCATCAGCTGGCGCATCCACAACTGCCCATAATCGGAACCCCCGCCGCCGAGCAGTCCGTCGCGGGCCATCCGACTCACGTCGATCACCAGTGCCGTCGCGGCGTACACCAGGAACCGGGCCCGCGCCGCAGGCAGTTCAGGCCGCAGCGAGGTGAGCGGCTCGACCCAGGACTCGACCGCGGTACGCACGATATCCCGCAACTGTTCCAGATCGTCCGGTGCCAGGTTGACCCGTTCGGTGTTGTAGACCACCCACAGCTGGGGGTTCGCGAACGCGGTGGCCACGTAAGCCTCGACCCGGCGCGTCAGCACCTGGTGCGGATCGGTGAAAACACCCCCGATCGCGGAGAGTTCGCCGGCCACCCGGTCCACAGCGCGCCGCAACCCCGTCGTCAACAGATCGCACTTACTGGAGAAGTACCGGTACACCCCGGAGGCCGGGACGCCGACGGCTTCGGCGATCTGGGTCACGCTGGTCGCGGCGTAACCCTGCTGGCCGAACAGCGTGATCGCCCCGTGCAGCAACGCCTCATAGGGGCCGCCGTCCGGGGTGAATATGCGCCAGACCGACGGGGAACGAGTCCCAGGGTCACCCTGGGTCGGGAGTTCCGTGGCCAGCAGCGCTGACGCCGCGTCGGCCAGCACCGCCCGAACCTCCTCCTCCGGCAGTTCGGGCCGGTGTCCGATGATGCTGCCGACGACGCTGAACAGTCCCGCCGACAGCGTCCACCGCTGCGGCGCGGTCAGCGTCGGCCGGATCATCACCAGCGGGCGCTGAACGCGTCGGTTGATCACACCCATCCGGTCCATCAATTCCGTGTGATCCGCGGGCTGCAGGTGACGCCCCTGCCACCGGTACAGTCCGCCCACCTCCCGGTTGGCCAGCGCCGCATCGGTCAGCTTGTCGATCAGCCTGGCTAGGATCGCCGCCGGGTCGGCGGCCAGTTCGGCGTCGGTCACGTTGTCGATGAAATCGGTGGCGTCGACCAGATGCTGGCCGAGCCCGAACACCACGGCGACGAACAGTTCGTACTTGCTCGGGAAGTGCCGGTACAGCGCTGGCGCGGAGATTCCGACCCTGGCGGCGATCGCCTCCATGCTGGCCGCGTGATAGCCCTGACTGCCGAAAATCTGCGCCGCCGCGCGGGTGATCTGCGCCTTGCGGTCCTTGGGACGCCGCCTTATCTGGGCGACGGGCTTGCCACGTGCGTCACTTGCGTAGGGGAACGTGCTCATCACCCCACATCAACAGTGCCCGGGACTACTTTGTACAAGATCATTAGCAGCATAACTGAGATTATGGAAAATGCCAGACTCGCCGAAGGGATCGGGATCGCAATGATCATCGCGGCGCCCCAGCCTGTCCAGAATCGACCCTGTGGTGTCAATCCTTGGGTCGTGGCCGATGCCGCTGCCCGCGAACGTGGCCGTGCCCTGCGGGCTACCCTGGCGCCATGACCAAAATCGCGGTGGTGCAGCAGGACGCAGTGCTCGCAGATGTGCCCGCGAACTTGGCGATGTGCGAGCGACTCGCCGACGCGGCCGCCGAGGCGGGTGCCGAAATCGTTGTGCTGCCGGAGTTCTTCACCACCGGGATGGCGTTTCTGCCCAAGTTGGTCGACTGTGCCCAGCCTCTCGACGGTGCGGCGGCGCAACTGCTGATGCGACTCGCGCGGCGGCACCAGGTGACGGTGGGCGGGTCGTTTCTGTGCCGCGAAGCCGACGGCGACACCCGCAACACCTTCCTGCTCGCCACCGCGGCGGGCATCGTCGGCCGACATGACAAGGACCTGCCGACGATGTGGGAGAACTGCTTCTACATCGGCGGCACCGACGACGGCGTGCTGCCGGAGACCGGCGGCTTCACACCCGGCGCGGCGGTCTGCTGGGAGTTCATGCGAACCCAGAGTGTGCACCGCATGCGCGGCAGGGTGGACATCGTCCTCGGCGGCTCGTGCTGGTGGAGTGTTCCGCCGTGGCCGCCCCGGGCGCTGACCCGCCGCTGGGAGGACGCCAACGCCGCCACCGCCGCCGACGTCGCGCCGGCGTTCGCCCGACTGGTCGGCGCACCGGTCGCGCACGCCGCGCACTGCGGGGACGTGACATGCCGGATGCCGATGACGCCGCTGCCGTACCGGGGACACTGCCAGGGCGGGGCGGTGATCGCCGCGGCCGATGGCCGGGTGCTGGCTCGCCGTGACCGCAGCGAGGGGCCGGGTTTCGCCTTGGCTGACGTCACTATCGGCCGAGTCGCTCCACTGGATGCGCCACCGGCCGGATTCTGGCTGCACGATCGCGGCCCGGTCGCGGCCGTCAACTGGGCGTACCAGAACTGGCACGGCCGGCGCTGGTATGCCCGCCACGGTCGCCGCCCGATGCCACCGATCCGGTCGGCCGAACGGGCCGAGCATGGCTGAGCGCTACAACATCGCCGCGAACATGAGGGCGATACCGGCGGCCATAAACCCCTGACCGAGCAGTCCCATCGGCGAAAGATGCGCGGTATACGGCGCGGGGCTCGCTTTGCGTTCGACGAAATACCTGTACAGCCAATACAACACGGCAACGGCAAATCCGATGGTGGCGATCGCGTTGACAGTCGTGATCCACCCGGTTTTGCCCGCCGTCGCGGACATCGGTCCGAAGATGTCCGTCCCAACCATCGCCATGCTCGACGAACCAGACGGACCGTGGTGGTCGGATAAGTGACTGGTCTGGCCGGGCAGGCTGCCGTTCATCACCGCATACATCCACACCATCGCCGACGACATTACGGCGTTGTATCCGTTGGTCAGTCGGTCAGCGACACCGGACGACGCGCGTGCCGCCACCAATACAAAACAGACCGCCGCCAGGAGGAAAAACCCCATCAGTCCGACGGTCGGAAGGTCCATCCCGACAGGCCACGCCATCACCATCATGGCCACCGCCATCACCAGGTGCAACAGATGATTAACAGTGCATGTCCATCTGACATGTTGTGCAACAAGGACATCCACGTATCCTGCGCTACTGAAGGCGAACAGGACGGTGACGGTCCACCGCAACGCGAGGTCGTCGGTCACGAAACGAGCAACCGCGACCCGGCGAACGCTGCGGACGACGCCGACGCTGGGCAGTGTCCTATTTGTCTAGATTCGGGACGTACCGGTATCGCGAGCCGGGCTAGTCGCTGCGCGTCCTCCACCATGCCCTGCCTTACAATTCGTCGGTCGATTCCTTGCCGAACTGAGCCAGCCAACTTCCACAGCCCAGTTCTAGGGTGCGTTGTTCACCCGGTATCGGAACGTCAGATACCGCCCAGAGGGGCGATTCCGCTCCCGCTTGCAGTGGTGATGATTTTGACGGCGGCCTGCTGATCGAGTGCGACCAAGTGTCGCTGCTGAATCGGCCTCAGTGGATCGCGATGTCCCACAGCCGCGAAAGGCCCACCTCACGACCGACCAGATCGTTTCACTGGCCACGATGCTCGAGCACCCCATGGTTGCTAGTCGCCTAGGTTCGTCAAAACCCGCGCAGAAGCATGGCCGCCACGCTCTGCTTGACGTTCAGTCGTGGTCAGCGAAGCCCGACCAAGGGCACGAAGAGCCCGTGGGTCGGGTTGGTGTCGTTGATCAGTCGTTACACGTGCACAAGGGGTGGCCACACTGGCAGCCGGGGGCTTGGGTACATGAGGCGTCACCGCATTTGCAGGTACCCGACTTGCAGCAGCTGGCTTCGGCTTCGTTGGTTTCATCCATGATCGTAACCATACCCGGGTAAGGTATG
This sequence comes from Mycobacterium sp., assembly GCA_039935195.1. Taxonomy (GTDB): domain Bacteria; phylum Actinomycetota; class Actinomycetes; order Mycobacteriales; family Mycobacteriaceae; genus Mycobacterium. The sequence goes on from JBDTKT010000255.1 coordinate 12,037, forward strand.
AACGTCAAGAGTTATGCGTGTTATCGAGCGGCCTGCGCCGTCCTCGCTCCCCGCCCAAACCGCAATGGCCAATCACGCCGTGATGCTCAGGAACGTACGAGGCGCGCTATGGCAGCAGAGGCTTCGGCCAGCTTGGCCTCGGCCTCGTCGCCGCCCTGGGCTACCGCGCGGCTCACGCAGTGAGCGAGGTGCTCGTCGAGCAGGTTCAGCGCCACCGACCGCAGGCCGCTGGTGACTGCACTGACCTGGGTGAGGACGTCAATGCAGTATTTGTCTTCCTCGATTATCTTCGCGATGCCGCGGACCTGGCCTTCGATGCGACGCAACCGCTTGGCGTAGTCGTCCTTGTGGGCCGCATATCCGCGTGACGTTGTCATTTAGGCTCCAGCGTTTTCGTCAGCGGTTCGAGGCACCTGACGGGACCGCGGAAACGCGAGATGTCAGCGAGCGTCATGGAGCCATCGTATCTACCCCACGGGGGTACACGGAGGTGGACGGTAACCTGGTTGACCACGATCGCCCCAGGCGCCTCAGTGCCCGACCGCCTACGCTTTGGACCCGCGCGGGTGATCATCAAATGGCCAGTTCAGCGCTGCTGACATATAGCTCGGGTCAAGCACCGCGATCCATCCTTCGC
>JBDTKT010000256.1:0-6089 GCA_039935195.1 Mycobacterium sp.
GCGGCCCACGCCTCGGGCTTGGTGGTGTCACCGGCGACCACGTGGTGTTCGGGGTCGGCCGCCGCCCGCGCGACGCCGCTCACCCGGGCTCCGAGCACGCGGAACCGGTCCGCCATCGCTCGGGCGATGAAACCGTTCGCACCGGTGATGAATATCGACCGGTCCGCCAGCGACGGTGCCGGGCGTTCGGCGCCTGCGCCATGATCGCGAGGCGCGGGAGGGACAGCCGGGGTCATAGCAGCGGAACCTACACTAGGACGATCCCCGGCCGCATCTCTGATCGCGGCATCGCCGCCGTCCGCGAACACATTGCGATCGAAGAGGTAATAACGGTGGGGCGGGCGGGGCTCGAACCCGCGACCTACGGATTATGAGTCCGCGGCTCTAACCAACTGAGCTACCGCCCCCGGTGCGCCTGCGGCGCGTGCCTATCGTGCCATGCCGCAACGAGCACCGGTCAGCCGAACACCGTCTGGCCGTCGGCGCCGATCAGATACCGCTCGGTGCCGTGCGCCACCCGCGGGGCATCGGCGCCCAATGCGACGGCCACCTTGTTGCTGGCGTTGCGCATCACGTCGAAGGTCAGTTCGACCGCCTCAAGATCGGAGAAGTGTGCACGCACCCCGGTGGCCACGTCGGCACCGATCTGCGCCGGCGACCAGACCAGCGCGTCGACGTAGCGCAGCGCCGCCTTCTGGCGGTCGTCGATCAGCGTCGAGGTCTCGAAGCGGGCTACGTCGTCGTAGAGGCTCTCGGAACCGCCGGCATCAAGCGCTGCACCCTCACGCAATGACTTGCACAGCCGGCAGTTGTGGGCAGCCGCGCCGCGTAGCCGGACCAGTTCGGCCGTCACCGGGTCCAGGGCTCGCAACCGGGCCACGGCCGGCAAGAAGCCGTTGAACAGCGCGTCGGCCGGATTCGTCGAGCGATCCCACGGCCCGGTTTCCGACCAGGGCACCGCAATGCCGAGGCCCTGCAACCCGGCACGCACCCGGGGCAGGTAGTCGGCGACGAAGGTCAGCACCACAGCACCGAACACGCTGTCCCCCAGTTCCTCCCGAAGACGGAGCCGCTGCGCATCACCGATCAGCGAGACATCGACACTGAACTGCTCGGCGAAATCGGTCAGCGCGGCGGCGGTTTCGTCGACGGAGGGGCCCAGAACCCCGCTGGCGGCCTCAGCGGGCAACGGCACCAGGCCCAGCGTCTGTGCGCAGACCCGGCGGACCAGCGCGCCGATGTCCCCGCCCGAGGCCGCGACCAGCCGGGTCAGCTCGTCAGCGACGTCCACCGCAGCATTATCGCACCGGTCCCCTACCATCCGAGAATGATCGGTGAGGCCCATGGCCGCTGAACCCGCGCCGGAAACGTTCTCGGCCGACGGACCGGGCGGTGTCCGCATTGTCTATGACCGCCTCGGTGATCCCGAAGCACGCGCCGTGGTGTTCCTGCACGGCGGCGGCCAGACCCGCCGCTCGTGGAGCCGCGCCGCTGCCGCGGTCGCCGAGCGGGGCTGGCAGGCGATCAGCATCGACCTGCGCGGCCATGGGGAATCGGATTGGTCGAGCGAGGGCGACTACCGGGTGGTCAGCTTCGCCGCCGACGTTGCGGAAGTGCTGCACCGACTACCGCCGCGCCCTGTGCTGGTCGGCGCCTCGCTGGGCGGTTTCGTCGCCATGATCCTCGCCGGCGAACTCGAACCCGGCATCGCCGCGGCAGTCGTCCTGGTCGACATCGTGCCGAATATGGACCCGTCCGGGGCGAGCCGGGTCCGCGCTTTCATGGCCGAGCGGGTGGAGGCGGGATTCGGTTCCCTCGACGAAGTCGCCGACGCGCTCGCCGAATATAACCCGCACCGGCCCCGACCGACCGACCTCGACGGCCTGGCGACCAACCTGCGGCGCCGCGACGACCGTTGGTACTGGCACTGGGACCCGGAGTTCATCAGCGACACCGCAACACATCCCGCGATGGAGATGACCGACGTCGATCGGATGAACACGGCGGTCGGGGCGATGCTGGGCACGGGCGTGCCGATGTTCTTGGTACGCGGCCAGATGAGCGACCTGGTCAGCCAGGACCGTGCCGAGGAATTCCTTTCGCGTTTCCCGCAAGTCGGATTCGTCGACATCCGCGGGGCCGGCCATATGGTCGCCGGCGACCGCAACGACGTCTTTGCCGACGCGGTCCTGGATTTTCTCGCCCGACACGCGGACGCCTGAGCTCAAACGGTGCGAGTCAGCCGCTGCACCAGCAGTTCGGCGAAACGCACCGGATCTTCCGGCACCCCGCCCTCGGCGAGTAGTGCCGCGTCGTACAGCAACTCGGCGGTCTCAGCCACCTCAGGATCATCGGCGCGGTCCGCGTGCGCCTGCCTCAGCCCGCCCACCAGCGGATGGCCGGCATTGAGCTCCAGAATCCGCTTGCCCACCGGCACCTCCTGCCCGGACGCCCGGTAGAGCTGGGCCAGCGCGGGGGTCATCTCGAAGACATCGGTGATCAGGCAGGCCGGCGACTCGGTGAGCCGGCTCGACAGCCGGACCTCCTTGACATGATCGTCGAGGGTCTCGGTCAGCCACACCAGCAGGTCGGCGAACTCCTCCTCTTGGGCCTTGCGCTGCGTCTCGTGGGCGGATTTGTCCTCCTCGGAGTCCAGGTCCACCTCCCCCTTGGCGACCGACTGCAGCGGTTTGCCGTCGAACTCGCCCACCGCGTCCACCCAGATCTCGTCCACCGGGTCGGTGAGCAGCAGCACCTCGAATCCCTTGGCGCGAAACGCTTCCAGGTGCGGTGAGCGCAGCATCTGCACACGGGATTCGCCGGTCGCGTAAAAAATCTGCTGCTGACCGTCCTTCATCCGCGTCACGTACTCGACGAGCGTGGTCGGCTCGTCGTCGCTGTGGGTGGAGGCGAACGAGCAAATACCGAGCAGCGTGTCCTGGTTGTCGGCGTCGGAGAGCAAGCCCTCCTTGACGACCCGGCCGAACTGGGTCCAGAAGGTGCGGTAATCCTCCGGCCGTCCGGACTGCATCTCCTTGACGGTGGCGAGCACCTTCTTGGTGAGCCGGCGGCGGATCGCATTGATCTGCCTGTCCTGCTGCAGGATCTCGCGGGAGACGTTGAGCGACATGTCGGCGGCGTCGACGACACCCTTGATGAACCGCAGGTATTCGGGCATCAGCTGGTCGCAGTCGGCCATGATGAACACCCGTTTGACGTACAGCTGCACCCCGACGTGCGCGTCCCGGTTGAACATGTCGAACGGGGCGTGCGACGGAATGAACAGCAGCGCCTGGTATTCGAAGGTGCCCTCGGCCTTCATCGCGATGACCTCGAGCGGCTCGTCCCAGGCGTGCGCGACGTGCTTGTAGAACTCGTGATACTCCTCAGCGGAGACCTCGTCTTTGGGCCGGGCCCAGAGCGCCTTCATCGAGTTCAGCGTCTCGATCTCGGTGGTGACAGCCTCCTCACCGCCGTCCTCCTCGGCGGGCACAGTGCGCTGCACGGCCATCCGAATCGGCCAGGCGATGAAGTCGGAGTATTTCTTGACCAGACCGCGGATCACCCATTCGGCGGCGTAGTCGTGCAGCTCGTCGTCGGCGTCTTCGGGCTTGAGATGCAACGTAATCGACGTCCCCTGCGGGGCGTCATCGACCGCTTCGATGGTGTAGGTGCCGTCACCGCTGGATTCCCACCGGATGGCTTCACTCTCCCCGGCCTTGTGGGTGAGCAGTTCGACGTGGTCGGCGACCATGAACACCGAGTAGAAGCCGACGCCGAACTGGCCGATCAGCTCCTCAGAGGCCTCGGCGTTCTTGGCCTCCCTGAGTTGTTCGCGCAGCTCAGCGGTGCCGGATTTGGCCAGGGTGCCGATCAGGTCGATGACCTCGTCGCGGCTCATGCCGATGCCGTTGTCGCGGATGGTCAGGGTCCGCGCTTGCGCGTCGGTGGCGATCTCGATGTGCAGATCGGAGGTGTCGACCTGCAGATCCTTGTTGCGGAACGCCTCCAGGCGCAGCTTGTCCAGCGCGTCGGAGGCGTTCGAGATCAGCTCGCGGGCGAACGCGTCTTTGTTCGTGTAAATCGAGTGCACCAGCAGGTTCAGCAGCTGGCGGGCCTCGGCCTGGAATTCCAGGTGTTCAACACGTTCGTTCATCAGATTCCCCTCGACGGCTTCGTCGTGGAATCTACCTATAGCCGTTTACCCGCCCGCGACATGCCCATGGCGCGTCACTGCGCCTGGCTCACCGACGACATGTGAAAGTCCGGAATCCGCAGCGACGGCATGGCCGCTCGGGTGGCCCAGTCACCCCACTCCCGCGGCAGGGTCACCTCGGCGACACCGGCCTCGGTGGCACGCCGCAGCAGGTCCAGCGGGCTCTCGTTGAACCGGAAGTTGTTGACCGCCGCGGTCACCGCCCCGTCCTCAATCAGGTAGACGCCGTCGCGGGTCAGCCCGGTCAGCAACAGCGCGGTCGGGTCGACCTCCCGGATGTACCACAGCGTGGTCAGCAGCAGGCCACGCTCGGTCGAGGCGACCATCGCGTCCAGGTCGGCCGAACCTCCTGTCATCAGCAGGTTGTCAGCGGCCACCGCCACCGGCGCACCGAACTCCGTTGCGGCGGAACGCGAATAGGCCAGCGCGTTGATCACCCCGGCCTGAATCCAGTTCACACACCCGATGTCCATGCCGTTGTCGAACACCGACACCGTCTCCGAGGAAGTGCCGGTCGCCACGAACGGTGCGCACTCCAACTCAAAGGCATGCGGATCGGAGTACAAGGTCAGCGCCAAGTCGGTGAGCCGCTCACCCACCCGGGTGCCGCCGCCGGGCGCCGACAGCGCGCTGCGGCCCTCCTGCGCGCCGCGGCCGCCCATCGTCGCGGCCAAATAGATCATCATGTCGGCCACCGTCGACGGTGGCATCAGCGTCTCGTAGCGGCCCGCCGGCAGTTCCACGGTCCGGGACGCCCAGCCCAGCCGTGTCGAGAGCTGCTCCAGTAGCAAATCGGTTGGCACGTCGACGAAGTCGGGTGTGCTCACCCCGGCCCAGGCACTGGCACCGGCGCGTTTGGCGTTGATCTCCACCGTCCCGCCTGCCTGGGTGAAGCGCCGGCGCAGCCCCGTCGAGGACGCCAGAAACGTCGTCGCCACCTCGTGGCGCGCAAAACCGTAGAGCTGGTCGGTGCCGCGAAACCCCCGACTCAGCGATCCGGCCAGGTCGGCGAAGACCTCGGCTCCCGTCATCGGCACCGCAGCATCCCAATCCTGAGGTGCACCCGTACCGGTCAGCAGCGGTGCGGCGTCTCGAGCCTCCGGTGCCGCTGCGACCGCCTCGGCCGCGGCCGCCACCAGGCCGGGGATCAGCGCCGGGTCCACCTCCGCGGAGGACAGTGAGCCGACGCGCGCGCCCTCGTCGTCCATCACGATCGAAACCACGGTGGTGGACCGGCTCAGCGAGACCCCGTTGGTGGTCATCGAGTTACCCGCCCAGCGCAGTGACGCCTCAGTCCGGTCCGTGACCAGCACGATGGTCTCGACGCCATTACGTTTCGATGCCGCGGCCGCCAGTGCGATGTCGACGGCCTGCTGTGCGCCGATCATCGGCCCCCCTCGGTACGGGTATTGAGCACGTTGACCCCGCGGAACAGCGCCGACGGGCAGCCGTGGCTGACCGCGGCCACCTGCCCGGGTTGGGCCTTGCCGCAGTTGAAGGCGCCGCCCAGTTGCCACGTTGCCGCACCGCCGACGGCTTCCATGGCATTCCAGAAGTCGGTGGTGGTGGCCTGGTACGCCACGTCGCGCAACTGGCCGTCGAGGCGGCCGTCGCGGATCCGGAAGAACCGCTGCCCGGTGAATTGAAAGTTGTACCGCTGCATGTCGATCGACCACGATTTGTCGCCGACGATGTAAATGCCGTCGGCGACCCGGCCGATGAGGTCGGCGGTGCTCAGGTCTTCGACACCGGGCTGCAGCGACACGTTGGCCATCCGCTGGATCGGAACGTGGTGCGGCGAATCCGCATACGAGCAACCGTTGGAGCGTTCCTGCCCGAGTCGGCGGGCGAACACCCGGTCGAGTTGGTAACC
>JBDTKT010000257.1:0-11947 GCA_039935195.1 Mycobacterium sp.
GGACCAGATCACCCAGAACGAAGGCGTGCTGGAACGCCTGACTTCTGAGGGCGGCGTCGTCGACAAGCTGACCGCGCCCGACGGGGTGCTCGAGAAGCTGATGGCCAAGGGCGGCGTGCTGGACAAGTTGACCGAGCACGACGGCGTGCTGGACAAGCTGGCCCGCAAGGGCGGGATCATCGACAAGCTCACCGTCGATGGTGGCGTGATCGACCGGGCGGTGTTGGACGGCGGCCTCATCGATCAGCTGATCGGTGAGAGTGGTGCGGTCGAGCGCGCGATCGCACCGGGCGGCGCGCTGGACGCCGTCACCAAGCTGACGGACGTCATGCAGGTGCTGTCACCGAACATCGATCACATGGGCACTGCCGTGGCCGAGTTGAACGACGCCGTCACGTTGATGACGGCGGCGGTGGCGCCGATGAGTGACCTCGTCAACCGACTGCCCAAGCGGCTTCTCAAGGGTCGCGAGGACCGAAGCCAGAATCGGGGTGCGGGCAGCGCGTCGTCGACCAGCGCTATTGGGGGTAGCAGCAGCCCCGCCGGAGCGTGAGAACCGGGTCGCAGTAACGCGTTTCCATCGGCCCGGAAGGTTAGCCGCCGATGTTTGGGCGGCTGGCGAGCCTCACCCACCGCCCTCACTGCGCGTCCCGGCGATGCGCGAAGGGCGGGGGTGGCTCTCCGAGCTTGATCGGGCAAGGGGCCCGTTGATCCTGTTCGGCGTGCCCTACGAGTGAGGGCCCTTGGCCTTCGGAAGTCGCAGTGTTGCGACACATTCAGGCGACGAAGGGAACCCAAGGCCGTGAGTGACGGTACGACATTGTTGTTTGGGCTACCAGGAGTACGGGTGGCGCGTGTCGAACGCTGCGATGGCGGGGCGCGATTGGTGCATGTGGTCACCCGACGATGAGACTGCCGCGGCATGCCCGGGGTGCGGGGTGATCTCCACGTCGGCCAAGGAACACGTGAGCACATCACCGAAGGGCATCCCCTACGCTCAGGATTGAATCGTGATGCAGGGGAACAAGACCGGGATCACCGACGCCCGCACCGGGGCTACAACCGGCTCGTCAAACAGGTCAAACGCGCCGGCTGGGGATTCCGCAACCACGACAACTCGACCCGACGAATACGATTCCACTGCAATCGCAAACAGCGGGCCGCAACCCAAGCTTCAACCTGATTGCCCGGTCAAAGTCGAAGGGCCCGAAAAACCTAGCAAAGGAAAAATACAATGGGACTATTCCCTAAGAACCCGGTAGAGATCCTCGGCCGCGCCGACAAAACGCTAGGCAATGTCGACGATGTACTCGGCCGGGTCGAGGGCACCCTCGAACAGGTTTCCGGCACTCTGACGACGGTCGACGGCACGCTCACCGAGGTGAGCGGCACCTTGGCCGGCGTCAGGGGAGTTCTCGATGAAACTAAAACCACACTCGCGGAGACCAAGGCGGCCCTTGTCGAGACGAATGCGACGCTCTCGAGCGTGGATTCGCTGTTGATTGAACTTCGAACCGAAATGGAACGGCTTGGTCAAATTTCCGCAATCGCCGCACAGGTCGAAGAGATACACCGAAAGCTCGCGGCTGGGTAACCGGCGGTTGAACGGGGACAACGGCGTTCAGGTGCGGGTCGTAACCGAAGGCGAATCAGCGCCAGCCATCGTCGAATTCACCGACACACTGCTGCCAGGAAGCATCCCCCTGCCTAACGGAACGGGCACCGACACAGACCGCGAACGAAGTCCCCCGGCGCCACTCCGAAGCCGCAACCGAGGCGCCCACCCCATCAAACACAAAGGTCACGACCCATTTCTGAGTTCGTGACCTTTACGCTGGCAGTTCGTCGACATCTGATTATGGTGGGCGAAGGGGGACTTGAACCCCCACGTCCCGAAGGACACTGGCACCTGAAGCCAGCGCGTCTGCCATTCCGCCACTCGCCCGAGCGACCGAGGGAGCCTATCACGGCCCCGTCGGCCTCTTCGAACCGTTTCCAGGGTGTGCGCTGGTCGACGAGAGGATGGTCGTGATCCGTTCGTGACCTGCTCTTATCCGATTCTCTGCCTGCGAAAGGTGCCATTGGGCCGCACCGTGTCGGTACCATGCTGGAGGCGGATGCAGCTGGACGACACGCCGCAGCGACGTCCACCGGCGAGGAGAGGTACAGCGGCGAGTGAGGCGGGCAGCGGATGGACAGCCGACGCGGGTTGGTTCAGCGCATGGAGCGCAAGCTCGAGTCTGCCGTGGAGGATGCGTTCGCCCGAGTGTTCGGCGGGGCGGTCGTCCCCGAGGAGATGGAGACCGCGTTGCGTCGCGAGGCGGCCGACGGCGTGCGGTCGTTGGAGGGCAATCAGCTTTTGGCGCCCAACGACTACGTCATTACCCTCGGTGTGAACGACTACGCGAATGCGGGCGCAGATCACGGCCTCACGGCGGGAGCCTTCGCGCGGCATTTGACGGGATACATCGGCGAACAAGGGTGGCAAACGTATGGTGACGTGATTGTTCGGTTTGAGCATTCGCCGAACCTCCACACCGGTCAGGTTCGCGTCCGTAGTGTCGTCAATCCCGACGCCGGCCCCGACGCCAGCCCCCACCCCACGGTCAGTGATCCCATCCCGTCACAATCAGATCATGCGTTTACCGCAGAACCAGGAGTATCACCGATGAGCGATAACCCGAGCTACCCCGGCGGCCAGGGACAGGGCCGGCCCGGTGACGACGACTATTACGACCCGCGCCACGGTCGGCAGCCGGACGAACCGCGTGCCGGGCAGGAACCGCGGGAGGCCTACCCCCCCGAATCGGACCCCTACCCGCAGGAGCAGCGGGGCGGCTACCCCGAGCAGGGTGGCTACCCGCCGCCGCGTCGTCCCGAGCAGGGCGCCTACCCCGACCAGGGCCCGGGCGGCTACCCGCCGCCCTACGAACAGCAGCGCCCCCCGAGCGGCTACGGCGGCCCGCCAGGCTATGACCAGGGCTACCCTCAGCAGCCTCCGCCACCGCAGCAGGCACCACCGCAGCAGCCACCAGCACCGCCGGCCGGTTACCCTCCGGCGGGCGGCGGTCAGCCCGTCTACGGCGACTACGACCGGCCCCCGGCGCGCCACGGCGACTACGCGCAGCCCGAGCAGCGGCCGTCCTATCCCGACCAGGGCGGCGGCTACGACCAGTCCGCGCCCCCGTACGGGCGGCAGGATTACGGCCGGGCCGACCCCCCCGGCTACGGCGAGCCCCCGGCTGCCCCCAGCGGCTACGACTACGGCCAGCCCCCCGCCGGCGGCGGGGGCGGGTACGGCGGCGCCCAGGGCGGCTACGACTACGGCCAGCGGCCCGCCGGCGGCGGCTACGGCGACGCCCAGCCCCCCGCTGGCGGCGGGTACGGCGACGCCCAGGGCGGCTACGGGCAGCGCGCCTACTCGGCGCCCGCCGCCGTCACCCTGCAACTCGACGACGGCAGCGGCCGGACCTACCAGCTGCAGGAGGGCCCGAACGTGGTGGGTCGCGGCCAGGAAGCCCAGTTCCGGCTTCCGGACACCGGTGTGTCGCGCCGCCACATGGAGATCCGCTGGGACGGGCGGGTCGCCCTGCTCTCCGACCTGAACTCCACCAACGGGACCACGGTGAACAACGCGCCGGTCCAGGAGTGGCAGCTGGCCGACGGGGACGTGATCCGGGTGGGCCACTCCGAGATCGTCGTCCGCGTCCACTGAAGTCCACTGGTATCGGCCGCCCGGCGAAAGCATCCCACTTTGCCCTACGCCGATCAGCGTCCAAGTATCGTGACGTAGCCGATGTGCTCTGACTGGACTGGACGGGCACGAGAATGACGGCGCGAGGACTGGGAGGACGCCGGATGCAGGGACTGATTCTGCAGCTGACGCGGGCGGGGTTTTTGACGTTGCTGTGGCTGTTCATCTGGTCCGTACTGCGGGTACTGCGAACCGATATCTATGCGCCCACCGGCGCCGTCATGGTGCGTCGGGGCCTGGCGATCCGAGGGGTGCTGCTGCCATCGCGGACGCGGCGCACCTCCGCACGCCACCTGGTGGTGACCGAGGGCCCGTTGACCGGCGCCCGGATCACCCTCGGTGATCAACCGGTGCTGGTCGGCCGCGCCGACGACTCCACCCTGGTTCTCACCGACGACTACGCCTCCACGCGGCACGCTCGGCTGTCTCAGCGCGGGTCCGAATGGTATGTCGAAGACCTGGGCTCGACCAACGGCACCTACCTTGACAGGGTGAAGGTGACTACTGCGGTGCGGGTAACCATCGGGACGCCCATTCGGATCGGCAAAACCGCGATCGAGTTACGCCGGTGAGCCTGGTTCTGCGGTATGCCGCCCGTAGCGATGTCGGCCTGGTGCGCTCCAACAACGAGGACTCGGTATACGCCGGTGCCCGACTGCTGGCGCTTGCCGACGGCATGGGCGGGCACGCGGCCGGTGAGGTCGCCTCTCAACTGGTGATCGCCGCGCTGGCCCACCTCGACGACGACGAACCCGGGGGCGACCTGCTGGGCAAGCTGGATGCCGCAGTGACCGAAGGCAATTCGGCGATCGCCGCCTACGTCGAAGACAACCCCGAGCTAAACGGGATGGGCACCACACTGACCGCGATCCTGTTCGCGGGCCCCCGCCTCGGTCTGGCCCATATCGGCGACTCCCGCGGCTATCTGCTGCGCGACGGCGAGCTCACCCAGATCACCAAGGACGACACCTTCGTCCAGACCCTGGTCGACGAGGGCCGCATCACGCTTGAGGAGGCGCACAGCCACCCGCAGCGCTCGCTGATCATGCGGGCGCTGACCGGTCACGAGGTGGAGCCGGCGCTGATCATGCGGGAGGCGCTCGCCGGCGACCGCTACCTGCTGTGCTCGGACGGGCTGTCCGACCCGGTCAGCACCGAGACCATCCACGAGGCCCTGGAGATCGCCGACGTCGACGACGCGGCGCTGCGGCTCATTGAACTGGCGTTGCGGGGCGGCGGGCCCGACAACGTGACCGTCGTGGTCGCCGATGTCATCGACCTCGACTACGGCCAAACCCAGCCGATCCTGGCCGGGGCGGTGTCCGATGACCAAGAGCACCTCGCCTCGCTGAACACCGCCGCCGGACGCGCCTCCGCGATCGCCCCGCGGAAAGTCGTCGTCAAGCGGGTCCTGCCGCAGATTGAGACACCGACCCGCCCGCCGCGATCGCGGCGCCGCAAGATCCTCGCGGCGATGCTGCTGCTGACGCTGGTGGCCGGCGCGCTGCTGATCGGGCGAGCGGTGATCCGGACCAATTACTACGTCACCGCCTACGGCGGCACGGTGGCGATCATGCGCGGCCTGCAGGGCTCGGCACTCGGAGTGCCGTTGCAGGAGCCGTTTCTGCTTGGCTGCCTCGACGACCACGGCGCGCTGGTGCAGATCAGCTACACCCAGTCCGGTGACAAGCTGGCCTGCCGGCTGATGACTCTGCAGGATCTGCAGCAGTCGGCCCGGCAACAGGTCGCCAACGGACTGCCCGCGGGCACCCTCGACGACGCAATCCAGCAGCTGCGCAACCTGACCCGCGACTCGCTGCTGCCGCCGTGCCCGCCGTCCGCTCCGGCGAACCGGCACCCGCAGGGCACCGACCCGGCACCGTCCGCGAGCGCCGCCCCACCGGCCCCAACCTCCGGGGTGCCCCACCTGCCCACCGTCACCAAGCTGCCGTCGGCTCCCCCCGAGCCGGGCGCCAACTGCCGGGCAGCGGCATGACGACAGAGCCGCAGCCGGCGGTCGCACTGACGCCGGCGCAGCCGGATGGGCGCAACGCCGAGGTGCTGCTGCTGTGTTTTGCCACCATGATCACCGCGTTGGCGCTGCTGATCATCGAATCCGGCAACGAGCGGGGCCTGCACTGGGACCTGATCGGTTACGCGGTGGCGTTTCTGGTGCTGTTCGCGTTCGCTCATCTGGTGATCCGGCGCTACGCCCGCTACGCCGACCCGCTGCTGCTCCCGGTGGTCGCACTGCTCAACGGGTTGGGCCTGGTGATGATCCACCGGATCGACCTCGGGGGCAGCACCGAGGGCAGCGAACTGCGCCCCGGCGCCACGCCGCAGATGCTGTGGACGGTGGTCGGGGTGGTCGTGTTCGCCCTGGTGCTGGCCGTGGTCAAGGACCACCGCCAACTCGCCGAGTGGGGTTACCTCAGCGGGCTGGCCGGACTGGTGCTGCTGGTGGTGCCGGCCCTGCTGCCGTCGTCGTTCTCCGAGCAGCAGGGTGCCAAGATCTGGATCCGGTTTCCCGGTTTCTCGATTCAGCCCGCCGAGTTCTCCAAGATCCTGCTGCTCGTCTTCTTCGCGGCGGTGCTGGTGGCCAAGCGGCGACTGTTCACCAGCGCCGGCAAGCATGTGCTGGGTATGGACCTGCCCCGGCCGCGGGACCTGGCCCCACTGCTGGCCGCGTGGGTGATCTCGGTCGGCGTCATGGTATTCGAGAAGGACCTCGGCACGTCGCTGCTGCTGTATGCGTCGTTCCTGGTGGTGGTCTACCTCGCCACCCGCCGGCTGAGCTGGATGGTGATCGGCCTGGTCCTGTTCGCGGCGGGCAGCCTGATCGCCTATTTCCTGTTCGGCCATGTACGGGTGCGGGTGCAGACCTGGCTGGACCCGTTCGCCGACCCCGAGGGCAGCGGTTACCAGATGGTGCAGTCGCTGTTCAGCTTCGCCACCGGCGGTATCTTCGGCACCGGACTGGGCAACGGCCAGCCCGGTTACGTACCTGCCGCGTCGACCGACTTCATCATCGCCGCGTTCGGTGAGGAACTGGGGCTGGTCGGGTTGGCCGGCGTGCTGATCCTCTACACGATCGTCATCGTTCGGGGTATGCGCACCGCGATCGCGGTCCGTGACAGCTTCGGCAAACTGCTGGCGGCGGGTCTGGCCGCCACGCTCGGTATCCAGCTGTTCATCGTCGTCGGCGGGGTCACCAAACTTATTCCACTGACCGGCCTGACCACCCCGTGGCTGTCCTACGGCGGATCGTCGCTGCTGGCCAACTACGTATTGCTGGCGCTGTTGATCCGGATCTCCCACGCGGCACGCCGGCCGCTGACCACCCGGCCAGAGGCCAGCGTGCCCATCGGCGATACCGGCACGGCGGTGATCGAGCGCGTATGAACACCTCACTGCGCCGCGTCACGTTGACGCTGATGGCGCTGATCGTGCTGCTGCTGGGCAACGCCACGCTGACCCAGGTTTTCGCCGCCGACGGGCTGCGCGCCGATCCACGCAACCAGCGAGTGCTACTCGACGAATACTCCCGCCAGCGCGGACAGATCACCGCCGCCGGCCAACTGCTGGCCTATTCGGTGGGCACCGATGACCGGATCAAGTTCCAGCGCGTCTACACCGACCCCGCGGTATACGCGCCGGTCACCGGGTTCTACTCACTGCGATTCTCCAGCAGCGGTCTGGAGCGCAGCGAGGACCCCGTGCTCAACGGGTCGGACCCGCGGCTGTTCGGCCTGCGGTTGGCAGATTTCTTCACCGGCCGCGATCCGCGGGGCGGCAGCGTCGAGACCACGATCTCCCCCCGGGTGCAGCAGGCCGGCTGGGGAGCGATGCAGCGGGGCTGCAGCGGGGGGTGCCGCGGGGCGGTGGTGGCTCTGGAACCGGCCACCGGCAAGGTACTGGCGCTGGTGTCCGCGCCGTCCTACGACCCGAACCTGCTGTCCTCACACGACTCCGACGAGCAGGGCCGGGCCTGGCGGCAATTGCGCGACAACCCCGCCTCACCGCTGACCAATCGCGCCATCGCCGAGACCTACCCGCCGGGTTCGACGTTCAAGGTGATCACCGCCGCAGCCGCGCTGCAGGCCGGGGCCGACGAGACCGAACCGCTCACCGCCGCCCCGCGAATCCAATTGCCCGACAGCACCGTCACGCTGGAGAACTTCGGCGGCGCGCCCTGCGACAACAGCGAGCAGACCGTACCGCTGCGGGTGGCCTTCGCCCGGTCGTGCAACACCGCCTTCGTCCAGCTGGGCATCCGAACGGGGGCCGACGCACTGCGCAAGACCGCGCAGGCGTTCGGCCTGGACTCCCCGCCGGACGCCATTCCGCTACAGGTGGCCGAGTCCACCATCGGCCAGATCCCCGACGCCGCCGCCCTGGGGATGTCGAGCATCGGGCAGCGGGACGTCGCGATCACTCCGCTCAACAATGCGCTGATCGCGGCGACCATCGCCAACGGCGGGGCCGTCATGCAGCCCTACCTGGTGGACAGCCTGGCGGGACCGAACCTGGCCAGCATCGCCACCACCCCGCCCCGAGAAGAACGCCGTGCCGTGTCTCCTCAGGTCGCGGCTAAGCTAACGGAACTGATGATCGACGCCGAAAAAGTCACCCAGCAGGAGGGGGCCATCCCCGGCGTGCAGATCGCATCGAAGACCGGCACCGCAGAGCATGGCTCCGATCCGCGGAACACGCCGCCACATGCGTGGTATATCGCGTTCGCACCGGCCAGTGCGCCGAGGGTGGCGGTCGCGGTGCTGGTGGAGGACGGCGGTGATCGGTTGTCCGCGACCGGCGGCTCGCTGGCCGCACCCATCGGGCGGGCTGTGATCGAAGCCGCGCTGCGGGGAGGATCATGAGCCCGCAGGTAGGAGCAGCGCTGGCCGGAAGATACCGGCTTCAGCGGCTCATCGCCACCGGCGGCATGGGTCAGGTGTGGGAGGCGGTCGACAAGACGCTGGACCGGCGGGTCGCTGTCAAGGTGCTCAAGGCCGAGTTCTCCTCCGACCCGGAGTTCATCGAGCGGTTCCGTGCCGAGGCACGCCACACCGCGATGCTCAACCATCCCGGTATCGCCAGCGTGCACGACTACGGCGAGTCCGAGTTGGACGGCGAGGGCCGCACCGCGTTCCTGGTGATGGAGCTGGTCAACGGTGAGCCGCTGAACTCGGTGCTCAAGCGGGTCGGCCGGTTGTCGCTGCGCCATGCACTGGACCTGCTCGAGCAGACCGGGCGTGCCCTGCAGGTGGCACACAGCGCCGGGCTGGTGCACCGCGACGTCAAGCCCGGCAACATCATGATCACGCCCACCGGCCAGGTGAAGATCACCGACTTCGGTATCGCCAAGGCCGTCGACGCCGTCCCGGTCACCCAGACCGGGATGGTGATGGGCACCGCCCAGTACATCGCCCCGGAGCAGGCCCTGGGCCAGGACGCCACCGCGGCCAGTGACATTTACTCGCTGGGCGTCGTCGGCTACGAGGTACTCGCCGGTCGGCGGCCGTTCACCGGCGACGGGGCGCTGACGGTTGCGATGAAGCACATTAAGGAGCCGCCGCCGCCGCTACCGGCCGAGCTGCCACCCAACGTGCGGGAGCTCATCGAGATAACCCTGGCCAAGAACCCCGGCATGCGCTATCGCAGTGGCGGCCCGTTCGCCGACGCCGTCGCGGCCGTGCGTTCCGGCCGGCGGCCACCACGGCCCAGCCAGTCCCTGCCACCGGGTCGCGCCGCTCCGTCGGCCATCACGTCGGGTGTCGTCACCCGCGCCGCGATACCCGTGTCGGCCCGGGCCACCGCGGCTCGGCGCGCCCGATCCAACGTCGGCAACCACCGGCCGCCGCCGCCGCGGCGCACATTCACCGCCGGGCAGCGCGCCCTACTGTGGGCAGCCGGTGTGCTCGGAACGCTGGCGGTCGTCATCGCGGTGCTGATCGTGGTCAACGCCAAGAGTCCGGGCGGCTCCCTGGCGCCGGCCACCCTGACCGTCACCGACACCGGCGCACCGGGGGCCGTGTCCTCAGGCCCGGTCGGCCCGACCACACCGCCCAACCACCCGTCGGGCCGGTCCCTGCGATGACAACCCCGCGGCGGCTGTCCGACCGCTACGAGGTGGGCGAGGTTCTGGGCTTCGGGGGCATGTCGGAGGTGCACCGTGCCCGCGACACCCGCCTGCACCGCGAGGTGGCGGTCAAGGTCCTGCGCGCCGACCTGGCCCGCGACCCGAGCTTCTACCTCCGGTTCCGGCGCGAGGCGCAGAACGCCGCCGCGCTGAACCACCCGTCGATCGTGGCGGTGTACGACACCGGGGAAGCCGATACGCCGGCCGGTCCGCTGCCCTACATCGTGATGGAACTCGTCGAGGGCGTCACCCTGCGCGACATCGTTCACAACGACGGCCCGATGCCGCCGGTCCGCGCCATTGAGGTGATCGCCGACGCCTGCCAAGCGCTGAACTTCAGCCACCAGCACGGCATCATCCACCGCGACGTCAAGCCGGCCAACATCATGATCGACAGGCACAACGCGGTGAAGGTGATGGACTTCGGGATCGCCCGAGCACTCGCCGACGCCGGCAACAGCGTCACCCAGACCGCCGCGGTGATCGGCACCGCGCAATATCTTTCGCCCGAGCAGGCTCGCGGCGAACCCGTCGATGCCCGCTCGGATGTCTACTCGTTGGGCTGCGTCCTGTACGAAATCCTCACCGGCGAACCGCCTTTCGTCGGTGACTCGCCCGTAGCGGTGGCCTATCAGCATGTCCGCGAGGATCCGGTGCCCCCGTCGCAGCGCCTCCCGGGCCTGCCCGCGGACCTGGATGCGGTGGTGCTCAAGGCGCTGGCCAAGAACCCCGACAACCGGTACCAGACGGCGGCCGAGATGCGCACCGATCTGGTTCGGGTGCACAGCGGCGAGCGCCCGGAAGCACCCCGGGTGCTCACCGAGGCCGAGCGCGCGTCGATGGTGGCGCCCGCCGACGGCGGCCGGTCGGGCGGCGACCCGCTGCCGCGCCAAGAGCTCGACTTCGGCCATCCACGCGCGGTGGGGTCGGTGGGCCGGTGGCTGGTCGCCGCGGTCGTGCTGGCGGTGCTGACCCTGATCCTCACCGTGTCGATCAACAGCTTCGGCGGCAAAACTCACCCCATCCAGGTGCCCGATGTGCGCGGGCGGGCGTCGGTGGACGCCATTGCCGAGTTGCAGAACAAGGGCTTCAAGACCCGCACCGAGCAGCAGTCCGATTCGGCCGTTCCGCCGGATCACGTCATCAGCACCGACCCACCCGCCGACGCCCCGGCCAACAAGGGCGACAAGATCACCGTCAAAGTGTCCTACGGGCCGGAGCAGCGCCAGCTGCCGGACGTGGCGTCCCTGACCTACGCGGACGCGGTCAAGAAGCTGGCCGCGGCCGGGTTCGGCAAGTTCAAGCAGGTGAACTCGCCGTCCACCCCGGAACTGAAGGACAAGGTGATTGGCACGACTCCGGCGGCCGACCAGACCACGGCGATCACCAATGAGATCGTGATCCTCATCGGATCCGGGCCGGAAACCAAGGCGGTGCCCGACGTCGCGGGTCAGTCGGCGGAGCTGGCGCAGAAGAATCTGACCGTCTACGGCTTCTCCAAGTTCACCGAGGTCACGGTAGACAGCCCGCGCCCGGCCAACGAGGTGGTGGGCACCAGCCCCCCGAGCGGCGAGACCGTGCCCGTCGATGCGGTGATTGAGCTGCGGGTGTCGCGGGGCAACCAGTTCGTGATGCCCGACCTGTCCGGGATGGTCTGGGCCGACGCCGAACCACAGCTACGAGCACTGGGCTGGACCGGGCTGCTGATCAAGGGCGCCGACGTCGACGCCGGCGGCTCGGGGCGCAATCGGGTGATCAACCAGAGTCCTGCCGCTGGCCACGGTGCCAACAGCGACGGCAACATCACGCTGCGGTTCGGTCAGTAGCGGACCGTCACTGCGGCACCGCGGCGGGTGGACGCGCCGAGCGCACGGTGCCGGCGATCTCGTCCTCCAGGCGGCGCACCAGCGTGTCGTCGCAGACGTAGCCGCAGTAGGTCAGCCAGTTGGCCAGCATCCGGTGGCCGCCCTCGGTGAGGATGGACTCCGGATGGAACTGCACCCCGTGGATGGGCAGCTCGGTGTGCCGCACACCCATGATCACCTCGCCGCGAG
>JBDTKT010000258.1:0-13100 GCA_039935195.1 Mycobacterium sp.
CCGCCACGCTGGCCGGGACGAGCACCGCCGCCACCGCCGCCGGGACGGCCTCGAAAACCGCCGGCTCCGGCACCTGCGGGAGCGCCCGCGCCGGCACCGGCACCGGCACCGCCGCCGCGATAGTTGCCACCGGGGCCACCGGGGCCACCGGGGCGGCCGGTGGGTGCACCCGGGCGACCACCTGGACCACCCGGACCACCCGGGCGGGGAGCACCAGGACGGGCCGGGCGGCCCTGAGCGCCGAAGCCGCTCGGCCGGGCCGGCATGTTGCCCGGCGATGCTCCGGGCCGCGGCGGCATCCCGGGCCGGGGCGCGCCGGCACTGGGCGGCTGCGGCCGCGGAATGGCACGCTCCACCGGCTGCGCCGACGAGAACGGGTTGTTACCGACCCGCGGCGTCCGAGCGCCCGGTTTGGGGCCCGGAGCGGGGCGGGGGCCGGGTGCGGCGGGGGCGCCGGGTGCGGGAGGGGCGCCGGGCGCGACGGGAGTCGGCGCGGCAGGAGTCGGCGCGGGGGCCGACGGCGGCGCCGCGGCAGCCGGCGTTGGTTCGGCCTGGAGCGGAGCGCTGGGGATCGGCGGCTTCGCGGCGACGGGCGCCTCTTCGACCTTGGCGGGTGCGCCGTTGCCGGCCACAGCCGCCGGGCTCGGGGCCGGGGTCGGCGCTGGAGCCGAAGCCGGGGCGGCTGGAGCTGCGGCCTTGGCGGGAGCCTTGGCGGGTGCCTTGCTGCCGCCGAACGCTTCACGCAGTCGGCGCGCGACGGGGGCTTCCACCGTCGAGGACGCCGATTTGACGAATTCGCCCTGTTCGCTCAGTCGGGCGAGGACTTCCTTGCTGGTGACACCGAGTTCTTTGGCCAACTCGTGTACGCGGGCCTTGGCCACTACATCTCCTGTCTATGAGGCGACAGCGGTGGTGGGCCGCGCCTCGGGTTTAGCTATAACGCATGGTCATCGAGACTTCACGGTGTGCTCATTGTTCTTCGCTACCTGTTCTGTTGGCCGGGGCGGCGAGCCGATCTCGAAACGATCGAAGTGCTCCTCCACCCCGGATAGTTCCGGTGAACCGGCGATACGCAGTGCTCTGACGAATGCCCGTCGCCGGACCGCCGCTTGCAGGCACTTCGGCACAGGATGCAGCCACGCACCCCGTCCCGGCAAGTTGCCCGCCCGATCGACGGTCACGGCACCATTGCCGTTTCCGATCGACACAGCGACCACCCGAAGCAGTTCGACAGCCAACTCTCGTTTCCGGCAACCGATACACGTTCGCACCGGCCCGTCTGCGGAGCGGTGCGAACGCGAGCCTGTTGCCGAAGCCTCGCGCTGGATCACGGCTCAGTCTACCCATACCGCAGCGATGCTCAGAATCACCCGAACATAGCGCTGCGGTAGGTCGCCATGCGAGATCGCCCGACGTCAGACCAGCGCGCCAAATCCGAAGCGTCTCCAACCCGCAACTCACCTCAGATCGTTGCGATTGTGACTCATTTCACTGAGTATTACTCCGTCGAGCTACGATCATCAGCGCTCCAGACACCCCCGAGGAACGGCGCGCGGCCTCAGCGCTCCTGCGCCACCCGGCCCCCGGCGCGTCCCGGGGTATCCGCCGGATCCGTCGCGGAGTCACTGCGGATGTCGATGCGCCAACCGGTCAACCGCGCCGCCAGTCGCGCGTTCTGCCCCTCCTTGCCGATCGCCAGCGACAGCTGGAAATCGGGGACCACAACCCGGGCGGCGCGGGTGTTCGGGTCGATCACCGTCACCGAGACCACTTTCGCCGGCGAAAGCGCGTTGCCGACGAAGCGGGCCGGGTCTTCGTCGTAGTCGATGATGTCGATCTTCTCACCAGAAAGCTCGCTCATCACATTGCGCACCCGCTGACCCATCGGCCCGATGCAGGCACCCTTGGCGTTCAACCCGGGAACCCGCGACGCGACCGCAATCTTGGAGCGGTGACCCGCCTCCCGAGCAACCGCGGCGATCTCCACCGAACCGTCGGCGATCTCCGGAACCTCCAGCGCGAACAACTTGCGGACCAGGTTGGGATGAGTCCGGGACAGCTCGATGCGCGGCTCACGAAGTCCGCGGGTTACCCCGATGACGTAGCAGCGCAGCCGATCACCGTGAACGTAGCCTTCACCCGGGGCCTGCTCGGCGGGCCGGATGACCCCGTCGAAGCCTCGTGCTTCGGTACCCAGTCGCACCACCACCACGCCGCGGGCATTCTCCCGGGCGTCGCGCTGCACGACACCCCCGACGATGTCGCCCTCGTGCGCCGAGAACTCTCCGTAGGCCTTCTCGTTCTCGGCATCACGCAGCCGCTGCAGGATCACCTGGCGTGCGGTAGTGGCCGCGATCCGGCCGAAACCCTCCGGGGTGTCGTCCCATTCGCTGATCAGGTTGCCGTCCGCATCGATCTCGCGTGCCATCACCCGGACCATGCCGTTTTTGCGATCGATGTCGATGTGCGCGTCGGACTCGTGGCCTTCGGTGTGCCGGTAGGCGGTGAGCAACGCCGTTTTGATCGTCTCCACCACCACGTCGACCGAAATGCCCTTCTCCGCCTCGATCGCGTGCAGTGCGGCCATATCGATGTTCATCCCAAAGCCTCCGTTCCCGCACTCCGAGCCTGCTCGGCCACCAACTTCAGCTCCCGTTCGGTCGGTGGCGAAAATTCGACTTGGACAACGGCCTGCGCAATGTCGCTCACCGGAAGCCGGCTCAGCACCCAATCCCGGCCAGCCCGAACCACCAGGGTCAGGGTGCCGGTATCGACCGAGGCGACCCGGCCGCTCACCGTCGAGTTGTCCGCGAGCAGCAGTTCGACCTTGCGCCCACGAGCGCGACGAAAGTGCCTCTCGCTGGTCAGCGGTCGCTCCACACCGGGTGAGCTGACCTCCAGGACGTAACGGCTATCGAAGTCCAATTCGTCGAGCAACGCCGACGCCGAGCGCGCCAACGCCGCGGCGGTGTCCAGGTTCAGTGGGGTGTCGCCATCGGCCACCACCGTGATCCGCGGCAGCTCCGCGTCGGCGTCGACAACGACGTCTTCAATCTCGTATCCGGCACGCGTGAACTCTGCGTCGAGCAGCTCGATCACCTGTGTCTGCGAAGGTAGCCCGGTGGCCACGGCGAGCTCCTCGTCTTGAGTTGTCCGGTCAGGCGTCCCCACGCGCAACCGCGCACGTCCGAGGACCAGCTAACAATAATACGCCGTGCCGCGACTGGTCACGGCGAACCGGACAACCGCTCAGTCAGTCCACAGCTATCCGAAACCGCTCGCGTCGAACCGCACCTACGCCGGCAGCAATGGCAGGATGTTGACCGTGCCCGGTCCCTTCACAGCCATCGACAGGCGCCGCCTGCTGACCGGCGGCGGGGCCGTCGCCCTGCTGGTGCTGGCGGCGTCGGCGTGCAGTGCCGTTCCGGCGCCACCGGGCGTCGATGAACTGGTATCCCAGCTGCAGCTGGCCCGCCATGACAGTGAGCTGGCCGCCGCCGCAGCAGACTCCGCCGCACCACCCGCACTGGCGCGGGCACTCGCCCAGGTAGCCACGGAACGGGCCGAACACGCCCGGGCGCTCGCCACTGAGATCGCCCGGGCCGCAGGTAAACCCGAACCGAGCCCGGCCGAACCCGCCACACCGACCAGCGCCACCGAGCCACCCGCACCGACGGTGTCCGACGTTGTCAATGCAGTGCGCGCGGCGGCCGACAGTGCCGGGAAGCTGGCAATCACGTCGTCGGGCTACCGGGCCGGGTTGCTCGCCTCGATCGCGGCTGCCTGCACCGCCGCCTACACGGTCGCACTGGCGGCCCAGCCGTGACGTCGGCCGAGCCCACGCCGGCAGCCGGCGCAGATGCCGCGTTCTGCGATGCGCTGGCAGGCGAATACGGGGCCGTCTACGCCTACGGGATGGTGTCGGCCTACTCGCCGCCGGACGCCAACGACCTGGTGGCAGTCACCATCCGTCAACATCGCGACCGCCGGGACCGGACCATCGCGATTCTGACCGGCCGTTCGGTAACGATCCCGGTCGCCGCCGCCGGCTACCGACTGCCGATCCCGGTGGCCAACTCCACTGAGGCGGCTCAGCTCGCCGTCCGACTGGAGAACAACGCGGCGGTGGCCTGGCGGGCGGTCGTCGAGCAGACCCGCGAGCCCACCGACCGCGAATTCGCGGCGACCGCACTGGGACAGTGCGCTGTGCTGGCTGCGCAGTGGAACCGGACGCTCGGCGCCTGGCCCATTACCGGCGCCTTCCCGGGTGGCGAAGACTAACCCGTGCCGGTCACCGCCCCCGCGATGTCAGCGGCCAGCGCGGCGCCGACGGATAGCGCGCTGGTCTGACCGGTGAAGCGATTGCGAAGCTCGACCACGCCTTCCGCCCAACCGCGACCAACCACAACCAGCCACGGCACCCCGAGCAGTTCAGCATCCTTGAACTTCACCCCCGGCGAGGCCGAGCGGTCATCGAACAGCACTTCCATCCCACGGCCGTCGAGTTCGGCGGCCAGCGCGGTGCCCCCGGCGCGGGCGGCATCGTCCTTGTTGGCGATCACCACGTGCACGTCGAACGGTGCCACCACGCTCGGCCAGCGCAGGCCCAGCTCGTCGTGGTGCTGTTCTGCGATGACGGCCACCAGCCGGGACACCCCGACACCGTAGGAACCCATGGTGAGGCGCACCGGACGCCCGTCTTCACCGAGTACATCCGCGGCGAACGCATCGGTGTATTTGCGACCCAGCGAGAAGATGTGGCCGATCTCGATACCGCGGGCCGATACGAGCGGGCCGGCGCCGTCCGGTGACGGGTCGCCGTCGCGCACCTCGGCGGCCTCGATGGTGCCGTCGGCGGCAAAGTCACGCCCGGCCACCAGGCCGACGACATGGCGACCCGGTTCATCGGCCCCGGTGATCCAGCTGGTGCCGTCCACCACCCGAGGATCCAACAGGTATCGAACATTGTTGTTCCGCAACGCCCTCGGTCCGATGTAACCCTTCACCAGAAATGGGTACGCGGCGAAATCGTCGTCACCGAGCAGCCCGTATTCAGCCGGCTCCAGCGCGGCAGCCAGCCGCTTGTCGTCGATCTCACGGTCACCGGGCACCCCGATACCGAGCAACTCCCAGTCCCCGCCGGGTTGGCGAATCTTGACCAGGATGTTCTTCAGGGTGTCAGCGGCGGTGACGCTGCGCCCCAGGGTGTCGTTGGCCCAGTCCACCAGGGTGGCGATGGTGGGGGTGTCCCCGGTGTCGTGGACGACGGCCTCGGGCAACCCGTCGACCGACCGCGGGTCCGGGCGGGCGGTGATCACCGCCTCGACGTTCGCGGCGTACCCGGATTCCAGGCACTGCACGAAGGTGTCCTCACCGATCGAGCTCTCGGCGAGGAACTCCTCGGAGGAACTGCCGCCCATGGCACCGGAGACCGCCGAGACGATCACGTAGCGCACGCCCAGCCGGTCGAACATCCGCTGGTAGGCCTCACGATGCTTGCCGTATGCGGTTTTGAGCCCGGCGTCGTCGATGTCGAACGAGTAGGAGTCCTTCATCACGAACTCCCGGCCGCGCAGGATTCCGGCCCGCGGCCGCGCCTCGTCCCGGTATTTGGTCTGAATCTGATAGAGCAACACCGGGAGGTCCTTATAGGAGCTGCATTCCCCCTTCACCGTCAGCGTGAACAGTTCCTCATGGGTGGGGCCGAGCAGATAGTCGTTTCGCCGGCGGTCCTGCAACCGAAACATGGTGTCGCCGTATTCGGTCCAGCGGTTGGTCGTCTCGTACGGGGCGCGCGGCAGCAGTGCCGGCAGCAGGATTTCCTGGCCACCGATGGCGTTCATCTCCTCCCGCACGACCCGCTCGATCTTGCGTAGCACCCGCAGCCCCAGCGGCAGCCAGCTGTAGAGACCGGGCGCGATCGGCCGAATGTAACCGGCCCGGATCAGCAGCTTGTGGCTGGCAACCTCGGCATCGGCGGGGTCGTCGCGCAGGGTACGCAGGAACAGCTCAGACATCCGGGTGATCACAGCGGGAGAGCCTATCGTTGACCGGCGGCGCGGCTACAGCTTCCCGGCCTCCACCGCCTCGCGGGTGTGCTGGGCGCGGGCGACCTGATCGGCCGAGAACCCGATGAACAGTGCCACTGCGCCCACCACGACGGCGACGGCGGCAACCCACAGCAGCGAATAGGTGTAGCCGTACCCGAGCGCGTCCAACTGGGCGGGGGTCATGTTTTTCACCGGGCCGGTGGTGCCGCCCAGATACAGCGTGCGCGAGGTCTGCACCGCCTGGACGACCACCAGCACCACCGGGCCGCCCAGGTTGTACACCATCAGCGTGATCGCCGAGACCGGACCGATCTCCCGCGGGCCGACCTCGGTAATCGCACACAGCGGCAGCACCACCGCGATCACCCCGATACCCAGCCCCCCGACGACGACCAGCCCGAACAGGTCGGGAAAGTACGGGATGGCCCGGGTCAGGGTCGAGCCGTACAACATCGCACCCAACACCAGCGCACCGCCGCCGACGATCAGCCAACGCGGTGCGATGTAAAGCCCCAGGCGCGCGGCCAGCACGCTGCCGACGCCGAAGGCGGCCGCGAAGGGAATGAAGCAGATCCCGGCCCGCAGCGCCGAATAGCCGAGCACGTCCTGCACCAGCAGGCCCATCATCACGGTCAGGGTCAACATCACCCCACCGGCCAAAAACAGCGACACGAACGTCATCACCCGGTTGCGGTCGCGGAAGACCGCAAGCGGCACCAGCGGATTCTGCACGGTGCGCTCGACCCCGAAGAACGCCGCGAAGAACACCGTCGCCGCGGCGCCGGCGCCGATCACCCACGGACTGACCCAGCCCTGCGACGGGCCCTGGGTGAAGACCAGCACAGCCGCGGTGCAGCCGGCGGTGGCCAACAGCGTGCCGGGGACGTCGAGTTTGAGCCGCTCGCGGGAGGTCTCGGTCAGCCGGAACAACGCGATGACGACGATGGCGATCCCGATCGGGATGTTGATCAGGAACGCCAGCCGCCACGACACCACGGTCACCGCGCCGCCGAGCACCAGACCCAGCACCGAGCCGATCCCCTGCATGGCGGCCGACACCGCCATCGCCCGGTTGCGGGCGTGCCCGGCGGCATACGTCGTCGCGATCAGGGCCAGACCGGTCGGCGCGGCAACCGCCGCCCCAGCTCCCTGCACGGCCCGGGCCACGATCAAGGTGGCGGGGTCGGTGGACACACCGCACACCAGCGACGCGATCGTGAACACCCCGACCCCACTGATGAACGCCCGCTTCTGGCCGATCGCGTCGCCGACCCGGCCACCGAGCAGCAGCAGCCCGCCAAAGGTCAGCACGTAGGCGGTGATCACCCAACTCTTGGCGGCGTCGGAGAGGTCGAGGTCAGCCTGGATGCGAGGCAGCGCGACGATGACGATGGTGCCGTCCAGCGTCGACATCAGTTGCATGCCGGTGATCGCGACGATCGCGATACCGAGCAAGCTGGACGATAACGGCCGATCAGCCGGCGTGGGTCTACCCGGCGCGGCCATGAGACGCCACCTTACCGACGGAGCGGCTCCGTCGGGGGTGGTCGGCTACAGGTTTCCGGTGCCGAATGCGTCCTGGACTTCCTGCGCGTGCGCAACCTCCTTGGCGCTGTACCCGATCAGCAGCGCTATGGCCCCGACCAGGACGGCCACCGCGGCCACCCACAGCAGCCCGTAGGTGTACCCGGCGTCCAGCGCGGCGACTTGGGCGTCGTCCATCGTTTTCACCGGCATGTTGGTGCCGCCCAAGTACAGCGTGCGCGAGGTGATGACGGCCTGGATGACGGCCAACACCACCGGGCCGCCCAGGTTCTGCAGCATCAGCGCGATCGCCGAGGTCGGGCCGATCTGATCGAAACCCACCCCCGCGATCGCCGACAGTGTCAGCGGCACCACGATCATCCCGATCCCCATCCCGCCGACCGTGATCGGGATCACCAGATCGGGGAAGTAAGGGATGCCGCGACTGAGCGTCGAGCCGTACACCATGGCGGCCAGCACCAGCACTCCCCCGGCAATCACCAGCACCCGGGGCGGGAAAAATCGCACCAGCTGAGCCGACACCGCCAATCCGATGCCCATCGCGATCACGAAGGGGATGAAGCCGATGCCGGCGCGCAGCGCCGAGTACCCCAGGATGTCCTGCACGTACAGGCCGATGGTCACCGTCAGGGTGAACAGCACCCCGCCGGCCAGGAAGATGGCAGCGAAGGTGGCCACCCGGTTGCGGTCACGGAACAAGCTGAACGGCACCACGGGGTTCGCCGCGGTGCGCTCCACCACGACGAAAGCCATGAACGCCGCGACCGCCACCAACCCGGAGCCGATGGTGGCGACGGAAATCCAGCCCTGCTCCGGTCCGATCGAGAAGGCGAACACCGCGGCGATGCAGCCCAGGGTCGCCAGCAGGGCACCGCTGGCGTCCAGCTTCATCCGCTCCCGATGGGTTTCGGTCAGCACGGTGCGGGCCAGGTAGAGCATCACCAGGCCGATCGGCACATTGACACCGAACGCCAACCGCCAGGACAGTTCGGTCAGCGCGCCGCCGACCACCAGACCCATCACCGAACCCAACGCGGTCATGGCGCCGAACACCGCGGTGGCCGCGTTGCGGGCCGGTCCCTTGGGGAAAGTGGTGGCCACCAGCGCCAGGCCGGTCGGTGCGGCGATGGCCGCACCGACGCCCTGCAGAAGCCGGGCTACCACCAGCGTCGGAGCATCCCAGGCGACTGCGCACAGGATCGACGCGATGGTGAACAGCGCCACACCGCTGATGAAGGCGCGCTTGCGGCCGATGGTGTCCCCGAGCCGGCCGCCCAGCAGCATCAGTCCGCCGAAGGTGAGCACATAGGCGGTGATCACCCAGCTCCGGCCGGCGTCGGACAAACCCAGGTCGTCCTGGATCTTAGGAAGCGCAACAATTGCGACGGTGCTGTCCATGGTGGCCAGCAACTGCATGCCGCCGATGGTGATAACCGCGGCGAAGAAGCGGCGGGACGGCAGCCACGCCGGGGCATATCTGCTGGTCCGGCTGATCGCCGTCGGATTGGCACGCTCTGGATGAACGGGTTCGGTGACGTCCGTTAGCCATTCCATCGTTGCCCGTCCTGCATCGTTGAGAGCAGTCATAGGGGGCTACCCTACAGTAATATTAAGAATTGTTTAAACCCCAAATCCCGCGACGGTTCCGACAACCACGATCGCAGGTGGTCGGATGCCTTCCGCACGGATTCTCGCCGGCGCGTCTGCGTGTGTCGTGCGCACGGTCCGCTGGTCGGGCGTTGTGCCGTCCTGAACCACCAGGACCGGCGTATCCGCAGGTCGGCCACCTTTTTGTAGCACCGCGCTGAACTGCTCGATGCGGTCGATCGCCATCAGCAAGACCAGAGTGCCGGACAGCGCGGCCAGTGCATCCCAATTCACTAACGATTCGGGATCATCGGGCGCGACATGACCGCTGACCACCACGAACTCGTGATTCACCGCCCGGTGCGTGACCGGGACTCCGGCCTGCGCGGGCACCGCTATGGCACTGGTCACACCCGGCACGACGGTGACCGGGATGCCGGCATCGGCGCAGGCCAGCATCTCTTCGTAGCCGCGGCCGAACACGAACGGGTCGCCACCTTTGAGGCGCACCACGAACTTGCCGGCTTTGGCGCGGTCGATTATCAGCGCGTTGATGACGTCCTGGGCCATCGCACGCCCGTACGGAATCTTGGCGGCGTCGATGACTTCCACCTGGGGCCCCAGTTCGGCGAGCAGTTCGGGCGGTGCGAGTCGGTCGGCCACCACGACATCAGCGTGGGTCAGCATCCGGCGGCCACGCACGGTGATCAACTCCGGGTCGCCGGGGCCGCCGCCGACCAGCACCACCGTGCCGGGCACTACATCATTGGTGGCGGCTGCGTCGCCGGTGATTGCGCCGGACTGCAGTGCCTCGCGGATGGCTGAGCGGATCGCCGCCGACCGCTGATGCTCTCCGCCGGCCAGTACCCCCACCGACAGGCCGGCGTAGCCAAACGTGGCCGGGGTAACGGCGGTGCCTTCGACGGCGAGGTCGGCACGGACGCAAAAAATCTGATGGCGTTCCGCTTCAGCGACCACAGCAGCATTGACCTCGGGGTCGTCGGTCGCCGCGACCGCGTACCAGGTGCCGGCCAGGTCGCCGTCGCGGTAGTCGCGCAACACCAGCGTGATCCCGGACTCGCGGTCGCCGAGGGCCTCCACCGCGGGCGTCGCGTGCCGGGCGATCACCGTCACCTTCGCTCCGCTGGCCACCAGCAGCGGTAGGCGCCGCTGGGCGACGCTCCCCCCGCCCACCACGACGACTTTGCGGCCGGCCAGCCGCAATCCGGCCAGGTACGGGTTCTCGGTCACCTGACAACTCTAGAACTCAGGCGGTGTCATCCGTCGGCCGACGGGCTGAGCTTGAGCGTTCGGGTGCCCCACCCCCAGATCTCTTCAAATAAGGCCGGGTTGTCGGACAGGGCGATCCCCAGCGACGGCACCATGTCTTTAAGGGCGGGCAGCCAGCCGCGGTAGTGCTGCGGGAAACATCCGGCCAGCACGTCCAGCATCACCGGCACCGCCGTCGAAGCACCCGGTGAGGCCCCCAGCAGGCCGGCGATACTGCCGTCTGCGGCGCCGACGACCGTGGTCTCGAACCCGAGCTCGCCGTGCCGGATCACCTGAACTCGCTGACCGGCGGCGATCGTCTCCCAGTCGGCGTCGACCGCCTCGGGGGCGAACGCCCGCAATGCCGCGACCCGGTCGGCGTGCGACCGTCGCAGTTGACCGATCAGATAGCCGATCAGAACCCGCTGGCGGACACCGGCGGTCAGCAGCGACCCCAGATTGTCGCGCTTGACCGACCCGACCAGGTCGGTGCGGGCGCCGTACTTGAGAAATTTCGGCGACCAGTCGGCGAACGGCCCGAACAGGAGCCACGGCCTACCGTTGACAACCCGCGCGTCCAGATGCGGCGCTGTCGTCGATGGTGCCCCGGGTGCCGGCAGGCCGTAGACCTTGGCGTGGTGCCGATCGACGACATCCGGCCTGCCGCAGCGCAGGAACCGGCCGCCAATTGGAAACCCGCCGAATCCCTTCGCCTCTTTGATGCCCGACTTCTGCAGCAGCGGCAGGGCACCGCCACCGGCGCCGACGAATACGAATCCCGCATTCAGTCTGCGATCTTCCCCGGTGTGCCGGTTGCGGACACGCAGCGTCCAACTGCCGTCGGACTCCCGCGACAGGGTGCGCACCTCGTGACCGAACAGCGCGGCGGTCCCGTTGCGCACGCCATAGCCGATCAGTTGGGTGGCCAGCGAGCCGAAGTCCACGTCGGTGCCGTCGGCGAACCAGCTCAGCCCCACCGGTTCGCGGAAGTCCCGACCGGTGGCCATGAGCGGCAGCCGGCGGGCAAATTCGTCGGCGTCGCGGATCAATTCGATGCCGGCGAACAGTGGGTTGCCGCAGAGCGCGTCATGGCGGCGCCGTAGTTGATCGACGTTGTCGGCTCCGGTGACGAAGCCGGCGTGCGGGATCGGGCGCACGAAGCTGCGCGCGTCGGCCAGCATGCCGTGCTGCACCGCGTACGCCCAGAACTGCCGGCTGATCTGGAACTGCTCGTTGACGCGCGCCGCTTTCTCCGGGGTGTAGAACAACTCGCACAGCCCGGAATGGCCGGTGCCCGCGTTGTTCCACGGGCCGCTGCTCTCGGCGCCCGCGGCGTCCAGTCGTTCGATCAGGGTGATCGACCAGTCCGGCTCCAGCCGGCGCAGCATCGCCCCCAGGGTGGCGCTCATGATGCCCGCGCCCACCAGCACGACGTCAGTCTTGGCGGCCCCGGGCACGGCACTCAGGCTATCCCTCGCCCGGCCCGAATCGGCCCCTATGCTGATGCCGACTGTTTGGCGGACGCGACCGAGGGGAACCGAGTGAAAACCTACGATCTGGCGATCATCGGAACAGGTTCGGGCAACAGCATTCTGGACGAGCGTTATGCCGAAAAGAGCGTGGCGATCTGTGAGCAGGGCACGTTCGGTGGCACCTGCCTGAACGTCGGGTGCATCCCGACCAAGATGTTCGTCTACGCCGCGGAGGTGGCACAGACCGTGGCCGAGGCCGCCCGCTACGGTGTGGACGCCCGCATCGATCGCGTGCGCTGGGACGACATCGTCTCGCGCGTCTTCGGCCGGATCGACCCGATCGCCGCCGGCGGCGAGCACTACCGGCGCAGCCTGGCAGGCATCGACGTCTATAGCGCCCACACCCGGTTCGGCCCGATCACCTCCTACGGCCGCTATCTGTTGCGCACCGGCGACGGCGACGAGTTCACCGCCGAGCAGGTGGTGATTGCCGCGGGTGCGCGGTCGGCGATCCCGGCGGTACTCCGAGACAGCGGTGTGCACTACTACACCAGCGACGACGTGATGCGGATCGCCGAGTTGCCCGAGCACCTGGTGATCATCGGCGGCGGCTTCATCGCCACCGAGTTCGCCCATATCTTCTCCGCCCTCGGGGTCCGGGTCACGATCGTGATCCGCGGCGGGACACTGCTGCGGCACTGCGACGACACCGTCGCGCAACGGTTCACCCGCATTGCGGCGGCCAAATGGGAGGTACGCAGCCACCGCAACGTGATCGGCGCCCACAACAACGGCCCGGGTGTGACCCTGCAACTCGACGACGGCTCGCTGGTGCACGCCGGCGCCCTGCTGGTGGCCACCGGCCGGCTGCCCAACGGCGATCTGCTGGATGCCGAGCAAGCCGGGATAGTCGTCGATGGCGGCCGGGTGGTGGTCGACGAATACCAACGAACCTCGGCGCCCGGCGTTTTCGCGCTCGGGGATGTCTCGTCGCCCTACGAACTCAAACACGTCGCCAACCATGAAGCCCGCATCGTGCAGCACAATCTGCTGTGCGACTGGGCCGACACCGCCTCGATGAAAGCCACCGACCACCGCTACGTGCCGTTCGCGGTGTTCACCGACCCCCAGATCGCGACCGTGGGGCTGACCGAAAACGACGCCATCTCCCAGGGAT
>JBDTKT010000259.1:0-34538 GCA_039935195.1 Mycobacterium sp.
GCCTGCCGCGCCGGTGCCTGCCGCGCCGGTGCCTGCTCGGCCGCAGCCGCAGCCGCAGCCAGAGCCAGAGCCGGTGTCGCCGGCGCCGGAGCCTGCCCGGCCGGAGCCGGAGCCCGCAGTCGCGACCCCGGGTGAACCCGACGCCACAGCGGTCCGCGCCATGTGGCCCGCGGTGCGCGACAAGGTGCGCCAGCGCAGCCGAACCACTGAGGTGATGCTGGCCGGTGCCACCGTGCGGGCGGTGGAGGGCGACACCTTGGTGCTCACCCATGAGTCAGCGCCACTGGCCAAACGGTTGTCCGAACAGCGCAACGCCGATGTCATCACGGACGCCCTCAAGGACGCTCTCGGGGTGAACTGGCGGGTTCGTTGCGAGTCCGGTGGGCCACCGGTTGCCGCTGCGGCGCCGACCACCCCGGTGGCGGATCGGGCCCGGCGTGCCGACGAGGAGGCCATGCTGGCCGAAGCAGCCAAGGACGCGACCGAGCCGTCGGCACCGCGCCGCGACCCGGAAGAGGCCGCGCTGGAGCTGCTGCAGAATGAATTGGGCGCCCGCCGTATCGACGGGGACTGACCTCGAGGAGGGTCCGCGATGAATGACGCGACCACCTGCGCAATCGTTGGTGGCGGCCCGGCGGGCATGGTCCTCGGACTGTTGTTGGCGCGGGCCGGTGTGCAGGTCACCGTGCTGGAGAAGCATGGCGATTTCCTGCGGGATTTCCGTGGCGACACCGTGCATCCGACCACCATGCGACTGCTCGACGAGCTCGGATTGTGGCCGCAGTTCGCGGCGCTGCCCTACAGCGAGGTCCGCAAGGCCGCGTTCGAGTCCAACGGGCGCTCGGTCACCCTGCTCGACTTCGAGCGACTGCGTCGTCAACCGCACCCGTTCGTCGCGATGGTGCCGCAATGGGACCTGCTGAAGCTGCTCGCCGATGCCGCGCTGGCCGAGCCCGGCTTCACCCTGCGGATGAACACCGAAGTCACCGGCCTGCTGACGGACGCGGAACGGGGCGGTGCTGTCAGCGGGGTGCGTTACCGAAGCCTCGCCGGTGCTGGCGAACTGCGCGCCGAACTGACCGTGGCCTGTGATGGCCGCTCGTCGCTCGTCCGCCGGGAAGCGGGTCTGGCGACGCGCGAATTCCCGGTGAATTTCGATGTGTGGTGGTTCCGGCTGCCTCGCGCTGAGGCCACGGCTTCCTCGCTGGTGCCGCGCATCGCGCCCGGCAAGGCCGCAATCCTGATTCCCCGCCGGGGTTACTTCCAGGTCGCCTACCTCGGTGCCAAGGGCACCGACGCCGACCTGCGGGCCCGCGGCATCGAGGCGTTCCGCCGCGACGTCGCCGAACTGATACCGGACGCAGCCGATACGGTGGCGGCGCTGAAGTCGATGGACGATGTCAAGCACCTCGACGTGCGGGTGAATCGGTTGCATCGCTGGCACACCGGCGGACTGTTGTGCATCGGTGACGCCGCGCACGCGATGTCGCCGGTCGGCGGCGTCGGCATCAACCTGGCCGTCCAAGACGCCGTCGCCGCCGCGACCCTGCTGGCCGAACCGCTGCAACGGCATCGGGTGCGCAATGCCGACCTGGCCGCCGTCCGGCGCCGCCGGGTACTGCCCACCGTGGTCACCCAGACGGTGCAGCGGGTGTTGCACCGACTGCTGGGCCCGATCCTTCGCGGTAAGGCGGTCAGACCGCCGGAAGCGCTGTTGACCGTGGTCGAACGGCTGTCGTGGCTCACCGCGATACCCGCCTACTTCGTCGGGGTCGGTGTCCGTCCCGAGCGTGCACCGGAATTCGCCCGCCGGGCCGCCACCGGTTCGGTGTCCGAGTAACGCCGAGGGCGCAACTGTGGCTATCGCCACACGAATCTACCATTCTCATGTCGAAATATACGGTGTTACAGTCGATTCCGTGCCCCGGTGATCCTGGGGAGAATTTGCGCAGCGTGATCTCGCTTCGGCCTGCAACCTGATCGGCGCCGAGTACCGCCGCATCTGTGCTGTATGTCAAGCATCGGCGGCCAGTCCTGTGCTGTGCGATCTATTGCGGATCGGCGCCTACCGGAAGGCATCTCTGGTGAAGTTCAAGTTGATTGAGACGGAACCCCTTTCATCGACCAGGTGGTTCAAACTCGTCTGGATCATCCCGCTGGTGCTCCTGCTGTTGCTGACCGTGGTCATCGTCGCTCAGCGGTTGCGTCAACTGCCCGCAGTGCAGGCATTCCTCACCGACTATCCCGGCCAGTCGAGGCTGCCGGAAAACACTCCGATCGGGTTTCCCGGCTGGCTGGGCTGGCAGCACTTCCTGAACAGTCTGATCGTCCTGCTGCTTATTCGCTCGGGGTGGACGGTGCGCACCATCCAACGTCCGGGTGTGTACTGGACTCGTCGAAACGACGGACTGATTCGCACGAAGAATTCGCCTAGGAAGATCAGCCTCGACCTGTGGTTCCATCTCACCCTGGCCGCGCTGCTGGTACTCAACGGTGCAATTTTTTATGTCCTGCTGTTCAGCGCCGGACAATGGAAAAGGTTGATTCCCACCGGATTCGAT
This sequence comes from Mycobacterium sp., assembly GCA_039935195.1. Taxonomy (GTDB): domain Bacteria; phylum Actinomycetota; class Actinomycetes; order Mycobacteriales; family Mycobacteriaceae; genus Mycobacterium. Next base: position 2,562 of record JBDTKT010000259.1, read on the forward strand.
GTATTTCCCAACGCGCTGTCGACCGCGATCCAGTACGCATCCCTGAATTGGCCGACCGAAAACGGCTGGGTCAACTACAACGCTCTACAGTTGCTGGCCTACTTCGCCACCGTGTTCGTCGCCGCGCCCCTGGCGATCATCACCGGGGTGCGGATGTCCGGGGCATGGCCCGTGGGTGTCAAGAAGATCGACAAGTTCTACCCGATTGGGATCGCCCGAGCCGTGCACTTCCCGGTGATGCTGTACTTCGTCGCGTTCATCGTCGTCCACGTCAGCCTGGTGCTGGCCACCGGTGCCCGCAACAACCTCAATCACATGTACGCGATGCGCGATGACGACAGCTGGATCGGCTTCGGGGTCTTCGCCGCCGCACTGGTCGTGATCGTCGTCGCCTGGGTGGCCGCAGCGCCGGTCTTCCTGCGGCCCATCGCCTCCCGCACCGGTGCGCTGAGCCGCCACTGATCCCGGCCGTGCCCGGGCGCCACCATGGTCACAACGGCAGACCGTTCTCGTCGCCGTGCGGTCACCGTCCTTGTACTGCCCGCGCAGAGAGGTCGAGGAGTCGCGAATCGGGGTCGTAGATTTTCTTGACTGTCCGGTAGGTCGCCCCGCCGTAGCGTTCGTCGAACTCCGAGGCGGTGTAGTAGGCGTCCGAGTGCAGCGACTTGCGCCCGTCGAGCGCGATCACCTTCGCCTCGATCAGGCGGTTGGTCGCCCCCTCCGTCGGGCCGGCAGGTACCGAGGACCAGAATCCGATGTTGACGTAGCTGCGGTTGGGTCGGATGGGGTAGAGCGGCCAAGCATTCTCGCCGCGCAGCTGCACTGGGGACAGCCACACCGGTTGGATCGGCACGGTCTCGAGGAACCAGTCCAGAAACTCGCGGCAGTTTCCGATGGGCACCTCGATGTCCTGCAGCACTCGTTCGTGTGGCGGGCGGTGGTGGCGCCGTTCGATCCGGTCGGCGATGTCGGACCGTCGGTCGTAGGTCAGCAGTTTCCGGTAGACGCTGCTGCGTCGGTAACCCCGTGGCCAGCATCGCCGCAGCAACTGGTCCTGCGTCCCGAACGTCCGGGAGCACCAGAACCAGTCGGTGTCCCAGCGCCAGAGGTAGTCGTGGATCGTCAGGCGGTCGTCGTGGATCCCGTCTTGGTGCCGGATCGAGCGGTAGTAGATCTGCTGGCCCGTGTAGTCGCTGACCGATCCGGTTGTGCGGGTTTGCATTCCGACGCACAGGTAACTCTCGTCGGGGCTGAACACCACACCGTCGAGGTAGTCCACCGGTGTTCCGTCAAGGCCGCCGGTGTCGATGATCCTGTCCATTGCCGCCACCAGGTCGCCCAGTGCGTGAAACCGGATATGTCGGAGTGCCACGAACGGTTTGACCGGCTCCAATTCGATGCGTAATCGGGTGGGATAGCCGAGCGTTCCATGGGAATTCGGAAACGCCCGGAACAGGTCGGCATGTTGTTCGCGTGATGCGGTGACCAATTCCCCTGCGCCGGTAAGGATGTCCATCTCCAGCACCGATTCGCTGGGCAGTCCGTTGCGGAACGATACCGACTCGATAACCAAGCCGCTGACCGCCTCACCGAGCGTGACCGTCTTCAGCTTGGGGACCACCAGCGGTGACAGGCCGTACGGCAGGGTAGCCGCCACCAGATCCTCGTAGGTGCACATCCCGGCGACGTCGGCCGTGCGGTTCTGCGGGTCGACCGAGAGGACGTTCGTCAGGCCGGAAGTGTCCAGCCCGGGAGCATCGCGTCTGACGCGGGTGCGGAACAGAGTCGACGCCGGCGTGGCCAGTCGGACCGACGAGGTCGCCGGGATGGACCGGTAGCTGTCCAGCAACCTTCGCACCCCACCTGCGTGGGCCGTCGGTGTATCGGCGTGACGAACAGACATCAGTTGCCCCCCGGCGTTGGATCGCTGATGGTGAATAGGCCCCCCCGGGCCGCTCACCGGGCCAGCGCTTGACTGGTCAAAAATCCCGCGATGCCGCGGACCACCGCGTCGGCGTATTGCTGCCGGCCGGCCGCGCTCTCCATCAGCGCCGCGTCGACGGGGTTTTTCATGTTGCCCAACTCGACCAGAATCGCCGGGTACTGCGCCAGGTTCAGGCCGGCCAGGTCGGACCGCCCCTTGAGTCCGTCATCGCCGATGTAGGTAGCCGGTGGGATGCCGGAGGCCTGTAACTGGTCGCGCATCACCTTGGCGAACTGCACCGAGGGGCCGGCCTGCGCCGGGTTCAGCGGTGGCGCCGAATAGTTGACGTGGAAGCCCCGCCCGGCTGCCGGGCCGCCGTCGGCGTGGATGGACACGATCCCGTTGGGGTGCAAGGCGTTGGCCATTGCGGCGCGCTCGTCGACGCACGGCCCCAGCGCATTGTCGTCACCGCGGCTCATCGCGGTGCGGACGCCGAGCGCGTTGAGTTCCTGACGGATTCGCAGGGTGGTGTCCCAGCTAAAACCGTGCTCGGGATAACCGGTATCGGTGGTGGTACCGCTGGTCCCGCAGTTCTTGGTGCCGCCGCGGCCGGTGGGCACCTGACGCCCGATTGAGGCGTCGTTGGCGCCATTGTGTCCAGGATCGAGGAACACGATCATGCCGGCGATGTTGGAGGGGGAGGCGGTCGACGGCGCGGCTGCGGTCAGTGAGACGGCCACCAGCAGGCTGGTGGCGATCGCGATCCCGACACGCGGGAAAACTGGTAGGCGCACGACGCGAACGTAGCCCGGTGCCGACTACGCTAGGTGTTTCGAACCGCGCAGGGTCTACAGCTGAAATCAAGCCGCAACCAAGTCGAGACCGCAGCACCCGACAACGGAAGGGGACTACTCATGCAACCAGGGGGCCAACCCGACATGTCGGCCCTGCTCGCCCAGGCGCAGCAGATGCAGCAGCAGTTGATGGCCGCTCAGCAGGAGTTGCTCAACACGGAGGTGCACGGCGAGGCCGGCGGCGGTTTGGTGCGGGTGACCGCCAAGGGCAACGGCGAGGTGGTCGCCGTAGCGATCGACCCCAAGGTCATCGACCCGGATGACGCCGAGACCCTCCAGGACCTGATCATCGGGGCACTGGCTGACGCATCGAAGAAGGCCACCACGCTGGCGCAGCAGCGGCTCTCCCCACTGGCCGGCGGCATGGGCAACGCGCTCGGTATGCCCGGGATGTAACGGTGTCGGAACTTGTTTGAAGGGCCGGTCCAAGACCTCATCGACGAGTTGGGCAAGCTGCCGGGCATCGGCCCCAAGAGCGCTCAGCGCATCGCGTTCCACCTGCTGTCAGTTGAGCCGACGGAGATCGACCGGCTCACCGCGGTGCTGACCAAGGTCCGCGACGGGGTGCGGTTCTGCGAGGTGTGCGGCAACGTCTCCGATGCGGAGCGCTGCCGGATCTGCGCCGATTCGCGCCGGGACGGCTCGCAGATCTGCGTCGTCGAAGAGCCCAAGGATGTGCAGGCCATCGAGCGCACCCGAGAGTTCCACGGTCGATACCACGTGCTGGGCGGTGCGCTGGACCCGCTGTCCGGGATCGGCCCCGGGCAGTTGCGCGTTCGTGAACTGCTGACCCGGGTCGGCGAACGGGTCGACGGCGTCGACGTCGGCGAGGTGATCATCGCCACCGACCCCAACACCGAGGGGGAGGCCACGGCCACCTATCTGGTGCGGATGCTGCGCGACATTCCGGGTCTGGCCGTCACCCGGATCGCCTCGGGGCTGCCGATGGGCGGCGACTTGGAGTTCGCCGACGAACTGACGCTGGGTCGGGCATTAACCGGCCGTCGCACGATGGTCTGATTCGGACCTGATTCAGACCTAGCGGGTATCCGGTACCGTGGGTACCGTGTACTAGTCCGGTGTCGCCCGAAAGGCGTTGAGATGAACTCGCTTGAGCCCACGTCCGGTGTCGAAGCCAGCCGGTCGCCGCGACCGATCAAGGTCCGCAGGATTGGCTTCCAATACAACGTCAAGCCGCTGGAGCGCCATTTCGTCCAGGGCGATCTCGTGATGAGCCACGTGGTAGCGGTGTTGTCGGCGTTCTTTCCGCAGGGGGAAGACTTCTTCGTCCGCTCGGTGCATCACTACGCGGACCGGATCACCGACCCGCGGTTGAAGGAGGCCGTCGCCGGGTTCACCGGGCAGGAGATTACCCACGGTCGGCAGCATCGCGAACTCAACGACCAACTGCAGCTGATGGGCTATCCCACCCACCGGATAGACCGGCGGACACAGAACGGCCTGGCGCGGCTCGAACGATGGCGCGGTCCGCGCTACTGCCTGGCCGCGACCGCCGCGCTGGAGCACTACACCGCCACGCTCGCCGAGACACTGCTCGAGGATCCCCGTGCCCGAGAGGTGCTGGGGGACAATGAGGTCAGGTCGGTTCTGCTGTGGCATGCGCTGGAGGAGTCCGAGCACAAGGCCGTCGCGTTCGACGTCTACCGCGCGATCGGCGGCACCGAGCGGCTGCGGATCGTCGCGATGTGGATCGCCAGCTTCTCGTTCATCGGCGTGCTGGCGTTGCGCACCACGCTGTCGATGCTCGGTGATCGGGCCACCTACCACCCGGTGCGTCTGATCAAGAGTATTGCCGCACTGCGACACTCACCATTCCTGACGCGAAAGGTGATCCGCCGCCTAGTCGCCTACCTGCGAATCGGTTTTCACCCCAGCGACATTGACAACACCGCGCTGATCGATGAATGGACCGCTCGGTTGTTCGGTGAGCAGGGGTCGCTGCGCGACCACCTGGCTTAGTTCTCGGTTCTCGCCGGCACTAGGCCCGACGCGGTGCTGCGAGTCGCTCCCGGCGCAGCACATCCACCTCGGGCAGTGCCAGCGGTGCCAGCTCACCGACCACCCGGGACAGCAGCAGGTCGGCCAGCTGCGGATTGCGGGCCAGGCACGGCCCGTGCATATAGGTGGCGACCACAGTGCCCTGCACCGCACCGTCAAAGCCGTCGCCGACCCGGTTGCCCGCGCCCTTCTCCACCGCGCCCAGCGGGGACGCCGCCAGGCCCAGCACCGTGCCGCCACGGTGGTTCTCGAACCCGGTCAGCCGCTCCGATAGCCCCGCCAGCAACGGCGTCGTGACCACCTCGCCGATGGTGCGCCCGTCCTGCGGCGACGTGGTCACGTCCAGCAGGCCCACCCCATCCACCCGGTCCCCGGCCGACGTCTCGTACCACGCTCCGAGCACCTGAATGGCCGCGCAGATCGCCAGCACCGGTGCCCCCCGAGCCGCCGCCCGCTGCAGGCCCGGGTACTTGATCAGATGCCGGGTGGCCAACCGCTGCGCGTAGTCCTCCGCCCCGCCCAGCGTGTACAGATCCAAAAACTCGGGTACCGCGTCGGACAGGGTGATCTCGACGATCTCTGCGGTGATCCCGCGCAGCCGCAGCCGCTGCCGCAGCACCAACGCGTTGCCGCCGTCGCCGTAGGTGCCCATCACGTCGGGCAGCACCAGCCCGATCCGCACGGTCGAGTCAGTCACCGCGAACGCTCCAACGCCCGGTTGAGCGCCAGGAAGGCGGTGTAGTTCGCCACCACCTCGACGGGGCCGGGCGGGCACGCAGCGATCGCGGCCGGTACGTCGTGCACCAGGGTGTGCTCGACGCCGGCATAACCCAACCGCACCGCCAGGTCGGTGCCCCGCTCGCCGGCGGCCACTACCGCCACCTGATCGAAATGCTCGAAGCGCACATCCCACAACCAGGACAGGTCCTCGCCGTCGGGCACCTGCCCGTTGACGGCGATCACCACCGAGGCGGCCCGGTCGACCATCGACAGCGCCTCCTGCCACCCGGCCGGATTCTTGGCCAACAGCATCCGCACCGCGTGTGCGCCGACCTGGACGGTTCGGTACCGCCCGGCGACCTCGTCCACGCCGGACACCGCGGTCACCGCTCCGACCGGATCGGCACCGAGCGCGACCGCCGCGGCGACGGCCTGGGCGGCGTTGCCACGATTGACCCGGCCGGGCAGCGCCAACCGCATCGGCAGCACCAGACCGTCGGGCCCATAGAGAAACTCGTCGTCGAACCGCCAGTGCGGGCTGGGCCGTTTGAAGTCGGTGCCGGTGGAATACCAGTGGTCGTTCTCCCGCACGATCACCTCGCCGCTGCGCGGGCAGCTGACCGAGTCGCCCGACCAGCCGCCGCCGGCGGCAACCCACACCACCCGCGCACAGTCGTATGCCGCCGAGGTCATCAGCACGTCGTCGCAGTTTGCCACCACCACCGCCTGCGGATGCCGCGCCAGCCCGGCCCGCAGCGCCCGTTCGACCGCGTTGATCTCGCCGACCCGGTCCAGCTGATCGCGGGACAGGTTGAGCAGCACCACCACGGCCGGCGGCACCATGTCCGCCACGTGCGGCACGTGCATCTCATCGACTTCCAGGGCCGCCAACTCGGCGGCGCGGTCGGCGGCCAGCGCGGCCACCAGGCCGGCGTCCATGTTGGCGCCCTCGGCGTTGGTGGCGACCGGTCCCATCCGGCGCAGCGCCGCGGCCACCATCTGAGTGGTCGTCGATTTGCCGTTGGTGCCGGTGACGACGACGGTGCGCCGGCCGGTGCCGAGCTGGCGCAGGATCGAGCGGTCCAGGGTCATCGCGACCAGACCGCCGATCATCGCGCCGGCACCGCGGCCGGTGACCCGCGACGACCACCGGGCGCACGCTCCGGCGGCCAGCGCGAGACGTCCGCGGGTTGTGATCACGCCGGTGAGTTTAAGTTGCCGACACGGCACGGGGCGACCGGCGTGCGTCGCCGGAACGTGCCATCCTCGGTGCTATGGATGCGGTATGGGGGCGATCGGCCCGCGAGTCCGGCGACGGCTGGGTGGTGGTCGACGTCGAAACCTCGGGATTTCGGCCCGGTCAGGCCCGCGTGCTCAGCATCGCCGCGTTGGCCCTCGACGCCGACGGTCAGGTCGAGCGTTCGGTGTCGAGCCTGGTCAACCCGGGAACCGATCCGGGGCCCACCCATGTGCACGGGCTGACCGCCGAGATGCTGGCCGGCCAACCGGAGTTCGCCGATGTTGTCGAGGAGGTGAACGCGCTGCTCGTCGGGCGCACGCTGGTCGCGCACAACGTGGCATTCGACTACGCGTTCCTGGCCGCGGAGGCCGAGATGGCCGGCGCGGAACTGCCCGTCGACTCGGTGATGTGCACGCTGGAACTGGCCCGACGGCTGGATCTGGGCTTGGACAACCTTCGGCTGGAGACCCTCGCCCGACACTGGGGCGTGACCCAGATCCGGGCGCACGATGCGCTCGACGACGCGCGGGTGCTGGCCGGGGTGCTGGCGCCGTCGCTGCAGCGGGCGCGCGAGCGCGACGTGTGGCTGCCGGTGCGCCCGGTGACCCGGCGCATGTGGCCCAACGGCCGGATCACCCACGACGAACTCCGGCCACTGAAGGCGCTGGCCTCGCGGATGCCGTGCCGGTACCTCAACCCGGGCCGCTACATCCGGGGCCGCCCGTTGGTGCAGGGCATGCGGGTGGCGCTGTCGGCGGAGTGCACCCGCACCCACGAAGAACTTGTCGAACGCATCCTGCACGCCGGCCTGGCCTACAGCGACAACGTCGACAGTCACACCTCGCTGGTGATCTGCAACCAATCCCGCCCGGAGCAGGGCAAGGGCTATGCAGCCCGGGGACTCGGCGTACCGACGGTCTCCGATGAGCAGTTCCTGGCCTGCGTCGGCACCGTGGTCGGGGGTACCGGCATCGAGGACTTCACCGACGCCGGCGCCGCCGGCGAACAGATTTCACTGTTCTGATAGTGGACGGATCAGTTGGCTGCGCTGGGAACCAACTGGTTGGGGCAGTATGACTGTGCCGAGATCGCCACGAATTGTTCGCCGTGGCCCGGCGTCATCTCAGGGTTGCCCTGCTTGAGATCCGCCAGGATCTCCGTGCTCGGTGTGCCGTTCGCCATTAATCGGCACACCGCTTTCCCGGTGCTGATGACGAGATCCGAGCGGTTGTACGTGATGCCCGCCGCGTGCAGGGAAAAAAGGAAGTTGGTATCGGCGGGGTCGGGTGCAGCGCCTACTTCAGGATCGGCATGTGCTGGCCCGGCAAGGCCGATCATGACCGATACACCAAGCAGCGGCAGTAGGAGCCGCATCGACGCTCGTTCTCCCCTGGCAGACTTTCGCGTTTCCATCGAGTGCCTCTTTTCCCTGCCGGTACACATTCGACGCAGTATCTAGTCAGTCCTGGTCAGCTAGCTCCTGGCGGCCCGGTTCACCGCCGACACCACCGCCCGCAGCGATGCGGTCGTGATCGACGGCGCGATCCCCACCCCCCACGCGGTGCGCCCGTCGATCTGCGCCTCGACGTAGGCGGCCGCCTGGGCCTCCTCGCCGGCGCTCATGGCGTGCTCGGAGTAGTCCTGCACCGCCACCTCGATTCCGACGTGCCCCAGCGCGTCGACGAAAGCGGCCAGCGGGCCGTTCCCGGTGCCGGCGATCTCGGTTTCGACGCCGTCGATCTTCACCACGGCCTCGATCCGGTCGGTGCCGCCGTCGATCTCGGCGCCGATCACCCGCTGCCGCATGCGCTCCAGCGGCCGGATCGGGGTCAGATACTCGTCGGCGAACGCATCCCACATCTCCTTGGGGGTGACTTCGCCGCCCGCGTCCGCTGAGCCCCCGGTGCCCTCTGCGAGCTTCTGGATCACGCGGGAGAACTCGATCTGCAGCCGCCGCGGCAGCACCAGTCCGTGGTCGGCCTTCATGACGTAAGCCACCCCGCCCTTGCCCGACTGCGAGTTGACGCGGATCACCGCCTCGTAGGTGCGGCCGACGTCGCGGGGGTCGATCGGCAGGTAGGGCACTTGCCAGAGCATGTCCTCGACATCGGAGTCGGCGGCGTCGGCGTCGATCTTCATCTGGTCCAGGCCCTTGTTGATCGCGTCCTGGTGGCTGCCGGAGAACGCGGTGTAGACCAGGTCACCGCCGTAGGGGTGGCGTTCGGGCACCGACAGCTGGTTGCAGTATTCGACGGTGCGGCGGATCTCGTCGATGTTGGAGAAATCGATCTGCGGGTCCACCCCGCGGGAGAATAGGTTCAGCCCCAGCGTCACCAGGCAGACATTGCCGGTGCGCTCGCCGTTGCCGAACAGGCAACCCTCGATGCGGTCCGCCCCGGCCGCATAGCCCAGTTCGGCGGCGGCCACCGCGGTGCCGCGATCGTTGTGCGGATGCAGGCTCAGGATGACCGAGTCCCGCCGGTTCAGATTGCGGCTCATCCACTCGATCGAGTCGGCGTAGATGTTCGCGGTGGCCATCTCCACCGTCGCCGGCAGGTTGAAGATGATCGGGTTGTCCGGCGTCGGCTCGATGACATCGCCGACCGCGTCGCAAACCGCTTTGGCGTATTCCAGTTCGGTGCCGGTGTAAGACTCGGGCGAATACTCGAAGCGCCACCGGGTGCCCGGGTGCTTCGCCGCCTCCGCCAGGCACTTGCGCGCGCCGGCCACCGCGATGGCCTGCACCTCGGCCCGATCGGCGCGGAACACCACCCGACGCTGCAGGATCGACGTCGAGTTGTAGAAGTGCACGATGACATTCGGCGCGCCGGCGCAGGCCTCGAAAGTGCGCTCGATCAACTCGTCACGACACTGGGTCAGCACCTGCAGGGTGACGTCGTCGGGAACCGCGTTGGCCTCGATGATGTCGCGGACGAAGTCGAAGTCGGTCTGGCTGGCCGACGGGAAGCCGACCTCGATCTCCTTGTAGCCCATCTTCACCAGCAGGTCGAACATCCGCCGCTTGCGGGCGGGGCTCATCGGGTCGATCAGCGCCTGGTTGCCGTCGCGCAGATCGACCGCACACCACAGCGGGGCGGCGTTGATTACCCGGTCCGGCCAGGTGCGGTCGAATGGAACCGCCACTGTGCCCAACGCCGGGCTGCCGCCCGGTACCTCTTCGTCGAAGCTGCGGTACCGGTTGACCGGCATGGACGAGCCGCGCTGAGCGTTCCAGGCGGGCTGCCCGACGTTCGGCGGGCCGGCCGGCGTTCTGATGGCGGGGCCGGACGTGAATGCGTCGGGTGAGGGTCGGGAAAAGGTTGTCACGATGTTTGCTCCGGGTTGTCAGCTGGACCTCGAGACCGGCGAATCCGAATACCCGCGGCGGGAAGCCGGTCTGGTCAGACCCCGCCGCGGCGTTCGAGAAGGAGCACCCGCTGCACATCGTGCAGTTTACGCGCAGATCACCCGGCCTGGAAACGGCCCCGGGCGCAGCGTCAACGCCGCGGTCCGCTTCCCCTATCCTGGGACGAGCCTTTCGGGAAGGGACGAAAAGTGGCGCTCGTGGTGCAGAAGTACGGTGGATCGTCGGTGGCTGACGCCGAACGGGTCCGCCGGGTTGCCGAGCGCATCGTCGCGACCAGGAAAGCCGGCAACGACGTCGTCGTGGTCTGCTCGGCGATGGGCGACACCACTGACAACCTGCTGGACCTCGCACTGCAGGTGTGCTCGGAGCCGCCCGCCCGTGAGCTGGACATGCTGCTGACCGCCGGTGAGCGGATCTCCAACGCGCTGGTGGCGATGGCCGTCGAATCGCTCGGCTGTGAGGCGCGGTCGTTCACCGGCTCGCAGGCCGGGGTGATCACCACCGGTGTCCACGGCAAGGCGAAGATCATCGACGTGACCCCGGGCAGGCTGCAGGCCGCGCTCGAGGAGGGACAGGTCGTGCTGGTCGCCGGGTTCCAGGGAGTCAGCCAGGGCACCAAGGACGTCACCACCCTGGGGCGCGGCGGCTCGGACACCACTGCGGTGGCGTTGGCCGCCGCGCTGAAAGCCGACGTCTGTGAGATCTACACCGACGTCGACGGCATCTACAGCGCCGACCCGCGCATTGTGCCCGACGCCAGGCGACTGGACACGGTCACGTTCGAGGAGATGCTCGAACTGGCCGCGTGCGGAGCCAAGGTGCTGATGCTGCGCTGCGTCGAATACGCCCGCCGCTACCACTTGCCCATCCACGTCCGGTCGTCGTACTCGGACAAGCCAGGCACCATCGTTGCCGGATCGATCGAGGACATCGCCATGGAAGATGCCATCCTGACCGGAGTCGCCCATGACAAGGGCGAAGCCAAGGTCACCGTCGTCGGCCTGACCGACGTGCCCGGTAGCGCGGCCAAAGTGTTCCGCGCCATCGCCGACGCCGACATCAACATCGACATGGTGTTGCAGAACGTTTCCAAGGTCGAGGGCGGCAAGACCGACATCACCTTCACCTGCCCGCGCAGCAACGGGCCGGCGGCCCTGGAGAAGCTCACGTCGCTGCAGGACGAGATCGGTTTCACCGAACTGCTCTACGACGACAAGGTCGGCAAGGTTTCGCTGGTCGGCGCCGGGATGCGCAGCCACCCGGGGGTGACCGCCACGTTCTGCGAGACGCTGGCCGACAACGGGGTGAACATCGACCTGATCTCCACCTCGGAGATCCGGATATCGGTGCTGTGCCACGAATCCGAGCTGGACAAGGCCGTCGTCGCGCTGCATGAGGCGTTCGGGCTCGGCGGCGAGGAGCAGGCCACGGTGTACGCCGGGACGGGGCGGTAGAGATGGTCGCGAAAGACTTGTCGATAGGGGTGGTGGGTGCCACCGGCCAGGTGGGCCAGGTGATGCGCGCACTGCTCGAAGAGCGGGACTTCCCGGCGACCAGCGTGCGGTTCTTCGCCTCGGCCCGCTCGGCGGGGCGCAAGCTGGCGTTCCGCGGCGTCGAGATCGAGGTCGAAGACACCGAAACCGCCGACCCGACCGGGCTGGACATCGCACTGTTCTCCGCCGGCGGTGCGACGTCACGGGCGCAGGCGCCGCGTTTCGCCGCCGCCGGGGTGACCGTGATCGACAACTCGTCGGCCTGGCGCAAGGACCCCGACGTGCCACTGGTCGTCGCAGAGGTGAACTTCAACCGCGACGTCCGCGCCGCCGGGGGCCTCAAGAAGGGCATCATCGCCAACCCGAACTGCACCACGATGGCCGCGATGCCGGTGCTCAAGCCGCTGCACGAAGAGGCACGGCTGGTCCGGCTGGTGGTCTCGACGTATCAGGCGGTCTCCGGCAGCGGGCTGGCCGGCGTGCGAGAGCTCGCCGAGCAGGTGCGCGCGGTCTCCGACGACGCCGAACGGCTGGTGCACGACGGTGGCGCGGTGAATTTCCCGGCGCCGAAACAATACGTCGCGCCGATCGCGTTCAACGTGGTGGCACTGGCGGGCAGCTACGTCGACGACGGCAGTGGCGAGACCGACGAAGACCAGAAGCTGCGTTTCGAGAGCCGTAAGATCCTGGGCATCCCGGAGCTGGCGGTCAGCGGGACCTGCGTGCGGGTGCCGGTGTTCACCGGCCACTCCCTGTCGATCAACGCCGAGTTCGCCGAGCCGCTGTCACCGGCGCGGGCCGCCGAGTTGCTCGCGGACGCGCCAGGGGTGATGTTGGTCGACGTGCCCACCCCGCTGGCCGCCGCCGGCGCCGACGACACGCTGGTCGGCCGGATCCGGGCCGACCCCGGCGTCCCAGATGGGCGTGGCTTGGCCCTGTTCGTCTCCGGCGACAACCTGCGCAAGGGCGCGGCGCTCAACACCATCCAGATCGCCGAACTGCTCGCCGCTGCGCGGTGATCCACGGGTGAGCCGCCACCTGGTGTGGCTGGCCCTCTCGGCGCTGCTGTTGACCCCGCCGTGGCTGGCGCGCGCCGAACCGCCCGCACCGATTCCCAGGCCGGTGCTGTGGCCGCTGGCCGAGGGCCAGGTGATGCGGATTGGCCCGAGCGCCGGGACCGGCACGCTCACCGGCGACTACGGGATCGGTGCCACCGACCTGTGCGAGTTCATGGAGTTCCCCAGCGAGGTCTTGCAGATCTGTGGGGACAGCTTCGCCGGTCAGGGCGTCGGCTACGGCGGCTGGTACTCGCCGATCGCGCTGCGCGTCGATCCCGACTCCATCGATGACCCGGCCGGGTTGCGCTACACCGGCGTGAACGGGGTCTCCCAGCCGCTGTTGGCCGAACCGGCAGCGCCCGGGTGTTCGCAGCTGCCGGCTGGGGTGGTGTCAATCAACCGGGTCAACTATCTGCTGGTGACCACCACCAAGATGCTGGTGCCGCAGAACTCGCGGCTGGTGAAGGCCGAACCGGGAGGCCCCGGCTGGCAAACCGTGGCGGGTTCGCGGCGCGGCGCCGCCTACCAGGACTCCCGGCAGTCGCAGATCAGCGGGTACTACGACCCGATCCCGACTCCGGACTCGCCGAGCGGCTGGGTGTATATCGTCGCCAACAACTTCGACCGCTCCGCACCGGTGCTGCTGTATCGCGCCACCCCGGGGACGTTCGCCGACCGGTCCCGTTGGCAGGGCTGGGCCGCGGGCTCTGACGGCGGCTGGAACAAGACGCCCACCGCGCTGTGGGACGACCAGATCGGTGAGCTCAGTGTGCGGCAGATTGACGGCAAGACCGTGCTGTCGTACTTCAACGGCACCACGGGAAACATGGAAGTGCGGGTGGCCAACGACCCGACGTCGCTGGGGACTGCGCCGGTGACCACGGTGGTGCAACGCGGCGACTGGCCCGAGCCTGCTGCTGAGGTATTGCCGCCCCCGTTCGACAACCGACTGGCCCAGCCGTACGGGGGCTACATCTCGCCGGGGTCGACGCTGGACGAGGTGCGGGTGTTCGTCAGCCAGTGGAACAACAGCGACGCGCGGGAGCGGGCGCCGTATCGGGTGATTCAGTTCGCGGTTAACCCGTTCAAACCCTAGGCGGAGCCTTATAGCTGTGCTTTACTGGCATAATTGAACTTATGTCTGGCCTGAGAGGCCTGTCGCCAACGTTCCGGGCAGTGAAACTGCCCGAAGTGGCTGCGCCGCGGGAACACCCGGCCGGGCGAATCCTCGAACTCCCCGGTCGTGGCAGCACCTACGTGGTGGACTCCGGGCCGGACAGTAGCCGGATCAAGACCCCGACCTTCATCATGCTGCACTCGGTGGCCTGCACCGGGCTGCTGACCTGGCATCCGTCACTGGAGTTGATGCGCCAGTTCGGTCGGGTGGTGGTGTTGGACCTGCGCGGTCACGGAGCCGGCATCGCCTCGTCGCGACTGCTGCTGGAAGACTCCGCCGACGACGTCGTAGCGGTGGCCGACGCGCTGGGTATCGACACTTTCATTCCGGTCGGGTTCTCGATGGGATCGCTGGTGGCCCAACTGGCGTGGCGACGACACCGCGACCGGGTCGACGGGTTGGTGCTGTGCGCCGGGGCCGCGACCTTCGCGGAGGCCGCCCCGATGCGACTGGGCACCAGCATCTTCGCGGCACTGCTGGACACATTCAGTCCGCAGCCAGGCGCACCGTCCACCCCGGTGCTGCCCGGCGCCGACATCGCACCGCCGCACCCTTACCTGTGGGCGCTGGGTGAGTTCCGGTCAACCAGCGTCGGATCGATGCTGCGCTCGCTGGCCGAGATCGTCCGGTTCGACTCCCGATCCTGGCTCACCGAGATCGACGTGCCCACCTCGGTGCTGATCCCGTCGCGGGACAAGGTCATCTCGCCCCGGCACCAGCACTGGATGGCCGGTCAGATCCCCGATGCGGTCACGGTGACCGTCGACGGCGGGCATGCGTGCTGCACGCTGCAGCACGAGGTGTTCCTTCCGGGGCTGCACTCGGCGGTGGAGTCGGTGCTGACCCGCGCCGCCGAACATCGCCGCAAGCACCACTCGGCCGCGGCAAGCTGACCCCCGACGGCGATGGCGGGCGAACCGGCGGCCGACCAGTCGGACAGTGCGGCGTGGCTGGCGCTGCGCGACGCCGCCTACGTCGGCCGGTTGATGCCGCTGCTGCGGCTGGCGGTCAAATTCTATTTCCGGTCCGATGTTCAAGGGCTGCAACACATCCCGGATGGCGGTTCGCTGCTGGTGTCCAACCACTCCGGTGGGATGGTGCCGATGGACGTTCCGGTGGTCGCGGTCGCCTTCTACGACCACTTCGGCGGCGAGCGGCCGTTCTACATCCTCGCGCACGACGGTCTGCTGCTGGCGGGTAAGCCGGTGCTGGGCCCGGCCGGGTTTCTGCCGGCCAGCCGCGAGCACGCCATCGCCGCGCTGCGTTGCGGTGCGACCACCATGGTGTTCCCCGGCGGTGATCACGACGTGTTCCGGCCGACCAGGGACGCCGACAAGATCGACTTCGCCGGCCACAAAGGCTACGTGCGCACCGCGCTGGATGCCGGCGTGCCGATCGTGCCGGTGGTCAGCATCGGCGGCCAGGAACAGTTTCTGATCCTCAGCCGCGGTGAGTGGCTGGCCCGGCTGCTGCGGCTCGACAAGCTGCTGCGTCTCAAAGTCGCCCCGATCATCGTCGGGTTCCCGTTCGGGCTCACCTCCGGGTTCATGCCGAACCTGCCGATGCCCGCCAAGATCGTCACCCGAATCCTCGAACCGATCAACATCGAACGTGAATTCGGGCCGGAACCCGACGTCGACGAAGTAGATCGCGCCGTTCGCGCGCGGATGCAGGACGCACTCGACGAACTGGCCCGCCGGCGCCGATTTCCGGTTATCGGTTAGGGCTCATCCGGGCCAGCAATTCGCTGCGGATGATCTTGCCGGTGATGTTGCGGGGCAGTTCATCGAGGATGGCGATTTCGCGGGGCACTTTGTAATTGGCCAAGTTGTCGCGCACATGCTGTTTGAGTTCATCGGGTGTCACCGGCGCGTCACGTCCGAGGCCGGGTTCGAGCACGACGAACGCAACCAACCGCTGGCCGAACTGCTCATCGTCCACGCCGAGCACCGCTGTCTCCGCCACTGCCGGGTGGCCGGTCAGGATCTTCTCCACCTCGATCGGGTAGACGTTCTCTCCGCCGGAAACGATCATCTCGTCGTCGCGACCGACCACGAACAACCGGCCGGCCTCGTCGAGATAGCCCATGTCGCCGGAGGCCATGAACCCGTCGTGGAAGTCCTTGGTGGTCCCGGAGGTGTAGCCGTCGAATCCGGTGGTGTTGCTGACGTAGATCCGGCCGACCTCCCGGGCGGGCAGTTCCCGGAGATCGGCGTCCAGGATGTGGATTTCGGTGCCTTCGGCCGGTCTGCCGGCGGTGTCGGGCGCCGCGCGCAGGTCGGCGGGTGTGGCCGTGGCGATCATACCGACTTCGGTGGCGTTGTAGTTGTTGTAGATGACGTCGCCGAACTGGTCCATGAACGCGGTCACCACGTCGGGTCGCATCCGAGATCCGGAGGCCACCGCGAGCCGCAGCGACCGGCAGCTGTAGCGGCCGCGCACATCCGCGGGCAGTTCCATGATGCGGTCGAACATCGCCGGCACCACGCTCAAGCCGGTGGCCCGATAACGGTCGATCAGCGCCAGGGTGGCTTCCGGGTCGAACTTGCGCTGGGTGACGATCGTGCACGTCAGCGTCGCTGCCATCACCAGCTGCGACCAACCCCAGGCGTGGAACATCGGCGCCATCACCACCGTGGTTTCCCCAGCGCGGTAGGGCGTGCGTCTGAGAACCGCGACAAGTTCGGCCGGGCCGCCACCGGATCGCTTGGCGCCCTTGGGTGTTCCGGTCGTCCCCGAAGTCAGCAGGATCAGCTTGCCCTGGCGATAGCTGCGCGAGGGGCGGTGGCCGGCGTGCACGGCGATCATGTTCTCGACCGTCGGCTCATCCGGTGTCGGGTGGTCAGTCCAGGCGAGGATGCGGGTGACATCCGGTCGGTCCTTCAGGGCGCGGTCCATCATCGCGCTGAACTCCTCGTCGTAGATGACGACGTCGGGGCCCTCCCGGTTGACCACGTCGGCCAGCGCCGGGCCGGCGAACGACGTATTGAGCAGCAACACATCGGCGCCGATCCGGTTGGCCGCCACCAGTGACTCGACGAACCCCCGATGATTGCGACACATGATCGCGACTACGTCGGGTCGTCGACCGGTCAATGCCTGCAGTGCCGCGGCGAACGCTTCGGAGCGCCGGTCGAGTTGACGCCAGGTCAGGGTGCCGAGTTCGTCGACCAAACCCGGGCGGTTCGGGCTGCGCCGGGCCGCAGCCGCGAAACCCGATGTGGATGACATGTTCTCGCGACGCATCGCGGCGATCATCCGCAGGTATTTATCGGGGCGCAACGGGGCGATCAGCCCGGAGCGCCGCAGGGTGCCGACCATCTCGCGGACCGCGCCGAACTTACCTGTCACCGCCATGACACCGATGCTATCGAGCACGGCACCGCCCGGGACCCGAAAGTCTGCTGGGAACAGGCCGTCGGCGGTAGATTGGCGGCGTATCACCTGACCTGTCGTTTCGTCGGCTGGTGAACGGAGGTGAGTGATGAGACGACTCAACGGCATGGACGCCTCGATGCTCTACACCGAAACCCCGAACGTCCACACCCATACGATCAAGACCGGCATCATCGACTTCTCCGACTTCGACGGCGAATTCACCTTTGAGCTCTTTCGTAGCCTGTTGCAGCGGCGCCTGCACCTGCTCGAGCCGCTGCGGTACCGGCTCGTCGAGGTTCCGCTGCAACTGCACCATCCGGTGTGGGTGGAGAACTCCGAGGTGGACCTCGACTACCACCTGCGGCGGGTGCGGCTGCCCAGTCCGGGCGGGCGTCGGGAACTCGACGAGCTGACCGGCCAGATCGCCAGCACCCAACTGGACCGCAGCCGGCCGCTGTGGGTGATGTACGTCGTCGAGGGGATGGCCGACAACTCTGTCGCGGTGGTCGTCAAAATCCACCACGCGCTGGCCGACGGCGTCGCCTCGGCAAACCTGCTGGCCCGGGCGATGCAGTTCACCGCCACGGCTGAAGAAGAACGCGAGCCGCCGCGCCCCGACGCGCGGCCGTCGACGGTGAAGCTGCTGGCCGTCGCCGGATACGACAATGTCCGGCAGGTCCTGCGGCTGCCCCGGCTGATCGCCCAGACCGTCGAAGGGGTGTTGCGACTGCGCCGGGCGGTCAAGCGGCGCGCGCGGCGTCCGGAGTTGGCCGGCCGCTTCTCCCCGGCGCCGACGTTCATCAACCACACGCTGTCCCCGGGCCGCCGGTTCGCCAGCGTCACGCTCTCCCTGGCCGACGTCAAGGAGACCGGCCAGTGCCTGGGGCTCAAGCTCAATGACGTGGTGCTGGCGACGATGGCCGGTGCGCTGCGGGAGCTGCTGTTGCGCTACGACGGCCGCGCCGATCGGCCGCTGGTCGTCTCGGTGCCGGCCAGCCTGGACACCACCACGGATCGGGTCACCGGCAATGAGCTGGGCGTGATGAACGTGTCGCTGCCCGTTCAGGTGGACGACCCGCTGGAGCGGGTGCGGCTCACCGCGCTGGGGATCGCGATCGCCAAGGAGGATTACGTCCTGCTGGGACCCAGCTTGATCGCATCCTGGATGGAGTACCTGCCGCCGGTGATCACGCCGTGGGTGTATCGGTGGCTCTCGACGCGGAAGGCGCAGACCCCGCTGCAGAACCTGACGATCTCCAATGTGCCGGGCCCGCGGGAACGCCGGCGGATGGGCGGGGCAATGCTGCGCGAGTTCTACTCGGTCGGGCCGCTGGTGGCGGGAAGCGGCCTGAACATCACGGTGTGGAGCTATGTCGATCAACTCAACATCTCGGTGCTCACCGACGATCGGACACTGCGCGACGTGCACGAGGTGACCGACGCGATAATCCACGCATTTGTCGAGATACGCCGCGCCGCAGGACTTTCCGGCAAGTTGACGGTTGTCGACACTGCGATGGCGACCGCCGAGTCCATCGCGTAGACGCGCAGTGCGGTGCAGATCCGTTATGCCGGCGGACGGGTATCAGTGCTCCTGCACTACGAGAATCGGATGACCCGGCCTGAGTTAGTGCCGAGGCTCAGCGTCGAGGCGCTGAGGCCGCAAGAAGCTCGTGCTCAATCCGCTTAGTACTGGCCGCAGGTATTAGCGGCCTGCGTCATAGCCCCCATGTACGGCTGAAACTCTGGAGAGCCCTCCGCCTCCTGGAGCATCTGCTGACGCTGATCCGGTGGCGCGGCCAGGAATGAACCCAACCAGCTTTGCGCCACCGATGATGCGTTGAACTGCGCGCCGACTGCGGGATTTTGTGCGTTGAGCGCCGACACCGCCTGTGGGTAAGTGCAGGTTGTGTCGATGACCGGACTCAGATTGGGGTCTGCAGACGCAACCCCGGTCGCAGCGGTCAACGACAATGCCAGACCGCCGGCGGCGACGGCCAGTCTTGTCGGGGAAAGTGTGAGCATCTGGGAGCTCCTTCGAAAAATGCGCCATCTCACGGTAGAGATGGCGGCGGAAGTGCTTCAGGGCTTCCCGTTTTCGGTCGAGGCTAAACCGCGCTGCGAAGGCCGGTCCGGCGGCGTCGCGAAGCCCAGTGTCGACATCTTTCGGTGAGTGATCACTCATAGCTGCTGCATAGCCGGCAGCTAGCGGTGACTGGTGTCTGGTCACGCATCATCCCAATATGAGTGAATCGCCTGAGTCAACCAGCAAGTCCGTCCCGTCCGCCCCGCCCGCGGCGCCGCCGCCGTATTGGCTGTACCGGTTCGCCGCCTGGGTCGGGATCATCGCCGGGATCGTCTTCATCGTCTCGTCGGTCTTCTTCGCCGGCGTCTACGTCAGCAAGGGTGGCCACCACTGCCACCACCATCGTCACCACCACTCGATGTCCCACCATGGTCACCACAAGGGGCCGGGGCCGACGGCTCCGGGTTCAGACAACCCCGGACCTGGCGAACTGCCGCAGTCGGTCACCCCGTCCCCGGCGCCGGCAGGCCGCTAAATACCCGCGTCACTAACACCGCAGCCGCCGTCCAGCTCTACGGGCGGTGGCTGCGGTGTTAACGGCATAACTGCTTACTCAGTGAGTCCGCGTCGATTCACATCCAATTCGTCAGCGGAACTATTCCCATGGCGATGGCCGTGCGGGCATGATGGGCGAGCATGACCGAAGCGCCTGAACCGAAAAGCCAACCTGCGGGTGGACCGCCGCCGCCAACGCCGCCGCTCCCGCAACCGCCGCAGGCTAAATCATCAAGTCGGCTCTACCAGGCCGCCGCGTGGGTGATCATCGTTGCCGGGTCCGTGTTCGTCGTTTCGGCGATCTTCGTCGCCGGTGTCTGCGTGGGCACCGGCGGCTGGCGCGGGCACCAGCACCAGCACGGGCCGTGCATGATGCACCACGGTCCACCGCCGATGTCCCCCGGCCCGGAGATGGGACCCGCCGCCCCGGATATGGTGCCCGGCGCCCCGGAGATGGGGCCCGGTGCCCCGGAGATGGGGCCTGCCGCCCCGCCGATGTCCCCCGCCCCGCCGATGTCCCCCGGCCCGAAGATGGGACCCGGCCCGGAGATGGGACCCGCCGGCCCCCGGATGGGACCTGCCGCCCCCGGCAACGGGCCGGTCCAGCAGCCCACCCCCCCGATCCCGCCGCGCGGTAACCACGGGGGGTCTGGATGAGCGACGACTGCACGACCACCGAAGCCGGCTCGCCGGCACCTAGCGACGACACCTCGCTGACCGTCGGGCCCGACGGCCCGATCCTGCTGCACGACCACTACCTGATCGAGCAGATGGCGATGTTCAACCGGGAGCGCACCCCCGAACGCCAGCCACACGCCAAGGGCGGCGGTGCCTTCGGCCGCTTCGAGGTGACCGCCGATGTCAGCGCCTACACCAGGGCGGCGGTGTTTGCACCTGGCGCCAAAACCGACGTGCTGGCCCGGTTCTCCACGGTGGCCGGCGAGCGGGGCAGCCCAGACACCTGGCGCGACGTCCGTGGATTTGCGCTGAAGTTCTACACCTCCGAGGGCAACTTCGACATCGTCGGCAACAACACCCCGGTGTTCTTCGTTCGGGATCCGTTGAAGTTTCAGCATTTTATCCGCTCCCAGAAGCGCCGAATAGCGTCCAACCTGCGCGACAACAACATGCAGTGGGACTTCTGGACATTGTCCCCGGAGTCGGCGCACCAGGTGACCTACCTGATGGGTGACCGGGGGCTGCCCAAAAACTGGCGACACATGAACGGCTACGGCAGCCACACCTACAGCTGGGTCAACGCGGACGGCGAGATCTTCTGGGTGAAATACCACTTCGTCAGCGATCAAGGTGTCGAGCACCTGACCCAGGCCGAAGGCGACCGACTGGCCGGCGCCGACGGCGACTATCACCAGCGCGACCTGTACGAGGCGATCGAGCGCGGCGAGCACCCGCGCTGGTCGCTGAAGGTGCAGATCATGCCGTTCGAGGAGGCCAAGGCCTACCGGCTCAACCCGTTCGACCTGACCAAGGTCTGGCCGCACGCCGACTACCCGCTGGTCGACGTCGGCAAGATGACCCTGAACCGCAACGTCGCCGACTACCACGCCGAGATCGAGCAGGCCGCGTTCGAGCCCAACAACACCGTGCCCGGCACCGGGTTGAGCCCGGACAAGATGCTGCTGGCGCGGGGCTTCGCCTACGCCGACGCGCACCGGGCCCGGATCGGGACCAACTACAACCAGCTACCGGTCAATGCGCCCAAGGCGGACGTGCACAGCTACGCCAAGGACGGTGCGATGCGGTTCCGCAACGCGGCCGACCCGGTTTACGCGCCGAACTCGGCAGGCGGGCCGAAGGCCGACCCGGCACGTGCAGCGGAGGTGCGCTGGTACGTCGACGGCGAGATGGTGAGGCAGGCGTACACGCTGCGCGAAGACGACGACGACTGGAGTCAGGCCGGCACTCTGGTGCGTGACGTGCTCGACGATGAACAGCGGGATCGTTTGGCCGCCAACATTATTGGTCACGTCTCTGCCGGGGTGCACGAGCCGGTGCTGTCCAGGGTGTTCGAATACTGGCGCAACGTCGACCCAGACCTGGGTCGCAAGGTTGAAGCCGGGGTGCGGGCCAACCTCAGCTGACAGCCGGCTCGGTGTCCTGGCATGATCAACGGCATGAGTGTCAAAGTCGTCTACGCCACGGAGTCGACCGCGACCGGCGGTGGCCGGGACGGCCACATCAAGTCGGCCGAAGGCCGTCTCGACCTGGACACCAGCCCGCCCAGAGAGTTGGGCGGCGTCGGTGACGGAACCAACCCCGAGGAGCTGTTCTCCGCGGCCTACGCGGCCTGTTTCCTCGGCGCGCTGCGCCTGGTGGCGCGCCGGTCCGTCGTCATGCTGGAGGATGCCACCGCCATCACCATCCAGGTGGGCCTGGGCAAGGACATCACCACCGACGAGTTCGGGTTGATGGGCACCATCACCGGGTATCTGCCGGGTGTGCCGCAGCCCACCGCCGAAGACCTGATGAACCAGGCGCACGAGGTGTGCCCGTACTCGAAGGCCACTCGAGGCAACACCGACTTCAAGCTGGTGGTGACGGTCTAACCGATGCACAGCGCCGCGACGTTGTTCGGGAGACTGAGCCTGGCCGCAACAGCGGTTTCGCTCGGCGTCGCGGGGCCACCGGTCGCCGCGGCGCGGCCCTCCGAGCCCGGCGTGGTGTCCTACGCGGTGCTGCCGAAGGGGTCGGTCGGCAACATCGTCGGCGCCCCGATGGGCTGGGAATCGGTGTCTGGGAATCCTTACCAGGCGTTCTGGGTGGATGCGCCGGTCTGCAACAACTGGGCAGACATTGGGCTGACCGAGGTCTACGGCGATCCAGACCTGGCCTCGTTCAACAGCGCCGTCGCCCAGACCTCAGCCACCGACCAGAATCACGTCGTCAAACAGGCGGTGGGGACGTTCGCCACCGAGGCCGCCGCGGGGCGGGCGTTTCACCGCGTCATCGATCGGACCGTCGGTTGCTCCGGGCAGACCACCGCCATGCACCTGGACAACGGCGCCACGCAGGTGTGGTCGTTCGATGGTGGGCCGGCCGCGGCCGTCGACGCGGCCTGGGTCAAGCAGGAGGCCGGAACCGACCGGCGGTGTTTCAACCAGACCCGGTTGCGGGTAAACGTCCTGCTGCAGGCCAAGGTGTGCCAGTCGGGCAACGCCGGGCCGGCGGTGAACGTGCTGGCCGGCGCGATGCAGAACACCCTCGGCCAGTGACCGGGAAGATTGACAGGCATGGAAGCTTGAAGAGAGCTAAGTGGCTCTCGGCTCAGTATCCAGCACTGGCCAGCGGTGCGTGACAACACGATGCGGGGCGGGAGGGGTTGATATGGCGTTCGGCGTGACGGCACAGGAATCGCGATCTGGTGAGACCAGCACCGACGACATCGAATTGTCCGGCGCCTCCTGCGCTGCCCGCCACATCGCCGGGCGCTGTCTGACCGACACGCCGCTGGGCACCGTGGGCCTGGAAGTCGAGGCGCACTGCTTCGATCCTGCCGACCCCCACCGTCGTCCCGGCTGGACGGAGATCGCGGACGTGCTGCGAGCTTTGCCGGTCCTGCCGGGCGGCAGCGCGGTCACCGTCGAACCCGGCGGTGCGGTGGAACTGTCCGGCCCGCCGGTGGCGGGCGTCGTCGCGGCGATCGAGGCGATGGCAACTGACCGGGCGGTGCTGCGGTCGGCATTCGCCGACGCCGGGCTGGGGCTGGTGCTGCTGGGCGCGGACCCGCTGCGGCCGCCCGGGCGGGTCAATCCCGGCGCGCGGTACCAGGCGATGGAACGGTTCTTCGCCGCTACGCACACCGGGCCGGCGGGCGCGGCGATGATGACGTCGACGGCATCCATCCAGGTCAACCTCGATGCCGGGCCGCGATCCGGCTGGGCCGCACGGGTGCGACTGGCGCACGCGCTGGGCCCGGTGATGATCGCGATCGCCGCCAACTCGCCACTGCTTGGCGGCACACCCTCCGGCTGGCGCTCCACCCGCCAGCGAGTGTGGAGCCGGCTCGACGCGGCGCGGTGTGGTCCCATCCTGGGGGCCGATGGTGCCGACCCGGCCGCCGAATGGGCGCGCTACGCGCTGAAGGCGCCGGTGATGCTGGTGCACACGCCCGACCCGATCCCGGTCACCGAGTACGTGCCGTTCGCCGACTGGGCCGACGGCCGGGTGCTGCTCGGCGGCCGCCGCCCCACCGTGGGCGATCTCGACTACCACCTGACCACGCTGTTCCCGCCGGTGCGTCCGCGCGGCTGGCTGGAGATCCGCTACCTGGACTGCGTCGGCGACACCCTGTGGCCGGCGATCGTGTTCACGCTGGCGACCCTGCTCGACGACCCGGTCGCCGGCGATCTCGCCGCCGAAGCCGTCGAACCGGTGGCCACCGCCTGGGACACCGCTGCCCGAATCGGGCTGGCCGACCGACGGTTGCACGCAGCCGCCAAACGGTGCGTGGCGATCGCGGCCGACCGGGCACCGGCCCGGCTGCAGGACGCGATGGACCGACTCGTCCGGATGGTCGATGAGGGCCGCTGCCCGGCCGACGACTTCACCGAGCAGGTAGCGGAGGCCGGGCTGGTGCCGGCCATAGCGCGATTGGCCGGGCTCGCCCGGCGCCAGCGGTGAGCCCGCGCGAGGTGCTGGCCCGCGACCTGGCTCGGGCCCGGGACCGCACGCTGACCCTGGTCGACTTCGACGACGCCGAACTGTGGCGCCAGTACGACCCCCTGATGAGCCCGCTGGTGTGGGACCTGGCGCACATCGGTCAGCAGGAGGAACTGTGGCTGCTGCGCGGTGGCGACCCGAACCGGCCGGGGATGCTGCCGGCCGACGTCGACGGCCTCTACGACGCCTTCACCCACTCGAGAGCCAGCCGCGGTGAGCTGCCGCTGCTGACACCGGAGCGCGCCCGGACCTACTGCGCAACGGTGCGGGGCCGGGCACTCGATGCGCTGGACACGCTGGCTGATTCGCTGGCCGGTGCGTTTGTGTTCGGGATGGTGCTCAGCCATGAGCACCAGCACAACGAGACGATGTTGCAGGCGCTGAACCTGCGCACCGGGGCGCCGGTGCTGGGCTCGGGCACCCCGCTGCCGGCCGGCCGGCCCGGTCTGGCCGGAACGTCGGTGCTGATACCCGGTGGGGAGTTCGTGATGGGTGTCGACGCCGCCGCCGAACCGTTCTCGCTGGACAACGAACGCCCGGCGCACGTCGTCGACGTGCCGGCTTTCCGGATCGGCCGGGTGCCGGTGACCAACCGCGAATGGTGCGAGTTCATCGACGACGGCGGCTATCGGCAGCGCGACTGGTGGACCGAGCGCGGCTGGCAGCACCGGGAGCAGGCCGGACTGACCGCGCCGCAGTTCTGGAGTTCCGACCATGCCGCACGCACCCGATTCGGCCGGGTGGAGGATCTGCCCGGCGACGAACCGGTGCAGCACGTCACCTTTTTCGAGGCCGAAGCGTACGCGGCGTGGGGGGGCGCCCGGCTGCCCACCGAGACCGAGTGGGAGAAGGCCTGCGCGTGGGATCCGGGCGTGAACGCGCGGCGCCGCTACCCGTGGGGGACCACCGCCCCGACGGCCGTGCTGGCCAACCTCGGCGGTGCGGCGCTGCGCCCGGCACCGGTCGGGGCATATCCGGCCGGGGCGTCGGCCTACGGGGTCGAGCAGTTGCTCGGCGACGTCTGGGAGTGGACGAGTTCGCCGGTGCAGCCCTGGCCGGGTTTCGTTCCGATGATCTACCAGAGCTATTCGCAGCCGTTCTTCGACGGCGACTACCGGGTGCTGCGGGGCGGGGCGTGGGCCGTTGCGCCGGAGATCCTGCGGCCCAGCTTCCGCAACTGGGACCACCCGTATCGACGGCAGATCTTCGCCGGTGTCCGGCTGGCCTGGGACGCCAACTGATGTGCCGGCACCTGGGCTGGCTCGGCGAGCCGCGATCACTGGCGGCGTTGATCCTTGAGCCGCCGCACGGCCTTTTGGTGCAGTCCTACGCCC
This sequence comes from Mycobacterium sp., assembly GCA_039935195.1. GTDB lineage: Bacteria > Actinomycetota > Actinomycetes > Mycobacteriales > Mycobacteriaceae > Mycobacterium. The sequence goes on from JBDTKT010000259.1 coordinate 28,387, forward strand.
CGCGTCGTCAGCGGCACGGGCTGATGAACGCTGACGGTTGGGGCGCAGGGTTTTTCGACGGTGCGGTACCGCGCCGGTGGCGGAGCTCGGCACCGCTGTGGGGTGACGGCTCGTTCGCATCGGTGGCACCGGCCCTGCGCAGCGGCTGCGTGGTTGCCGCGGTGCGGTCGGCCAGCGTCGGCATGCCGATCGAGGCCAGTGCGACGGCGCCGTTCAGCGACGGTCACTGGCTGCTGTCGCACAACGGCATCGTCGACCGCGCGGCGCTTCCCGTCACCGCCGACGCCGAATCACCTTGCGACAGTGCGGTATTAGCCGCGATGATCCTCTCCGAGGGTCTCGGCGCATTGGCGGACATCGTCTGCCGGGTCGGTGCTGCCGATCCTGACGCGAGGCTGAACATCCTGGCCGCCAACGGATCCCGCCTGGTGGCTACCACATGGGGGGATACGCTGTCGATGCTGCACGACGCCCACGGTGTCGTGTTGGCCAGTGAACCCTATGATGACGACCCGCGCTGGGTGGATATCCCCGACCGACACCTGGTTGAGGCCACCGCAGGCGAGGTGCAAGTGACCCCGCTGGAGAGGATTACATGAATTTGTCTTTGTCCAACCACCTGGCCGCCGGCTCGGCGTATCGGGCGCTCTGCGACGACGTGCGGACGGGCTTGCAAAAAACGCCGAAGTCGCTGCCGTCCAAATGGTTCTACGACGATGTCGGCAGCGAGTTGTTCGACCGGATCACCCGGCTGCCGGAGTACTACCCGACTCGCGCCGAGGCCGAAATCCTGCGTGCCCGGTCCGCCGAGATCGCGGCCCTGGCCGGAGCCGACACCCTGGTCGAACTCGGCAGCGGCACCTCGGAGAAGACCCGGATGCTGCTGGAAGCGTTGTGGGCGACCGGATCGCTGCGGCGGTTCGTCCCGTTCGACGTCGACGCCGGTGTGTTGGAATCAGCCGGAACCGCGATTCAGCGGGAATACCCGGGGGTGCGGGTCGAGGCTGTCTGCGGCGACTTCGAACACCACCTGGCCGAGATCCCCGCCGGTGGGCGTCGACTGTTCGCCTTCCTGGGTTCGACGATCGGCAACTTCACACCGGACTCGCGCGCCGAATTTCTGGCCGAGTTGGGAGGTGTCATGCACCCGGGTGACGGCCTGCTGCTCGGCACCGACCTGGTCAAGGACACCGGGCGACTGGTGCGCGCCTACGACGACGCGGCCGGGGTGACGGCGCAGTTCAACCGCAACGTGCTCGCGGTGGTCAACCGGGAGTTGAACGCCGACTTCGACATCGCCGCCTACACCCATGTCGCGCGGTGGAACGCCGAGGCGGAACGCATCGAGATGTGGTTGCGGGCCGAGGGCGCCCAGCACGTCCGGATCGGCGCGCTGGACCTGACCGTCGACTTCGCGTCCGGTGAGGAGATGCTCACCGAGGTTTCCACCAAATTCTCCTCGGAGCGGGTCGCCACCGAACTGGCCGCGGCCGGGCTGCGCTGCACCCGGTGGTGGACCGACACCGCCGGTGATTTCGGTGTGTCACTCGCCGTGAAATGAGTGCGACGCCGCTGGCCGAGCGGTGGCGGGCGGCGCGACCGCGGGCTGCCGGACTGCATCTGGACAGCGCCGCCTGCTCGCGGCAGAGCTTCGCCGCCCTGGACGCCGCGGCCGCCCACGCCCACCACGAGGCGGAGGTCGGCGGATATGTGGCCGCCGAGGCTGCCGGACCGGTGCTGCAGGCTGGGCGCACCGCGTTCGCCGACCTCACCGGGATGAGCGCCTCCGGCGTGGCGTTCACCACCGGGTCGTTGCACGCGCTGGACCTGTTGCTGGGTGCCTGGCCACCGGGTGGCCGCACGCTGGCATGCCTGCCCGGCGAATACGGTCCCAACAGGGCGGTGATGGCCGCCCACGGGTTCACCTGCCGCACTCTGCCGGTCGACGGGCTCGGCCGGCTGGCGGTGGACGAGGCCGCCGTCGGCCTGGCCGCCGATCCGCCGGACCTGGTGCATCTGACCGCGGTGGGCAGTCATCGCGGCGTCGTGCAACCGCTGGCCGAGGCCGCTCGACTCTGCGGTGCACTGGGAATTCCGCTGGTGGTCGACGCCGCCCAGGCACTGGGCCAGATCGACTGCGCGGTGGGCGCCGACGTGGTCTACGCATCCTCACGGAAATGGCTGGCCGGCCCGCGCGGAGTCGGCGCCCTGGCGATGACACCGAATCTGATGGGGCGCTTGGCGCCCCGGCTACCGCCGCCGCAGTGGGCGGGTGCGCTGACCGTGCCGCAACGCTGGGAGGTCGGCGAAGCCAATATCGCAGCCCGGGTGGGCTTTTCGGTTGCGCTGGGGGAGTACGTGGGATATGGACCAGCGGCGGTGCGGGCCGGCCTGGCGCGGCTCGGCGCGCTCACCCGCCGGGCGCTGACCGAGGTGGCGGGCTGGCGGGTGGTCGAGCCGTTCGACGAGCCCAGCGCGATCACCACGCTGGCCGCCGATGGCCAGATTGCCGGCACGGATCCGAAAGCCGTGCGCGCGTGGCTGATCGAACAGCGCCACGCCGTGACCACCGTCGCCGGCGTTGAGCGGGCCCCGCTGGAGTTGACGGCCCCGGTGTTGCGGGTCTCCCCGCACAACGACACGACACCTGAGGACCTGGCGGCTTTCGCCGAAGCACTGGCGGCCGCGACCGCCGCGACGGCGTAGCTACGCTTTGTGCGCGCTGAGCAGAAAGGCCGCCATCTTCATCCGGCCGTTCTCGTCGGTGCCGTGCTGCGGGAACTCCAACTTCGCCCCGTCCGCTTGCTGCACCGGCGGCATGTTGGTGTGGATGAACGCCGGCCGGACGTCGTCGATTTCGAAGTACCTGCCGACCGCAGCACGCAATTCGGCTTCGTCGACCTCGTTCGGCTTGGTCTGTAGCCCGGCGGGGAAGGCGCCCTTGGCGAACACCAGCACGTAGTAGTGCGCCCCCGGGGCCGCGGCCCGGTGGATCGACCGCAGGTAACCGTCGCGGCCGTCGACAGGTAGCGAGTGGAACAGCGTGCTGTCGATGATCGTGGTGAAGCGGCCGTCATAGCCGGTGAATGACGTGATGTCGGCCCGCACGAAGCTCGCGGTGGTCAGTCCGCGGTCCTGTGCGGCTTTCGCCGCCGCCGCGACCGCGGTCGGGGTGAGATCGATGCCGAGGACGGTGTAGCCCTGTGCGGCCAGCGTCAGGGACAGTTCGGCGACACCACAGCCGGCGTCGAGCACGTCACTGCGGACCTTGCCGGCGGCGATCAGCGCGGCCAATTCTGGCTGCGGCTCACCGATATTCCACGGTGGCGGTCCTTCGAAAGCGCCCTGCTCGCGGTAGATGCCGTCCCAATCCATCAGCCCTTCGCTCACGCGGTCGACCCTACGCGGCTAGCCGGGGATGGCCGCCGGGCCTCAGCGACGCCGATACGCCACCACGATCTGCGGGCGGGCTCGCAGCGACAACCCGAGCCCGCCGCCGTGCAGTTCGACCTCGATCGCCGGGTCGCCGTGGTGGGCCAGCGTCCGCAGCGCCGACGGGCTGTAGGCCCGCAGCGAGCTGATCAACCCGTCGTGGGCGAAGGGCAGCACCGCAGCCAGTGGCAGCAGGGTCGCCAGCTGTGCCACGTGCAGCGGAGCCGGTGACCGGGGCAGGTCGATGATCAGCAGCCGGTCGGCAACTCGGGTGCCCTCGGCGAACACCCGCGCCGCAAGCTCTGGCGGGAAGTGATGGAAGCCCTGCGCGAACACCGCCAGGTGAAACGACCGGTCGGCGGCGTCGATGGCGGTCGCGTCCACCTGCCGCACCGTCGCCCGCGGGTGGCTGCCCAGGTCGGCCGCGGCGATGACGGCCACCGCGGCCGGGTCCACGTCGGTGACCGTGACCTGCGCGGTCGGGTGCATGGCCAGCAGCTCACGGGAGAGTGCGCCGTGCCCGGAGCCCAGCTCCAGAATCTTGGGATCGGGAACGTCGGTGACCTGATCGAGGGCGATATGGGCAAACCTCGCGTGGTCGCCGAAGAAGGTGCCGACGACCTCCAGCGAGCGCAGCACCTGCCGTTTGAAGTCGTCGACGTCGTCGCGGTCCAGGTACTCCGGCCGGTCGGTCTGCAGCTGCCGGTCCAGCCACGACGCATCGAAGCCGCCGCGCGGCATCCGGGTGATATCTCCGGGCTCTCGATCCATATAGGCCATGATGGATGATGCAGCGGCCCAGGAACGGGATTCCGGTATCGAGGGACAGGAGCACAGTTGGCTAACTCCGCTGAGTTCATAGCGTCGATCGACCAGGGCACCACCAGCACCCGTTGCATCGTTTTCGACCACGACGGTGCCGAGGTGGGCCGCCATCAGCTTGAACACGAGCAGATACTGCCGCGGGCCGGCTGGGTGGAGCACGACCCGTTCGAGATCTGGAACCACACCGCGGCCGTGCTGGTGGCCGCGCTGAACACCACCAAACTGGGGGTGAGCGACTTAGCGGCGATGGGCATCACCAACCAGCGCGAGACGACGCTGGTCTGGAACAAGCAGACCGGCCAGCCCTACTACAACGCGATCGTCTGGCAGGACACCCGCACCGACCACATCGCCGCCGCGCTGGAACGAGATGGCCGCGGTGACGTGATCCGGAGCAAGGCGGGCTTGCCGCCGGCCACGTACTTCTCCGGCGGCAAGCTGCAGTGGATTCTGGAGAACGTCGAGGGGGTGCGTGCCGACGCCGAACGCGGCGACGCCCTGTTCGGCACCTGCGACAGCTGGATCCTGTGGAACCTGACCGGCGGTCCGCGCGGCGGTGTGCACCTGACCGACGTCACCAATGCCAGTCGCACCATGCTGATGAATTTGGAGACCCTCGACTGGGACGACGAACTGCTGTCGTTCTTCTCGGTCCCGCGAGCGATGCTGCCGCGCATCGCCCCGTCTTCGTCGCGTCGGCCGCACGGCGTCACCGTCAGCACCGGCCCGGCCCGCGGCGAGGTGCCGATCACCGGCATCCTCGGCGATCAGCAGGCGGCGATGGTGGGGCAGGTGTGCCTGCGTGCCGGCGAGGCCAAAAACACCTACGGCACCGGGAACTTCCTGCTGCTCAACACCGGTGAGCAGATCGTGCGTTCGGAGAACGGCCTGCTGACGACGGTGTGCTACCAATTCGGTGACGCGAAACCCGTTTACGCACTGGAAGGTTCGATCGCGGTCACCGGCTCGGCGGTGCAGTGGCTGCGCGACCAACTCGGCATCATCGGCAGCGCCGCGGAAAGCGAAACCCTGGCCCGCTCTGTCGACGACAACGGCGGGGTGTACTTCGTGCCGGCATTCTCCGGGCTGTTCGCCCCGTACTGGCGCTCCGATGCCCGCGGGGCGATCGTCGGCTTGTCGCGGTTCAACACCAGCGCGCACGTCGCCCGTGCGACGCTGGAGGCGATCTGCTATCAGAGTCGCGACGTAGTGGACGCGATGGAAGCCGATTCCGGTGTGCACCTTGATGTTTTGAAGGTTGACGGCGGTATCACGGTCAATGACTTGTGCATGCAGATTCAGGCCGACGTGCTCGGCGTGGAGGTGGTCAAGCCGGTGGTCTCCGACACCACCGCGCTGGGTGCCGCCTACGCCGCCGGGCTGGGTGCCGGGTTCTGGAAGGGCCCCGACGACCTGCGGGCCAATTGGCGGGAGGACAAGCGGTGGACGCCGACCTGGAGCGCAGACCAACGCGACACGGGCTATGCCGGGTGGCGCAAAGCCGTGCAGCGCACGCTGGACTGGGTTGATTTGTCCTGATCGGAGCGTGACGATGTCGAGCTGGAACCGGGGCCGCCGGGTCCACCGGTTTCGCCGTAGGGGCGCGGTGGTGGGCGTGATCGTGCTTGCGGTCGCGGTCGTCGTCGGCTGGGCGTGGCTGCGAAACCAGGGATTGCGGCCGTCGGGCAACGCGCCGCCCGGACCGCCCAGCTATGCCCAGCCGGCGGTGGCCGCACCGCTGAACCCGAACTACGACAACGCCCGCCGACTTCTGGTGGAGCTGCCGGTCAAGGGCTGGGACCGTGCCCAGGACTTCAAACGCTACCGATTCGGCGAACGGTGGAGCGACGACGTCAACGTCGAGTTCGGCCACAACGGCTGCAACACCCGCGACG
>JBDTKT010000260.1:0-6767 GCA_039935195.1 Mycobacterium sp.
CCAATGTGCGCCAACCCGCACGATTCACCCAGGCCGTCACCGCTGCAGGACAAAACCACGGAATCTTCATCGAGGTCAGCCCACACCCAATCCTGCGCCACGCCATCACCGAGAGCCTGGAACCGGCCCACCATCACAGCATCGCCACGCTGTGGCGCGACGGCGATGACACCCTGGATTTCCACACGAGCCTCAACGCCGCCCACACCACTTGCCTGCCGGAGACGCCGCACCCGGCTGGACCGCACCCGGTCCTGCCCAGCACTCCCTGGCAGCAGACGCGGCACTGGATGCCGGTCAAAGACGGGGTCACGGCGCTCGAAGCCGCGCCTCAGGCAGGCACCCTGATCGGCGCGCATACCGTCGTCGCCAGCACGCCACCTATACATCTATGGCAGGCGCGGCTGACACCCGGAGCCGCGCCGTACCCGGGTTCCCACCGGCACCACGGCGTCGAGCTGATTCCGGCATCGGTTCTGCTGCAGACACTTTCGACCGCGGCCGCGCAGTGCGACGCACCAGTGCTCGCCGATGTCCGGTTAGAGCATCCGATCGTCGTTGACCAGCCTCGGATCATCCAGGTGGTGACTGACGGCGAAAGCATCACCGTGTCGTCACGGCCGGCGGATGCAAGCCCTGAGCACCGGTGGGTCAAGCACGCCAGCGCTCAAGTCGTCCGCGCACCCCACGACCACGAAACGCCACCCACAGAAGGCGCAGCAGTCCAGGGCGGCGGCGATGATCACGACATATCAGGGGACGGTAACGAGTTCACGGATGAGTCGATCACCTCGCTCTGGCAGGCCTGGGGCAGTGAAGGCCGACCGTTCGGGTGGTCGATCGGCACGTGCCGATCGGCCCGGGGCGTGCTGCGCGCGGACGTCGAGTTGCCCGCCTCATCGACCGTCGGACTGCTCGACGCGGCACTTCATGTTGCCCGTCTGGTGGACAATTCCAGCCCGCAACTCCTGGTTGCCGCCTCCGCAGAACAGGTTCGGTTCGAGGCCGAACTCACCGACCGGCACGGGTACATCGAGGTGTATCGGCGCAGTGGTAACGACGACGAGCTTGTCGTCGATGTCGCGGTAAAGGCACCCGACGGCAAGACCTGCATTGACATCCGCGCACTTCGATACGCAGCCGTCGGATCAGGGACCACCGGCGGTGCCGACCCGCGCACGTTGGCGCAAACGATCGAGTGGCAACCCTGGGATAGGCCGGCCCACCAGAGTATCGAAACCCTTTGCACGGTAGCGGTTGTCGGAGACGGGGTCGGCGCCCGCGTGCTGCGCGACCAGCTGGTGTCGATCGGCCACCAGCCGACTGACATCGCCGAGGCGCAAGCTGTCCTCTACATCGCCGAACCGGATGAGACCGAGTCCGACATCGACTGCGCGGTCCGGCTGTCGTCGGATGTGATCGCGCTGGTCCGCCGACTGGTGCAACGGGATGACAATCCGCCGAGACTGTGGATCATCACGCGCGGCGTCCGGGAGGCTGCTTCCGATGCGGCAGTGCGTCAGAGCTGTCTCTGGGGACTGGCCGGGGTGATCCGGGCCGAACAACCCCAGCTGTGCGGCGGTCTGGTGGACATTCCCGCCGGCCGGGATGACGCGTTAGACACCGCAGATGCGGAAGGCCTCGCCGATTACGTCCCGGCGCTGTCCACGATGTTGCACGCATCCGCCAAGTCCATCCTGGCGTTGCGCGACGGCGGATTCTTCGTCCCAACCCTGGCGCCGGTCTCGGGCGACCCGGTGCGAGAGGCGATGCGGTGTCACTCCGATGCGACCTATCTGATCACCGGTGGCATGGGGGCTCTCGGCCTGCTGATGGCGGGCTGGCTCGCGGACCTCGGTGCGCGACGGTTGCTGCTTGTCGGCCGCACACCGATGCCGCCCCGCCGCGACTGGGGCAGCGACACCAACGACGCCGACGTGCGCCACAAGGTAGCCGCTATCCGGGCGCTGGAGCGGCGTGGCGTGTCCGTTGACGTCGCGGCCCTGGACATCGGATCGCGTGACGCGATCCAGGCCATGCTCGCCGCGCGTGATGAGCATGGAGTCCCACCGGTACGCGGCGTTATCCACGCTGCCGGACTCACCGATGCCCAACTGCTGACACAGGTCGAAGATAGTCGGCTTCAGCGGATAATGTGGCCGAAAATCGCTGGCGCGCAGGTGCTGAACGAGGCCTTCCCGCCGGGCAGTTTGGACTTTTTCTTCCTGACCGCTGCGGCCGGCGCGGTATTCGGTGTGCCGGGGCAGGGGGCCTACGCGGCGGCCAACGCCTATCTCGACGGGCTGGGCCGGGCACGGCACCGGCAGGGCTGCCACACCGTGAGCCTGGACTGGGTCGCGTGGCAAGGACTCGGGTTCGCCACCGACGCACAGGTTGCCGTGCAAGAACTCGAGCGGATGGGCTCGCGGCCTATCACCCCGGATGAAGCATTCGCGGCTTGGGAGCATCTGGATCGCTACGACGTCGGCCAAGCCGTGATGGCTCCGAGGGCGTCCCCCGATGGCGGCGAAGTAGCCGACCCCGACGGTGCCGCACCGGCCAGGGCATGGTCGCAGATGCCGGCCGAGGATGTGCACAGCGAACTCGAGGTCGGGCTGCGAACCATTCTGGCCCGCGAACTTCGGATGTCGGAAGCCGAACTCGACCTGGACCGGCCGTTCGCGGAGTTGGGCCTGAACTCGGTGATGGCGATGACGGTCCGACGTGAAACCGAACGGTTCGTCGGTACCGAGCTTTCGGCAACGATGCTGTGGAACTATCCAACGATCGCGGGGTTGGCAGCGTATCTGGCGAAAAAGCTTTTGCCGCAGGAAAACTCAGTTGACAACCTGGAGGCGCTGACTGACTCGGACAGCAGTGTGCTGAGTGAGTTGTTCGACAACGTGGAATCGGCTCCAGCCGGATTGGACGGTATCTGATGAGAAATGGGTTCGGCGCATGACGGCGCGTTTGAGCGAGGAGGCCATCCGGCACTGGCTGGTCGACTACCTGGTGACGAATATCGGCTGCAGTCCCGACGATGTCGACTTCAACGCATCGATGAACGACCTCGGTGTGGGCTCGCGCGACGCGGTCGTGCTCTCCGGGGAGCTGTCGGAATTGCTGCACCGGCCGATTTCGCCTGTCGAACTCTGGCAGCACCCGACCATCCATGACCTGGCGCGCTTTCTCAGCGGATCCGAGCCCGAACCCGACACCGGGCCCGTATTCGATCACGATCCGAGCAAAATGGACGAGCCGATCGCGGTCATCGGTCTCGGCTGCCGGTTTCCCGGCGATAGCGAAGGCCCGGAAGCGTTCTGGCGGTTTCTGTGTGGGGGCCGGTCCGCGGTAGGCGAGGTGCCGCCGGCGCGATGGGCGCCGTTCGACGACGGCTCACCCGAAGTGGCGGCGGCACTGGCCCGCACCACCCGGTGGGGATCGTTTCTCGACGACGTCGATGCTTTTGACGCCGAATTCTTCGACATCTCTTCCCGCGAAGCGATAAAGATGGACCCGCAGCAGCGTCTGCTGCTGGAAGTCGCCTGGGAAGCCCTGGAGCATGCGGGGATACCGCCGACTTCGCTGCGCCGCTCACAGACCGCGGTATTCGCCGGCGCGTGTTATGCCGACTACGGCTATCTGGCAATGCTGGACCTGCCCAATGTCGACGCATGGAGCAACCCCGGTGGTGCGATGAGCATTATCGCCAATCGGCTGTCGTATTTCCTGGATCTACGTGGGCCGTCGGTGACGGTGGATACCGCATGTTCGTCGTCGCTGGTCGCTGTGCACCTGGCATGTCAGAGCCTGCGGATCGGCGACTCGGACCTGGCACTTGCCGCGGGTGTGAATCTGCTGTTGACACCGGGTGTCTTCCGGGCTTTCGACCAGACCGGTGCATTGTCGCCGACCGGTGCGTGCCACACGTTCGACGCTGACGCCGACGGATTCGTTCGCGGCGAGGGCTGCGGAGTTGTGGTGCTCAAGCGACTCAGTGACGCCCTGCGTGACGGGGATCGACTGCTGGCGGTGGTGCGAGGTTCAGCGGTCAACCAGGACGGCCGGTCCAACGGCATGCTGGCCCCGAACCCCGCCGCCCAGATGGCTGTGCTGCGCGCGGCCTACGCCAATGCAGGGGTGCCGACGCACGAAGTGGATTATGTCGAGACGCACGGGACCGGGACCCTGCTGGGGGATCCTATCGAGGCGCGCGCGCTGGGCACGGTCTTGGGCCGGGGCCGACCCGAACAATCGCCGTTGCTGATCGGTGCTGTCAAGTCGAATCTGGGCCACCTCGAGGCCGCCGCGGGGATCGCGGGCTTCATCAAAACGGTGCTGGCGCTGCAGCGGGGCAGCATCCCGAAGAATCTGGGCTTCCACACCCCCAATCCGCACATTCCATTCGAACAGATACGTCTGAAAGTTGTTGCCGAACAGGAACAGTGGCCGCAGGTCGAGCGGCCGCGGCGGGCCGGGGTCTCGGCGTTCGGATTTGGTGGCACTAATGCCCATGTGGTGATCGAGCAGGCTCCGGTCGTCGATCCCGTGGCCAGGCCACCCGCCCCGGCAGTGAGTACGTTGGTGGTGTCGGGCAGCACACCGCAACGGATCGCGTCGCTGGCAGGTTCGTTGGCCGAGTGGATGGACGGCTAGGGGGCCGATGTGCCCCTGTCCGACGTGGCCCACGCCCTCAACCATCACCGCGCCGTGCACACCCGGTTCGCCACCGTATGCGCTCGTGACCGCGCCCACGCCGTGACGGAACTGCATGCGCTGGCCGCCGGGCACACCGGCGACGCAGTCGTCGGTGCCCATGACGGTCCGTGCGGGACCGGCACCGTCTTCGTCTATTCGGGACAGGGCTCACATTGGGCCGGCATGGGTCGGCAATTACTGACCGACGAACCGGTGTTCGCCAAGGCGATTGCGGCGTTGGAGCCGGCGTTCGTCGAACACGTCGGGTTTTCACTGTGGCGAGTGCTCGCCAACGGAGAACCGATCAGCGGCGACGCAAAGGTGCAACCAGTGCTGATGGGGCTGCAGCTGGGTTTGACCGAATTGTGGCGTTCCCACGGTGTGCATCCGGACGCGGTGATCGGTCATTCGATGGGGGAGGTGACGGCGGCGGTGGTGGCCGGGGCGCTGAGCCCGGCGGACGGATTTCGGGTGATCGCCGTCCGCTCCCAGCTGATGTCGCAGCTCGCCGGGCAGGGCGCGGTGGCGCTGGTCAACCTGGATGCCGAGGCCACCGAGGCGTTGATCACCGAATTTGCTGACGTGAGTGTGGCGGGCTACGTCTCGCCCCGGCAGACCGTGATCGCCGGTCCGCCCGACCTCATCGACGCGGTGATCGCCGCGGTCAGCGCACAGAACAGGTTCGCTCGCCGGGTCAACATGGAGGTCGCGTCGCACACCGCGTTCATGGACCCGATCCTGTCCGATTTGCGCGCGACGCTGGCCGATCTGATTCCGATGGCTCCCGGCATTCCGTTCCTGTCCACGGTCACCGAAAACGGCAGCGGGCCTGGGCTGCTGGACGCCGACTACTGGGTGGCGAACGTCCGCCAGCCGGCGCGGTTGAGCCAGGCCATCGCCGCCGCGGGTCAGGAATACACCACCTTCATCGAGATCAGTGCTCATCCGATCCTGACCCACGCGATCGACGACACCCTGGAGTCGGCGGGCCACCACCACAGCATCGGGACGCTGTGGCGTGACGGCGACGACACGGTGAGCTTCCACACCAACCTCAACCGCACCCACACCACTCGGCCGCCGCAGACCCCGCATCCGCCGGAACCGCATCCGGTGCTGCCCACCACCCCGTGGCGGCATACCAGCTACTGGGTCGACGTCGCCCCGGTCCGGCCTCGCGGCGGATCGGTTGAGCGGGGCGCCGATCGGTCGGCACCGAACACCGGGGTGATCCCGGCCGAGTGGTGGTGCGAGCTGACCTGGCCGGCTCGGCAGTTGCCGGATGCGCCGGCCGACTCGGAGCGTTCCGCGGATTCCTGGCTGGTGATCGCCGATCCCGTCCTGGGTGCGGAGATGTCTGCGGTGCACAGTGGTCCGGTCACGGTGGTGCATCCGTCGACGCTGAACGCTGACCAGACCTCGATCACCGACGCCATTGCCGGAGCGACGCATGTGCTCTACGCGCCGCAGGTATCGTCGGCGCACTTCGATGCAGAGCCGGGCTACAGCGTGTTCAACGCGGCCAGACGACTGATCGCGCCGATGGCCGCGCGAGCAGAAATGTCCCAACCACCGAAGTTGTTCCTGCTCACCCGCAATGCGCAACCGGTGGGTGAGGGCGATCGGGCTAATCCCGCGCACTCGGTGCTGTGGGGGTTGGGCCGCACGTTAGCGCTGGAGCATCCCCAGATCTGGGGCGCGATTATCGACGTCGACGAATCGGTGCCCGCCGGGCTCGTCGCGGAGTATGTCGTCGCGGAGGCGAACGGTGACGACGACGAGGATCAGGCCGTGTATCGGGCCGGGGTCCGCCGTGTCCCGCGCCTGCAACCGGGTAGCCCGGCTTCGACCTCTCCCACCGAGTTGGGCACCGGACCAGGAAAGGACAGTTGCCATCTGGTCATCGGCGCAACCGGCAACATCGGACCGTATCTGATCCGGCAACTGGCAGCCCAGGGGGCGGCCACCGTCGTTGCGGTATCGCGCAATCCGGGCTCGCGACTCGACGAGTTGACTGCCAGCTTGTCCGCGACCGGAACGACACTGGTGACGGTGGCTGCCGACACCGC
>JBDTKT010000261.1:0-5751 GCA_039935195.1 Mycobacterium sp.
GCATCTCGGTACTGCTCTGGCAGGACATCTTCGGCCAGCACATCTACTGGGTGGTGATGGTGCTGGCGGTGATCGTGCTGCTCGCGGTCGGATCGGACTACAACCTGCTGCTGGTGTCACGATTCGAGGAGGAGATTCACGCCGGGCTCAAGACGGGTTACGTCCGGGCGATGGCCGGCAGCGGTGGGGTGGTGACGGCAGCCGGCATGGTGTTCGCCGCGACCATGGGCATCATGTATTTCAGCGATCTCAAGGCGATCGGCATGTTCGGCACCACCGTGGCGATCGGGTTGCTGCTCGACACGTTCGTGGTGCGGGCGTTTCTCATGCCGTCCATCGCAACTCTGCTGGGCCGCTGGTTCTGGTGGCCGCAGGTGGTCAGGCCGCGCGGCCCGAACACCAATGTGCGCGGGATCGCGGCCCACGCCAAGGTTGAGGACAGCAGAGACACCTCCGCGGACACCGATGCACTGGACGTGGCCGCGGTGCGGCGTGCGGCCGGCACCGATTCCCCGGGCGAGTAGCCCCAAGGGCTGGGTCAGGCTTGGTCAGGCTTGGTCAGGCTTGGGGCGGCGAGTTCCAGGCACACCGCGACGGCGCCGCCCCCGACGTGCAGGGCCAGCACCGGTCCCAGGCCGTTGACGATCGCCGGCGCACACAACGGCAGTCGCTCGGCCAGCGCGGTCGCCACCTCGGCGGCGCCCTGCGGATTCGCGACGTGGTGCACGGCCAGCCCCGCGGGGCGGTCGCCGACGGTCTCGCAGACGCGGTCGATCATCGACGCCATCGCCTTGCCGACCGTGCGGATGCGCTGTACCAGAACGAGTTTGCCGTCGTCGATCTTCAGCAGCGGTTTGATTGACAACGCGGTGCCCAGCCACGCCGTCGCACTGCCGATCCGCCCGCTGCGGCGCAGGTTGTCGAGCCGGTGCACGACGATGTAGGCGTGACTGCCGCGCACCGCCGAATCCGCCGCGGCCACCACCCCGGCCAGGTCGGCACCGTCGGCCGCTGCGCGGGCGGCCGCCAGCGCCACGAACCCGGCCCCCATTGCCGTCGACCTCGAGTCGACGACCCGGACGCCGACGCCCAGTTCGGCGGCGGCATGTTCGGCCAGTCCCAAGGTGCCGGACAGCGCCGCCGAGAGGTGTACCGCCACCACCCCGCAACCCGCGCTGTCGGCCAGCGCGGCCCGATAGGCGCCAGCGAGCTCTTTCGGACTGGCTCCGGCGGTGCTGGCGTGCTCCCGCTGATAGATGTCGACGGGCACGTCGTCGACACCGTCGCGCAGATCGACACCGTCGAGCAGGACATGCAGCGGAACCTCGCGGATCCCCCACCGGTCACGCAGTTCGGCGGGCAGGCGCGCTGACGAATCGGTGACCACGACCACGGTCATGGGCGCGGTCCGGGCACGCCGGCCTCCGCCAGGGCTTTGAGCATCAGGTCGGCGACCGCGCGATGCGCCTCGAAATTCCAGTGAATGCCGTCGGGGTTACCGCGTCCGGACATCACCTCCTCTCCGACTGCCGCCTTCAGGTCGACCAGCGGGATATCTTGCTGCTGAGCCCATTCGGTGATCGCCACCACGGTCGCCTCTCGGCCGTGGTGTGCGCGACCGTACGTGTCGGCGATGTGCACCGACGGCAACGACGCCACGATCGGTATTCCTGGCCGGTTGAAATCCAGTGCTCCCCTGGTCATTTCGAGATATTTCGCGGTCAGGTGCGGCGGCAGCGCGGCTCGGGCCAGCGGCGACAGTCTTGGCTGCACCCAACCGTAGCCGTCGCGCACCCAGTGTCGCAGCCACTCCGGACGCACATAGCGGATCAACTCACGCACCGCGGTCGGCAGCACCGACGGCAGCGAATCCATCCCGCCGGTGGCGAAGACCACCGCACCGGCCCGAGGCAGAGCCGCCCAGGACCGGGGGTCCTGGGTGGCGGCCCACCACACGTCGCGACTGGTCCAGCCGATCCGGCCGACCAACTCGACATCCCACTCCAGTTGTGCACCAACGATATTGGGCCAGATACGCGGGTCGTCGGCCGGCAGCCCACCGGTCGGCCCGTAATAGGCCAGCGAGTCGGCGAAGATCAGCAGTGTCGGCCGCGGTCCCGACTCAGAGGACGACTCAGAATTCACAGCCGGCGACCTGCGCTGAGGCGTTCCACACGTCGAGACGCCACCGGATGCGGCTCGGTTCGTCGGCCGCGCCGACGTCGGAGTCGTCGGAGTGTCCGCTGAGCTGCGTCCAGCTGGCGTTGCCCATCCCCCCCAGGACCGGCCAGTTGTCGATCGGCAGGCGCAGCAGCGCGGCGGTCAGTGCGGCGATCAGCCCGCCGTGGGTGACCAGCACCACCGGCCGCTCGGGTTCCTCCGGGCCGCCCCAGGCCGGTTCGCCGCACACCAACTCGGCGACCACCGGCTCGCTGCGGCACGCTACATCGACGCGGCTCTCACCGCCGTGCGGCACCCACTGCGCATCCTCACGCCAAGCCCGCCGGGCGCCGGGTGCCGCCGCGTCGACCTGCTGATGGGTCAGGCCTTGCCAGTCACCCAGGTGCGTCTCCCGCAGCCGGGTGTCCACCCCGACGCGCAGGCCGTTGTGGTCGGCCAGCGCGACGGCGGTGTCGTAGGCACGCCAGAGGTCCGACGACACGACCCGTAGCGGGTGCCGCTCGCCCAGCACCCCGGCCGCCGCGGCCGCCTGCACACGGCCCAGGTCACTCAGGACGGTATCCAACTGTCCCTGCATGCGACTGCCGGCGTTGAACTCGGTTTGCCCGTGCCGCAGCAGGATCAGCCGCCGGATCCTCACCGCGACTCCCCCAGGTCCACCGGCACTACCGGGCAGTCCCGCCACAGCCGGTCCAGGGAGTAGAAGTCACGCTCATCCTGGTGCTGGATGTGCACGACGATATCGATGTAGTCCAGCAGGGTCCAGCGGCCCTCGCGGGTGCCCTCCCGCCGGGCCGGCTTGTAGCCCGCCTCGCGCATCTTCTCCTCGACCCCGTCGACGATCGCATTGACCTGACGTTCGTTGGACGCCGACGCGATCACGAAACAGTCGGTGATGACCAGTTGCTCGGAGACGTCGATGACGATGACGTCGTCGGCGAGTTTGGCTGCCGCGGCGTTCGCCGCCACCGTCGCCATCTGTACGGCTTCGTCGTTGGCGGTCATTGCTGGCTCCCTGCATAGAGTTGACGCTTGGACACGTACTGGACCACCCCGTCAGGCACCAGGTACCAGATCGGCCGTGACTGGGCGGCGCGCTGCCGGCAGTCCGTCGAAGATATCGCCAGCGCCGGCACCTCGACCAGCGTCAACGCGCCGTCGGGCAGCTTACCGAGGACCTCGGCCAGATACTCGCCGTCGAGTTCGTAACCGGGCCGGCTCACGCCGACGAACCGCGCCATCGCGAACATCTCCTCCCAGTTCTGCCAGGACAAAATGGACGCCAGCGCATCGGCGCCGGTGATGAAGTACAGCTCGGCGTCGGGATTGCGGGTGTGCAGGTCACGCAGCGTGTCCTTGGTGTAGGTGGGTCCGCCGCGGTCGATGTCGACCCGACTGACCGAGAAGCGCGGGTTGGAGGCGGTGGCGATCACGGTCATCAGATACCGGTCCTCCGCGGCGGTGACCGGGCGCTCCTTCAGCCACGGCTCGCGTGTCGGTACGAAAACCACCTCGTCGAGGTCGAACCGGTTGGCCTCCTCACTGGCTGCGACCAGGTGACCGTTATGGATGGGATCGAATGTCCCACCCATGACTCCCAGCCGCCGTTTTCGCACGATAGGCCAGCTTACTTGGGTCGCCGGGGCAGCCCCGGCGGCTACCGCCGGGCCAGCCCGTCGTCGATCATCTGCTGGAAGTGTTCAACGACCGACTCCGCGGCCGGCCGGAACGCGATGCCGAGTTCAGCGCGGGTGCGCGACGCGTCGACGCACAGCGGCCAACCGACGTTGCGGTCGACGAAGCTGCGGGTCAGCCCGACGAACGGGGCGGCCAGTTTGACCATGAACTTGGGCAGCTCGCGGGTGGGGAACGCCAGCCTCGGCCCGAAGTGCCGGCGCAACGCCCGGCTCAGGTCGAGCATGCTGACGACCTGGGAGTTGGCCACGTAGCGGCCGTGCGCGGCGGGGGTGAAACCGGCGGCGATGTGCGCCCGCGCGACGTCGCGCACGTCGACCGCGCCCATCTGCAACGCGGGCGTGCCGACGGCCATCGACAGGTCGACGAAATGGCGCATCGTCGTCATGCTTCCGGAGTCGCTCGCGGTCATCAGCGCCGGCCCCAGCACCAGGCCGGGGTGGATGGTGACCAGGTCCCACCGCTGCTGTGCACCCTGGATCGCCCAAGCCTCCCGCTCGGCGACGGTCTTGGAGTACGAGTACGGCTGGTGGTCGACCGTGCTGGTGGTGTTCCAGTCCGCCTCGGTGAAGCAGTCCTTGCCTAACATGTCCGCATTGTCACCGTAGATCGCGGCGACACTGCTGGTCAGCACGACCCGCTTCACCGAGTCAGCCTGGTTGACGCCGGTCAGCACGTTGCGGGTGCCCTCCAGCGCGGGGCGGATCAACTGCTCGTGGGCGTCGCGGATGTGACCCATCAGGAACGGCGAGGCGGTGTGGATGACCAACTCGCACCCCTGGATCGCGGCGGTGAAGCTGCCCGGTTCCAGCAGATCCGCGCGGTGCAGGGTCAGCTGCCCGGGGTGCTGGCGATCCAAGGCGTGCAGGTGTTCCAGGCCCTTTGGTTTGTCCGGGTTGCGCACCGTCGCCCGCACCCGGCGGCCGTCCTCGAGCAGGTAGCGCACGATCCAGCTCGCGACATAGCCGCTACCGCCGGTGACCAGGACGGGTGCGTCCGGGTTGATGCTCGTCATGAATGCTCCTTTTCGCAGGTCCGTCAGCTTACGGGAGCATCGCGACAGTCGATCGGTATCGTGTTGGCGTGCGCGCAACCATTGACAAGGCAGGTCGATTGGTTATTCCAAAGCCGCTACGCGACCATCTCGGATTGCAGCCGGGCGAGGTCGAGGTAACTGCCGACGGCGCCGGACTCCGCGTGGAGCCGTTCGCCGGCGACTCGCTCACCGAGGTGGAGGGGCGGTTGGTGATTCCGGCAGGCGGCGCACAGATCGACGACGAACTCGTACGGACGCTGCGTGACTCCGGACAGCGGTGAACCGGTCACCGTCCTCGTAGATACGAGTTTCGCTGTCGCGCTGGCCGTAGCCGATCACGAACAGCACGACTAGACCCTTCGGGCGTTGACCGGCCGCACACTCGGATTGCCCGGGCACGCCGGCGGATCGGTGTACGACGCACTCGTCGCCGCCACCGCGACCGAACACGGCCTCACCCTGGTAACTCGGGACAGGCGTGCCATGGCGACTTATCGCGCACTGGACGTCGAGTTGGAATTGCTGGCCTGAGCCGGTCGCTGCACCTCATACTCGAAAGCCCCTATCCGAGAGCCCAGTGCCAGGCTCAGTTGACCGGGGTGAGAACACCCCGTGCCGGCATGGCAGTTCAGGCGAGTTCGGCGACGGGGCCAGCCCGGCGACCGTGCGTGTTGATCGGTGATGACCGTTACCTATGAAACCCGACTTGGCTCAATCTGTTCCAGCTTCGATGCCGTCCCGGCAATGACCGGCCCCAGCGACAGGCCTAGTTGTTGGTCGGTGGTGGTTGGGGCCGGAATGGTTCATACCACCACCAGTCGGCGCGTTCGCCGGTGGGC
>JBDTKT010000262.1:0-4756 GCA_039935195.1 Mycobacterium sp.
CTGCCGCAGCCGCGGCGGCTGCCGCAGCATGGCCGGGCTCGGAGGCCTTCCGGGAGGAACGGGCTCGAGTAGCCAGTCCGGAACCGGTGCCGATGCCGGGTGGGCCGATGACGTAAGGCGCGACAAACGTTGCCGGGGCCGGAGCCGGTGGAGCGGGTGGCGCCGGTGCCGAACCGCCCACCGAGCCGCTCGCCGGGGCGGGGGCCGGCGCGGGCGCGGGCGCGGGGGGAACCGCCGGGGCCGCCGGGCCGGCACCGAAGGCTGGCAGCGAATCGGACACCACGGGGATTCCCGCCGCAGCGACAGCCAGCTGGGGCAACCCGGCCAGACCTGCCAGCCCGGCCAAGCCGCCCGCAGCCCCGGCAGTGGCGAGCGCGGGGGCGGCTGCCAGCAGCAGCGCTGGGCTCTGACTCAAAAAAGTGGTGACTTCCAATATGTGCGTCGGGAAATCGAACAACAGCAAGCTGACGAAATACTGGATGGCCTGCACCGGGTTTTGGGCGAATGTCATGCCGATCTGCTGGAAATCCTCGATCAACTCCAGGGAGCGCACCACGTAGAAGACCAGCTGGCCCGGGTTGGTGTAGTAGTCGTACTCGAACCCGTTGACGGTGCCTGCCGATGGATTCCAGTTATAGCCGAAATTCTGCAGGAAGTGCGCCAGCGACTGGTCGAACGCGGTGCTGATGGTCGGGTCGTGTGCAAGCTGACTGTTTCCAATGCCCAACTGCTGCAGTTCCTGCACGAGCGACTGCGGAAGCCCCAGCGGGTTATCGCCCCCGTCGGCCGATTGGGCCGTCGTGTCGGATTTCTGGATCGGTGGCGCCGGGACGGACTCCGGTACAGCCGCAGCCGCAGCGCCGGCCACCGACTGGTAGGTGGTCATCACGGTGGCCGCCTGCACCCACATCCGCGCGTAGTCGGCTTCGTTGAGGGCGATCGGGATGGTGTTGACACCGAAGAAATTCGTCGCCATCAGCACCCCGTGCGTGGCGTGGTTGGCGGCGAGTTCCGGCAACGTCGGCATGGCGGCCAGCGCGGCGATGTACCCGGCGGCCGCCGTCTCGCACTGGACGGCCGTCGCAGCGCTGTCCGTGCCGACCTGCGTCAGCCACCCCAGGTAGGGCGCGTGGGCGGTCACATACGATTCAGCGCTCGGCCCCTGCCACGCCCCCGCTTGCACCGCGCCCAGCACCGCGGTCAGTTCGTCGGCCGCCGCGTGGTAGTCACCGCTCAGGGCCGACCACGCCGCCGCCGCCCCCAGCAGCGGCCCCGCGCCCGCGCCCGCGCCCAGCGCCGCCGAATGCACCTCCGGCGGCAAGGCCATCCACACCGGAGCGGTCATCGACCGCCCCAGTTGAAGATGATTATGGTTTTCATTATCGCCACATTGAATACCACCGGCGGCACCGATGCAAGCACTACCGGACCGTGACCGCGCAGGTCACGGTCGCAACGAGCGAATACGGACCGCGCTCCGGCCCCGGGGTCCGTCAGACCCGCGATGGCGGGCGGCTAAGCGTGCGCACTGCGCGGCCCGGAGCCTTAAAGCAGTGTCGGCAGCCCGATCGCCGAGTCCACCGCCAGCGCGAAGAACAACACCGCCAGGTAGTTGTTCGACTGCAGGAACAGTCGCAGCGGTTTGACGGCTTCGCCGCGGCACACCCCGGCGTAGAGCTGGTGGGCCATCGTCAGGAACCATGCCCCGGCCAGCACCGCAACCGCCGCGTACAGCCACCCTGCGGCGGGCGCCAACGCCAGCGTCGCGAGCACCATCAGCCAGCTGTAGATCAGGATCCGGCCGGTGACCTGACGTTCGGTCGCGACCACCGGCAGCATCGGCACCCCGGCCGCCGCATAGTCGTCCTTGTAGCGCATGGCCAGCGCCCAGGTGTGCGGTGGCGTCCAGAAGAAGATGATCGCGAACATCACCAGCGCAGGCCAGGCGACGGTGCCGGTCACCGCTGACCAGCCGATCACTACCGGCATGCAACCAGCCGCGCCGCCCCACACCACGTTCTGTGAGGTGTGTCGCTTGAGCAGCATCGTGTAGACCACCACGTAAAACGCGATGGTGGCCAGCGCCAGCAGGCCCGACAGCAGGTTGGTGGTCCGCCACAGCCAGAAGAAGGAGACGCCGCTGAGCATCAGCCCGAACACCAGCGCGTGGCGGGTCGGCACCGCCTCGCGAGCCAGCGGGCGACGGGCGGTCCGCTTCATCAACTTGTCGATATCGGCGTCGACCACGCAATTCAGGGTGTGGGCACCCGCCGCGGCCAGCATCCCGCCGAACAGCGTTGCGAAGATCAGCGCCGGATTCACCGCGCCACGATCGGCCAGCAGCATCGCCGGAACAGTCGTGACCAGCAGCAATTCGATGATCCGTGGCTTGGTCAGTGAGAGGTACGCCAACATCGAGCTGCGTATTCCGCGTATTCGACGCGGCGCGGCGCGCTCGCGAATACTCACGTAATGACTCCTCGGGTCGCAGCAGCGGCGCCAGCTTCTACTACAGCCGATGGTAGACCGCGCCGCCGCCTCGTCCGAATCGCAGGGTCAATTCACGATGAATCCACACCCCGATGCGTCTCCGCAGTTCGACGCGCCGCACCGCACGCCTGCCCCGCAGCGACCGGAGCCTGACCTTCTGCAGACTCCGATCCGGCATTAGGGTTAGGGCCGATCCGGTTCGTCGACGATGAGGACTTCAGTTCGTGACCACTGTTGAAGAAGTAGCCGCCCTTACCCGACCACACCACCCCGGAGACTGGGCCGAGGTCGACACCGTGGCTGTCGATACCGCGCGGGTGCTGGCGGCCGACGCGGTCCAGAAAGTCGGCAACGGCCACCCCGGCACCGCGATGAGCCTCGCGCCGTTGGCCTACACCTTGTTTCAGCGGGTGATGCGCCACGACCCCAACGACACCGGTTGGCTCGGCCGGGACCGCTTCGTGCTGTCCTGCGGGCATTCCAGCCTGACCCTCTACATCCAGCTCTACCTGGGCGGCTTCGGTCTCGAACTGTCCGACATCGAGTCGTTGCGCACCTGGGGCTCGAAGACCCCGGGCCACCCGGAGTTCCGGCACACCCGTGGCGTGGAGATCACCACCGGACCGCTCGGCCAGGGGATGGCCTCGTCGGTTGGGATGGCGATGGCCTCGCGCTACGAGCGTGGCCTGTTCGACCCGGACGCCGCCCCCGGCACCAGTCCGTTCGACCACTACATCTACGTGATCGCCTCCGACGGCGACATGGAGGAGGGCGTAACCAGCGAGGCGTCGTCGCTGGCAGCGGTTCAGCAGCTGGGCAATCTGATCGTCTTCTACGACCACAACAAGATCTCGATCGAGGACGACACCGCCATCGCGCTGTGTGAGGACACCGCCGCACGCTACCGCGCCTACGGCTGGCACGTTCAGCAGGTCGAAGGCGGTGAGAATGTAGCCGCCATCGAGGAGGCCATCGCCAACGCGAAGGCCGTCACCGACAAGCCGTCGTTCATCGAGCTGCGCACGATCATCGGCTACCCGGCGCCGCACAAGATGAACACCGGCAAGATCCACGGCTCCGCACTCGGCGACGACGAGGTCGCCGCCACCAAACGGGCACTCGGGTTCGACCCGGACAAGTCTTTTCAGGTCCGCGACGACGTCATCACCCACACCCGGGGACTGGTGGGTCGCGGCAAGGAGGCCCACGACCACTGGCAGCCCCGGTTCGAGGCGTGGGCCGAGCGCGAGCCGAAACGCAAGGCGCTGCTGGACCGACTGCTGGCCGGAAAGATGCCGGACGGCTGGGACGCTGACCTGCCGACCTGGGAGCCCGGCGCCAAGGCGGTGGCCACCCGCGCGGCATCCGGCGAGGTACTGAACGCGCTGGGGCCGAAACTCCCTGAACTATGGGGTGGCTCAGCGGATTTGGCGGGCAGCAACAACACCACCATGGACGGTGCCGACTCGTTCGGGCCGCCGTCGATCTCCACCAGCACCTACACCGCGCACTGGTACGGCCGAACCCTGCACTTCGGCATCCGCGAGCACGCGATGGGCGCGATCCTGTCCGGCATCGTGCTGCACGGCCCCACCCGTGCCTACGGCGGCACCTTCCTGCAGTTCTCCGACTACATGCGACCCTCGGTACGGCTGGCGTCGCTGATGGACATCGACCCGATCTACGTGTGGACCCACGACTCGATCGGACTCGGCGAGGACGGCCCGACCCATCAACCGGTCGAGCACCTCGCGGCATTGCGTGCGATTCCGCGACTGTCGGTGGTGCGTCCCGCCGACGCCAACGAGACCGCCCACGCCTGGCGCACCGTGTTGGCCCGCGGCGCCGACAGCGGACCGGTCGGGCTGATCCTGACCCGGCAGGGCCTGCCGATCCTGGCCGGCACCGACCCCGACGGTGTGGCTCGCGGCGGATACGTATTGGGCGGTCTGAGCGGTCTGGACGGTGCCAACCCCGACGTGGTGCTGATCGCGACCGGCTCGGAGGTTCAGCTCGCAGTTGAGGCGCAGAAGTTGCTGGCCGCCAAGAACATCAACGCCCGCGTGGTGTCCATGCCGTGCATGGAATGGTTCGAGTCGCAGCCGGCCGACTACCGCGATGCGGTGCTGCCGCCGGCCATATCGGCCCGGGTCGTGGTCGAGGCCGGTATCGCCCAGTGTTGGCATAAACTGGCCGGTGATGCCGGGGAGATCATCTCGATCGAGCGCTATGGGGAATCAGCCGACGCCAAGACCCTGTTCCGCGA
>JBDTKT010000263.1:0-7957 GCA_039935195.1 Mycobacterium sp.
CGCTGCCGCCAGACGTCGAGCTCCCGGAATCACCACTGCTGGAACCACCGCTACTCGAGCCACTGCCACTGTTGGAGTCGCCACCGGACCCGCTGCTGCCAGACGTAGAGCTACCGGAGCCGCCAGCACCGCTGCCGGTCGAGTCGCTACCGCTGGAATCGCTCCCGTTAGAACTGCTCCCCGTTGAGCCGCTACCGCCGGAACTGCTGCTGTCGGAGTCACCACTACCGGAGCCACTACCACCGGAGCCGGTCCCGCTCGAGTCGCTCGAGTCGCTCGAGCCGCTGGAGTTCGAGCCGCTACTACTGCCGCTGCCACTGCCGCTGCCGGATTCACCGCCGGAGCCGGTGCCGCCGGACCCCGTGTTGCCGGATGTACCACCATGAGTGCTGCCGCTTCCCGACCCACTGCCGTCGCCGTTGGTCCCGCTAGTGGAACCGCCGCCGGAACCGAAGTCTCCGCCGCCGAATCTGCCGCCTCCGATCCCACCGGTGTTGGCGCCACCGATCCCACCGTCGATACCGTCGATACCGCCGATACCGCCGATCGGCCCGGTGATGATCGGAATCGGAATCGGAATCGGAATGACCGGAGGCATTCCCGGGGCCGGCGGTGCGACCGGAACGACGAGAGGCGCCTGGGGCGGGGGATTCAACGCGCCCGCGCCGGGATCGGATACCGGCGCTCGAGGTGCCGGAGCCGGCGCCGGTTTCGGTGCCGGTAGCGCAGGCATGAAGTTTCCGGGAACAGGCTGGGCCTGCTGTGGTTGCACCGGCGGACGCTGCTGTTGCTGGGTGGCCGCAGCGGTCGGACGAATGCCGATGGTCACCGCGACCGCCAACGCGGCGCACCCGGCAACCAGGATTCCGCCAACCGAACTGCCCACCAGCAAAGCCCGGCCGACCGGCGGCGGCAGCACCTCGGCTTCGCTGCCGCCGTCATCGAAGCCGTCGTCGAAGTCACCTTCGCCGTACTCCATCGCAAGCAACTCGGAGTCGTCGTCAGCCATGGAGTAGGCCAGCTGCTGTTCCTCGCCGGCGTCGGGCGCCAGCTGCGTCGCCGCGGTCGCATCTCCGACGGGCACCGCGGCCGCAGCCATCGTCATCGACCCCGCAGCCGTCGCCGGCGGTTCCAACCGCTCGGCCATCGCGGTCGGCGGGCCGTCGGTGGCGGAAGCCGACAGCACCGTGGTTTCGCCGGCGACCGCAAGCTCCGTCGTGGCAGTCTCGTCACCACCGGCTGATCCCTCGCGCGCCAGCGCGACCGCGGAGACCGCCTCCGGAACCACGGTGACGTTCTGCACGCCCGAGTTCTCCAGGGCCTGCCGCAGTTCATCGACGGAATCGAGATCCGACCAGCAGAGCCGGGTCGACATCAGGTGGTGCCCCTCGTCGGCCAGCATGCGGTGCGTGCCAGCCACCGTCTCGGCGAGTGTTGCGACGGGGTCGGTCGCCAGGTCGAGCATCGACTCGTCGAGCACGGCGTTACTGCCTGCGTCCGATTCGACAAGCGCCAAGCGGGCGAGCGCGTCGGTAACCGATACGCCCAACGCGACATCCATCGCGCTTCTCCTTCCGCTGCCCGCTCAGTAAGCCAGTTTAGCGGCGGCGTCCGACGAAGCCGTCGGACGATCTTTCGGAGACCATCGGCACGGTTATGGTGTGCAGGTGACCGGCGAGTCGACATGGCGATGGAACGTCGGCCGCGACGCGACCGCCTCTGTGCTGCTCTACGCGGCAATGCTGCTGCCCTGGAACCTTTACTTCGGGTTCGGCATAGCCAACAGCCGCACCCGGTTGTTCGCGGTGTTGGCGCTGGCGACGGCGTTCGCGTTGGGTTCGATCGCCGCCACCTACGTCGGCCCCCGACGAATATCCGGCCCGCGCGCCGACCCGGTACTCGTCGGGCGGCTGCGCCTGGCTCTCGCCGGCCCGTATCTTCTGCTGGTGTGCGGCGTCGTGGTTTTCGACGTGATCCAGACGATCCGCTACGGCGGAAGTCCCCGTCCACCGGGCGGCGTCGGTCCGGGGGCATGGCTGGGAATCGCGGGCGCACTATTGGCTGCGCAGCCGGTGGTGACTGACGACGGCATCGACACCACCCGGTTCGGCCGCTGGGTGCGGTCGGCCCGGATCCTCGGCTATCTGGCGATGATCGGCGCCGGTTTCAGTGTGCTGTTCAACCTGTACTGGCGGATCAGATACGCCCTGCCCGGCCAGGCCGGAGCGGCCGGGTTCGGCGGGCAGCACGTCGCTGTGATCGCCACCGCCGTGGTGTACGGGGCGGTGGCGTGGGCCGCGGTCTTCGTCGCTTCGCGGTGGATTCTGCAGCACGGCAAACCGGCTCAGATCGCGACAATCACCCTCGGGGGATCCACGCTGGTCGCCGGGCTGCTGGTGTGGATTGTGCCGGTCGGTCGGGTGATCGACGGATTCCACGGCATCGCGCAGAACACTTCGACGGCGGGCGTCGGCTTCGAGGGCTATCTGGTGTGGGCGGCCACCGCCGCCTGCTTCGTCGCACCCGCGCTGCACAACTCC
The DNA here is from genome assembly GCA_039935195.1 of Mycobacterium sp. GTDB lineage: Bacteria > Actinomycetota > Actinomycetes > Mycobacteriales > Mycobacteriaceae > Mycobacterium. Next base: position 2,541 of record JBDTKT010000263.1, read on the forward strand.
CCGGACGCACGGTCCGCCGAACACTGGCTGGTGGCGACCCGGAAAACGCTGGCGCTCATCATCGTCTGGTGCCTGGGGTCCGTGCTGATGCGCGTCACCGACCTGCTGGTCGCGGTGGACCTAAATCTTCCCTACTCGCCGTACGACAGCGCGGCGATGGCGGCATTCGATCTGGTCACCGCGGTGGTCGCGGTCTGGCTTCGGATCAACCTGGGGAGCCGCTCACTTCCCGCGGCGGCGATCTGGTCGATGTGCGCGGTTCTCTTGGGGTTCACGGTCGCACGCGTCGTCGCCGGCGCAGGCCTGGCCCCCCGCCTCGCGGATGCACCGCGGGCAGCGGCCCTGGCCCACCCGGTCTACGGCAACGGCCTGGTGCAGCAGATCACCAGCACCTTCGACGTGGTGCTGTGCGGCTTGGCGCTGTGCGCCCTCATGGTGGCGATCGTCGCAGGCCGACTCCCCCGGCCTGCCGCAGCCGGCACTGCCCGACGATCCGGCAACGTCGACCGACCGTCCTCGCCCCGCATCTTCCGATCCGAGGACGAAACGCAACGGCTACCGGTCGGTGGACCCAAAATCTATCGATCCACAGACGATTCGGAGAATCACGGCAGACACGAGGCGTGAACTCACGGCAGCTCGAACGGCAGCTGGATGCCTTCGTGCGGCAGGCAGTGGGTGCAGGTGCGCTCTTGGTCGACCCGCTCGATAGCCTGGTGCATTAGCTTTTTGAACGGCTCGATGTTCTTCTGGAATTCCGCGAACACATCGGCGACCCGCACCCCGCTGCCGACGTCGACCCCGGCATCCAGGTCGGTCACCAACGCGACTGCCGCGTAACACATTTCCAGTTCGCGGGCCAGCACAGCCTCGGGGTAGCCGGTCATGTTGATCAGGCTGGAACCGGCGGAGGCGAACCAGCGGCTTTCGGCGCGCGTGGAAAACCGTGGCCCCTGGATCACGACCATGGTCCCGCCGTCGACGACGTCGGGCAGCCCAGCAACCGCTGACCGCAGCGTCGGGCAGTACGGATCGGCGAACTCGACGTGCACACCGCCGGCGTCGAAGTAGGTGTCAGCACGTCCGCGCGTGCGGTCGATCAACTGATCGGGCACCACCACCGTTCCCGGCGGCAGGTCCGGCGTCAGACTGCCGACCGCGCACGGCCCGAAGATCCGGCGCACCCCCAGTTCCCGCAACGCCCACATGTTGGCCCGGTAGGGCACGGTGTGCGCCGAAAACTGGTGCTGCTCCCCATGCCGGGGCAGAAAAGCCACCTCCTGACCGCCGACAGTGCCGACGGTGATCGACCCGCTGGGCTCGCCGTAGGGGGTGTCCGGGGTGACGCGACGCGCGTCGTCCCCGAAGAACGTGTAGAAGCCGCTTCCGCCGATCACTCCGAGCATGGCGACCATTGTCCGCTACCGACATGCAAGGATCGTGCGGTGGCCAGCGTCGCGCAGTGGATCGAGGGGGCACGTCCGCGGACCCTGCCCAATGCGGTCGCCCCGGTGATCGTCGGCACCGGCGCAGCGGCCTGGCTGGGCAGCGCGGTGTGGTGGCGGGCGCTGCTGGCGCTGGCCGTCGCGGTGGCGCTGATCGTCGGGGTGAACTTCGCCAACGACTACTCCGACGGCATCCGCGGCACCGACGACGAGCGGGCCGGACCCCTACGCCTGGTCGGATCCCGGCTGGCCACACCTCGATCGGTGTTGGTGGCGGCGGTGGCGGCACTGGCCGTCGGCGCGGTGGCCGGGCTGGCCCTGGCACTGACCAGCGCCCCGTGGTTGCTCGTGGTCGGCGCGGTCTGCATCGCCGGGGCATGGCTGTACACGGGCGGGTCCCGGCCCTACGGGTATGCCGGGTTCGGCGAGGTCGCGGTGTTCGTGTTCCTCGGCCTGATCGCCGTCCTGGGCACCCAGTACACCCAGGCGCTGCGGGTGGACTGGGTCGGCCTGACACTGGCGGTCGGGATCGGTGCGATGTCGTCGGCGGTGCTGGTGGCCAACAACCTGCGCGACATCCCCACCGATGCGCAGACGGGCAAGATCACCTTGGCGGTGCGCCTCGGCGACAGCCGGACCCGGGTGCTGTACCAGGCGTTGCCGGCGCTGGCCGGGGTGCTGACGCTGGTGCTGATGCTGGCCACGCCGTGGTGTGCGGCCGGGTTTCTCGCCACCCCGCTGGCGGTGCGGGCCGCAGCGCCGGTGCGTGCCGGTCGGGGCGGGCCGGAGTTGATCCCGGTGCTGCGCGACACCGGACTGGCCATGCTGGTGTGGGCGACCGCGGTGGCCGCGGCGTTGGCGGTGGCCCACTGAGCAGGCCTTCCAGTGTGCGCTCAGGGCGGCGTCCGTCGGCGCGTCGGCGCCGTAAGGTGCACACTCAACGTGCGGTTCGGATCAGCACTAACCAAGGACAGATATGACGGAGATCGCCACGACCAGTGGTGCCAGGAACATCGGATTGCTCAGTGTCGGTGCGTACCGCCCCGATCGTGTGGTCACCAACGACGAGATATGTCAGAACATCGATTCTTCCGATGAATGGATATACACCCGAACCGGAATCAAGACACGCCGGTTCGCCGCGAACGAAGAATCCGCCGCTTCCATGGCGATCACGGCCGGTGAACGGGCAATTTCTATCGCCTCACTCGGCGGGACCGACATCGACGCCGTGATCGTCGCCACCAGCACCCATTTTCTGCAGACCCCAGCCTGTGCCCCCGTGGTCGCATCGGAGTTGGGCGCTCAAGGTGTTCCGGCATTCGATATCTCAGCAGGGTGCGCCGGCTTCGGGTATGCGCTCGGTGTCGCGGCCGACATGATCCGGAGCGGAAGTGCCGGCACGATACTGGTGGTCGGCACCGAGAAATTGTCGCCCACAGTGGATATGCAGGACCGCACCAACTGCTTCATATTTGCCGACGGCGCAGCCGCGGTAGTGGTGGGCCAGACGCCCATTCAGGGAATTGGGCCGACCATCTGGGGTAGTGACGGCACGCAGGCCAACGCAATACGCCAGGACATCGACTGGATCACCCATGCGGAGAATCCGACGGGCCCACGGCCGTTTCTGCGGATTGAAGGTACAGCCGTCTTCCGTTGGGCGGCATTCGAGATGGGCAAGGTCGGTCAACGGGCGTTGGTGGCAGCAGGAGTCAAACCCGACGAGATAGACGTGTTCGTCCCTCATCAAGCCAACAGCCGAATAAATGAACTACTGGCAAAAACCCTGCAGTTGCGGCCGGATGCGGTTGTCGGCAACGATATCGAGCACAGCGGCAACACCTCGGCCGCTTCGATTCCCCTCGCGATGGCCGAACTACTGGCGACCGGCGCAGCCAAGCCGGGCGATCTGGCTCTGCTGATCGGCTACGGCGCAGGCCTCAGCTATGCCGCACAGGTTGTGCGGATGCCGAACGGTTGAGCGCGCGGTTCACTCATCGTCGAGCCCCTCACCGGGTACCGCGGCGCCGCGCAACCTGGCCTGCAACTGTTCGCGATCCTGACGCCGGCGCTCGCCGAGCAGCGCCATGCTGGCGGTGGCGCGCCGACGCAACGGACGAAACACCCACATCCCCAGCGGAAGCGAGACGACGAGCGCAAGCAGCACCGCGACGATCGGCGGGAAGTCATCCAGTCCGAGGAGCAGTCCCAGCCAGTAGATCGCGGCCGCGAGCACGATCAGCAACAGCAGTCGGGCCGCCGCGTACCAGAGAATATCGATCGCCGCACGACCCAGTGAAACCCGATCCGCCGTCACCGCTCGAGCCTACCGATCGACCCGGCCCGCCCAGGACACGCGTGGGTGACGGTATATTCGGCGACAGGAGGTGTGTCGCGTGTTCTACCTGCTCATCGTCCTGACCCTGGGGACTCTGATCTACCTCGGTTTGCGTGCTACCCGCACGCCGGTGGCGCGGCCGAAGACCCGCGTGATCGGACCGGACGACGACCCGGATTTCCTGTGGCGGTTGAGCCACGGCGACAACAAGCCGAAGGGCTGAACCGGGTCGAACCTGCGATCAGGCGCTGATCAGACGAAGTGCTGGTTAGACCGGTCATCGCTGGGGAACCCGCTGGCGACCGCGGCCGCCAGTTCGATCAGCGACTCCCGAGTCTCCCGCTTCAGCCGGTCCAGGTCGATCTCCGCACCCTCTTCCAGGTGCGGATCGAACGGCACCAGTCGCACTGCCCGGCACCGGCGGGCGAAGTGGTCGACGACCTTCTGCATGTCGACCTTGCCGGAGCGGGGCCGCACCGCGTTGATCACCGCGATCGATCCGCGCACCAGGTCCTCGTGCCCGTGGGCGTCGAGCCAGTCCAGCGTCGCCGAGGCGCTGCGCGCACCGTCGACCGAACCCGAGCTGACCACGATCAACGTGTCGGCCTTGGCCAGCACCGTCGACATCGCCGAGTGCATCAGCCCGGTGCCGCAGTCGGTGAGCACCAGGCTGTAGAACCGCTCCAGCACCTGCAGCGTGCTCGCGTAGTCTTCGGCGCTGAACGCCTCCGACACCGCCGGATCGGTCTCCGACGCCAGTATCTCCAGTCGGCTGGGCCCCTGGTTGGTGTAGCTGCGAACGTCGCTGTAGCGCTGGATGCCGTCCGCGTCGCGCAACAGGTGCCGCACGGTGGCCGACGTCTCCAACGGCACCTTCTGGCTCAGCGTGCCCCGGTCGGGGTTGGCGTCCACGGCCACCACCCGGTCACCGCGGATAGATGCGAACGTGGCGCCCAGGGTCGCGGTGATCGTGGTCTTGCCGACCCCGCCCTTCAACGACAGCACCGCGATCCGGTAGCAGCCCTGCAGCGGCCGGTTGGCCTCGGTCAGCAGGTCGTTGTAGCGAATGGTGCGCGGGCTCTCCCCGACGTTGATCAGCTGGCCGGACAGCACATACAGCAACCGGCGCCAGCCACCCGATGGCGGCGGCTTGAACTGCCGCAGCAGCGACGTGGTGGACAGGTCGGAATAGGGTCCGGTCGGCCCGCTCGGACGATACGGCCCGTCGACCGGGCCCGCGGGTGGTCCGCTGTAGTAGACCGACGGCGGGACGTTCATGGGGTGCGGGTACCCGGTGGCCGGCGTGGCCGAGGCTGGCGTCCACGCGCGCGGTTCGAACTGGTTTTCGGCGGGCGGCACCGACTGAGTTGCAAGCGGCTCCTGGAACCGACGCTCGGTGCGGAAGCCGCCGAACGAGCGCGTCTCCGACTGATCGTCGTCCGACTCGGGGACGTTCGAGGCGGCCGGGTCACCGTATGGGCCGGCGGGCGGCGGGTAGTGGCCGACGGACGGCGGGTATGCGCCGTCGGGCTGCGAGTACGCGCCCTCAGGCTGCGGGTACGCGCCGTCGGGCTGCGGGTACGCGCCGTCGGGCTGCGCGTAGGGCGGCAACTCGGTGGTCGGATGATTCG
>JBDTKT010000264.1:0-8191 GCA_039935195.1 Mycobacterium sp.
CGGCGCTGGCGCTGTGGGCCTGCGTCGGGGCTTTCGGCGGCAGCACCACCCTGGTCACCATCGCCCTGGTGACGATGGTCGGCGAAACACTGGCCTCGGCCGCACCGACCCCGGGTGGCGTCGGCGCGGTGGAGGCCGCCCTGATCGGCGGGCTCGCCGCATTCGGCGTGCCGACCGCCACCGCCGTGCCGGCGGTGCTGCTCTACCGGGTGGTGACCTGCTGGTTGCCGGTGTTCGCCGGGTGGCCGGTGATGCGCTGGCTGACCAGAAACGGCATGATCTGATAGGCGTCGGCACCCCGATCCGGTTACGTTGTCCGGGGCTGCCGACCGCCGTGGCACTCAGCCGAGCCGAGCCGAAGGTGACCATGCGACTTGACGGGAACGACGTCGTCGTCACCGGCAGCCTGCTGCCACCGCTGACCCGGCGCACCAACGACATCCTGCGACTGGTGCTGGCGGCGCTGTTCCTGGCGACGGTGATCGCCAGTTCGCTGGTCACCCGCTACGAATGGGTGACGCTGGAGAGGTCGGTTTCGCAGATCCTCGGGGTGCTCTCCCCCACCCAGTCCAACCTGGTCTACCTCGCGTACGGCATCGCGATTCTGGCGCTGCCGTTCGCCATCCTGATCGGGCTCATCGTCCGGCGCGAATCGAAACTGCTCGGCGCCTACGCGGTCGCGGCGCTGCTGGCTTTCCTGCCGCTGTCGATCCGCAGCAACGGCTTCGCCGCACCCCGCTGGCACTTCGACCTGTCCCAGCAGCTGTCCACCACGCTGTCGCAGTTCCTCGACGACCCGCGATGGATCGCGATGCTCGCGGCGGTGCTCACCGTCTCCGGTCCCTGGCTGCCGGACCGGTGGCGGCGCTGGTGGTGGGGGCTGCTGCTGGCCTTCGTCCCGATCCACCTGATGGTCAGCGCCATCGTGCCGGCCCGCACCCTGCTGGGGCTGGGGATGGGGTGGTTCGTCGGTGCGCTGGTCGTCCTGGTGGTCGGAACCCCGGCGCTGGAGGTGCCGCTCGACGGGGCGGTGCGTGCGCTTGCCGAATCCGGCTGCGCAGTGTCCCGGCTGACGGTGATCCGCCCGGCCGGGCGCGGACCGCTGGTGCTCTCAGCCACGGCCGGCGACCCGGCGGTGGTCGAACTGTACGGTCCCAACCAGCGCAGCGGCGACGCGCTGCGGCAAGTCTGGCGCAAGCTACGACTGCGCGGGACCGAGACCGCACCGCTGCACGCCTCCATGCGCCGCGCCGTCGAACACCGCGCCCTGATGGCCACCGCGATCGAGCAGGCCGGGTTGTCCAACACCACGACGGTCGCACTCTCGGGACTCGACCGCGGCTGGACCCTCTACGCGCACCGGCCCGCCCGCGGTGTCCCGCTCCACGTGTGCGCGTCGTCCACACCAGTCACCAGAGTCTGGGGAGCACTGCGCAAGTTGCACGATCACCGCATCGCCCACGGAGACCTGCGCAGCGCCCGGATCACCGTCGACGGCGACGCGGTGCTGTTCGGCGGATTCGGTAACGCCGAGTACGGCGCAACCATCGCGCAAAGCCAGTCCGACATCGCCCAACTGCTGGTGACGACCTCCGCGTTGTACGACGCGCCCGCAGCGGTGGCCGCGGCTATCGGCGCATTCGGCCGCAGCGCAGTGCTCTCTGCGTCGCGCCGACTCACCAAATCCGCTGTGCCCGCCCGGCTGCGGTCCTCGGTGGGCGATGCGGGTGCGGTGATCACCGCCGCCCGCGAGGAAGTCAAACGCCAGACCGGCGCCGAGGCGATCCAGACCAAGTCCATCAACCGCTTCACCCGCAGCCAGCTGATCCAACTGGTGCTGCTGGGGGCGCTGGTCTACGTCGCCTACCCGTTCATCAGTGCGGTGCCCACCTTCTTCACCCAGCTGCAGCGGGCGAACTGGTGGTGGGCGCTGCTGGGGTTGACCGTCTCCTCACTGACCTACCTCGGTGCGGCTGGTGCACTATGGGCCTGCGCCAACGGAGCCGTGAGTCTAAAGAATCTGTCGATCATGCAGGTGGCCAACACCTTTGCGGCAACCACCACCCCGGCCGGCGTCGGCGGCCTGGCGCTGAGCACCCGGTTTCTGCAGAAGGGCGGACTGAGCACGCTGCGTGCCACCGCGGCTGTCGCACTGCAGCAGTCCGTGCAGGTGATCGTGCACATCGTGTTGCTGATCGTGTTTACCTCCGCCGCCGGCGCCTCGACCGACCTGTGGCACTTCGTGCCCGACGCCGCCGTGCTCTACCTGATCGCCGGTGTGGCACTGGGCATCGCCGGCACTTTCCTGCTGGTGCCCAACCTGCGCCGCTGGTTGGCGACGTCGGTGCGTCCCCGCCTCACCGAGGTGGCCGGCGATCTGATCGAGCTGGCCCGCGAGCCGAAGCGGCTGGGGTTGATCGTGCTCGGCGCGGCCGGCACGACTCTCGGTGCCGCACTGGCACTGTGGGCCAGTGTTGAAGCCTTCGGCGGCAGCACCTCGTTCGTCACCGTCACCGTGGTGACCATGATCGGCGGCACGCTGGCCTCAGCGGCGCCGACCCCCGGCGGGGTCGGCGCCGTCGAAGCCGCCCTGATCGGTGGGCTGGCCGCATTCGGTGTACCCGCCGCCGTCGCCGTGCCGTCGGTGCTGCTGTATCGGGTGCTGACCTGCTGGCTACCGGTGTTCATCGGCTGGCCGGTGATGCGCTGGCTGACCGAGAACGAGATGATCTGAGGGAGCGCCTAGCGGCCCGCCCCGGCTCCGTGCGCGGCGTAGGCCCGGCTCACCTCAGGCTCGGCAAAGCCCGCATCGGTGACCGCCTTTCGCACCGCATCACCGACGGTCACGGTCAGGTCGGTGGGCACCAGCGCGATCACGCAGCCGCCGAATCCACCGCCGGTCATCCGCGCCCCGAGTGCACCCGCCCGCACGGCGGTGTCGGCGATCAGATCGAGGTTGTCGGTGGTGATCTCGAAATCGTCCCGCATCGACGCATGTGATGCGGTCAGCAATCGGCCGGCCGCGATGAAGTCCAATTCACTAAGAGCCGCAACGAAATCCAGCACCCGGTTGTTCTCGGTCAGCACATGGCGGGCGCGACGGGCATCGAGGCGATCGGTGACACCGTCGAGCACCCCGACCCCGCGGTGCTGCACCTCCCGCAGTGACGTCACGCCCAAGTCGGCGGCGGCCCGCTCGCACGATGCACGCCGCGCTGCGTACTCCCCATCGACGTGGCCGTGCGGGGCGCGGGAGTCCAGCAGCAGCAGGGTGACACCGGATTCGTCCGGATCGAACGGCACCGGGTGTACGGCGACATCGCGGAAGTCGATCAACACCGCAGTCGCCGTCTCCCCGTACAGCGACGCGAGCTGGTCGAGCAAACCCGTTGGTGCACCGACATAGTCGTTCTCGGCACGCTGACCGATCCGAGCCTGCTCGATTCGGTCGATCCGCAGCCCGGCCGCCGATGTGAGCGCACCAAGGACCGAACACTCCAACGCCGCCGACGACGACAGTCCCGCGCCGATCGCCACGTCGCTGATGATCGTCATCGTCCCACCCGGCACCGCGTGCCCCGCGTCGCGCAGCGCCCAGATCACCCCGGCGACGTAGGCACCCCAGCCGGTGATCGCACCCGGCGTGGTGTCCAGCGGAATGCGCACCTCGCCGCCGGCGTGATCGCTGCGGGCGGTGACGACGCCGGTGTCGTCGGGGGTGAACGTGACCGCGGTGCGCTGCGGGAGCGCGATCGGCAGCGCGTAACCACTGTTGTAGTCGGTGTGTTCGCCGATCAGGTTGATGCGGCCGGGAGCGGTGTAGTGGATCGTCATCGGGCAAGCTCCCGCAGTCGGATGGCGACGGCTTCCGGGGTCACGTCGGCGATGAACGCGTCCATCGCCGACTCGGATGCCGCGAGATATTTGAGTTTGGTCGCGCTGCGCCGGATCGACATCAGCTCGACATGGAAGTAGCCGTCCCGCTGGGCATCGTTGTCGCAGAACTGATGTAGCGCCGCCATGTACGGCAGCGGGTTGTCGTACATCCGGTCGAAGCGGCCCAGCAGTTCGCGGTATGTCGCCGCGAAGTCGTCGAGTTCGGCCTCGGTCAACTCGGTGACGTTGCGCACCGGGCGGTTCGGGTACAGGTGCACTTCCACCGGCCAGCGCGCCGCGAACGGCACGAACGCGGTGAACAACTCAGTGCGGGCCACCACCCGAGACCCGTCGGCCACCTCGGCGGCCAACAGGTCGGCGAACAGGTTGCGGCCGTGGCGAAGTCGATGCTCACGCGCCTGGTTCAGCATCGCTGCGGTACGCGGGGTCAGGAACGGGTAGCCGTAGATCTGGCCGTGCGGGTGGGCCAGCGTCACCCCGATCTCCTCGCCCCGGTTCTCGAAGCAGAACACCTGCTCGATACCGGGGGACGCCATCAGTTCGGCGGTGCGGTGCCGCCACGCTTCCACTACCAGGCGCGCGTGGGCCGGCGCCAAGTCGGCGAACGACCCGAGGTGCTCAGCCGAGAAGCAGATCACCTCGCAGCGGCCGTGGCCGGGGGCCCAGACGAAGCCGACACCGTCGGGCGGGGTAGCCGCCGCAGGGCCGGCACCGGCCAGGCTGGGGAACCGGTTCTCGAAGACGACGACGTCGTAGTCCGGCGCGGGCACCTCGCTGGTCAGCCCGGTCGGGCCCGGACACAGCGGGCACTGATCGGCGGGCGGCTTGTAGGTGCGGTCCTGTCGCTGAGCGGCGATGATCACCCACTGGCCGGTGGTCCGGTCGAAACGCAGCTGGGCGGGTTCCGGGTCCCGCGGCGGCAGCGGACGCCGGTCCGGCACCGGGGCCGGGGTGTGGCCGGCCACGGTGAAGAACAAGATCTCGCGCCCGTCGGCTAGGGCCCACCGCGCCGGCGCGGTCACCGGCGCGATCCCGGGACGACCAGCCGGGGGTGCAGTCGGTCCGGGGTGATCTCGACTCCCGCGTTGAGGTCGCCGATCAGCGTCGAGGCGAACTCCCGTAGGCCGGGGACGTCGATCCCGTACGGCGCCGCCCGGGCGTCGCGCACAATGTGTTCCGATCCGCGACGCAGCAGGCTGACGGCCCCGGTGATGTTGCCGCGCTGGATGTGGGTGACCCCGACCGCCAGCTGGGCCAACCCCTGCCACAGCAGCCGTTCCTCGGCCGGACCGTTCTTCCAGGCGGCCTCCAGCACCTCGTGGGCACCGAACGCACGTCCCTCGTCGAGCAACCGCTGGGCGTAGTCCAGGGTCTCCTCCGGCGGCAGCTCGAGGTCGTCGGGGATACCCTCGATTCCCGGGCCACCCCGAGGCTGCAGCCGGCCCAGCCGGTCACGCGGGCGCGCGTTGCGGGGACGGCCGAGTTCGTCGCGGTCGCGGGTGGTCATGTGCTCATCATGGCAAGCCACGCCCGTGGCTGATCCGGGGGCGCGGCTTCCGTCGAGGTCAAAACGCGGCTAGGCGGCCGGCTTGGTGGCGACGACCTCGATGGCGGACATGTTCTTGTGGTGCTTGCGGAACGTCGAGCGCATCTCGAGCACCCGGGTGCGGGCGTCGGAGTCGCGCAGCACGTTGAAGACGAAGCGCAGTGCGCCCACGATGCCTTCGTCGGCGATCAGTCGGTGCGGCTCCAACAGCGACATCGGCGCGAAAGACACCTTGTCCACCGTGAAGCCGACGTCGGTGAGCAGCGCGGTCCACTCGTCTTGGGTCAGCGGGCGCGCGTTGACTTTGATCGCGCGGGCCAGCGAGGTACGGACCTCGTCTTTGACCTCGTCGGCGACGTCGTTGGGTTGCAGCGCCAACTCGTGGATGGCGTAACGGCCACCGGGGCGCAGCACCCGGAACGCCTCGCGGGCGATCTCGGCCTTGTGCGGGTCGGTCTGCATGGTCAGCATCGCCTCGCCGACGACGACGTCGGCACTGCTGTCGGGCAAACCGGTTTCGGAGGCTTCACCCTGCACCACCGTGCCCTTGGCGCCAACCACACCGCGGACCACCTCGGCGGCGTTCTCGTCGCCTTCCACTCCGGTGTAGGAGCCGGGGCCGCGGTCCAGGATCTCGCGGGCGGTGCGGCCCATTCCGGGGGCCAATTCCACGACGTCGGCGCCGGGCAATTCGGCGTCGGCGAGCATGCGTTGGGTCATGCCGAGCCCACCGGGCCGGAGCACTCGTTTGCCCAGCCGGGCGAAGAGCCAGTGGCCGGGGAGGTCAGCGGTTTTCCTGTCGGGCATCGGTAAAGTCATGAAATGAAGGTTAGCCTTACCCAAATCTTCTCCGCTAGGGGCCTTTGGACCCTAGGCGCGGTCAGATTCCCAGCCGCCGAGCCAGATCCGGGCCACCGGCTGCGACGATGAAATCGGGTTCGCCGCAGACGACGAGTTGGTCGCGGGCGCGAGACAATCCGACGTACAGGCGTTCCCGGGCCCGCTCGACCGGGCCTCTGGCATCGACGACGAGCACGATTGCGCGGCGCTCCAGGCCCTTGAACCCGAGCACATGGCCGTAGAAGACCTGCTCGGTGTCCCAGAAACTGTCCCAGTAGGCCTGGTTCCCATCGGCCATCCGGGCCACCTGTTCGGGGTGTCGGTTACCGGTGGTCAGCAGTGCGACGTCTTCGGGCCGCCACCCGACATCGAGCAACGCCTCAACCTGGTCGTCACCGGCACCGATCGCCTCGTCCTGGCCGCACGGCACGAACCGCACCTCCGCGCCGTCGGCACCCAGGAACCGGATCGGGTGGTCGACCAGCGACCGGAACGTGTTGGCGATCTGGCGGGTGTTGCGCAGGTTGCGATCCAACACCAGCGAGACCAGCGGTACCGGCGGTGTCCCCTGCCGGTCGAACACCCGTTGGCCCTCGTCGCTGAACACGAACAGCCCACCGGTTTCGTCGTCACGCAACGCCGCCAGCAGCGGATCCCACCAGGTGTCGGCAAAGTCCTGTGCCTCGTCGATCACCACGGCATCGAAGCGGTGACCGTCATTGAGATGCTGCGCCAGGTCAATCATCTGTCGCGGCAGGTCGCGCTCCCAGAACTGCGTCTCCGCCGTTTCGTCTGCGCCCCCATCCGGACCTTCGGGAGCACCCCAACCGACACCGAGTTCATGGAATCCGCCGACGTAGGCCGGCTGATGCCGCCGCGGCCAAACCGCGGTAGTGCGCTTGAGATACGAGGCGAGTCCGTGCGAATAGCACAGCAGCGCAACACGCTTGCCGCTGATCGTCAACCGTCGTGCCTGCTGCAGCGCCAGGAACGTCTTGCCACTGCCGGCACTGCCGCGCACCTGGACGCGGTTCAGCAGTCGCACGGCGTCCAGGATCACGGCCTGCTGCTCGGTGAGCGCCTCGGCGGCCTCGTCGTTGGCCAACGCACGTGCGACCACGTCGCGCTGTGGCAGGCCCCGCCCGCTCAGTACCGTGCGCAACTGCTCGATGCCGTCCTGATCCAGCAGTGGGTGATCCAACTCCTGGCCGATGAGCACCGCACGCAGGCGAGACGCCATCTCCGGCAGGTCATTACGGTCGACCACTTTCCAGCGCGGACAGTCCGGCAAAGCGAAATCGTCGGGTATTTCGGTGTGCGGCAACACGACGACGTGATCCCAGTGCAGTCGATTCTGTGTCCACCGCGGGTCACTCTCGACGAAGTCACGCAACGCATAGCAGGCTTCGCGGGCCTGGCGCACCGGCTCGATCGGATACTCCCTGCCGCCGCGCCACTGACGCCATCCGCTGCCGTTGTGCCAGACCTCGCCACCCTTGACCTCTACACAGACGATGCCGGCGCCTTCGATCGCGACGGCGAAGTCGATCTCGTGGTCCTTGAGATGGTTGGTGACCCGCTGGCCGGCGATGATCAGGTCCTTGTCCTGCAACTGGCTCTCCAGCGCCTGATGAACCTGTCTTTCGGCGCTGCTGCCGAAGCGGGGGGGTTCGGGCAGGGTGGTGGGCATGTCGGTGCGGACTCCAATGCGGTCGGACTGCCAGGCTAGCTGGAATACCCTCCCGCCGAGGTCGATACCATCGGCGGTGCCGCCTGCGAGAAATCAGACCGTTATTGCGGGTGCGCCGCCAGATAGTCAGCCACCGGGATCAGCGACGACGCCGCATAGCCCGACGGCAAGAGCACGTCGCCAGAGGTGGTGTGGTAGTAGACATCCCACCGGTAGTA
>JBDTKT010000265.1:0-3170 GCA_039935195.1 Mycobacterium sp.
ATCTCGATGGCCGGCATGGCCGCTGCCGAGATGGGGCATTACGACCTGCTGCACGCAGCCCTCGAGAAGCGGGGGGTCGACGTGGTGGCGGCGATGTCGAAATACGCCTCGACGCTGGATAATTATCACCGGCTGACTATGCCGAGCACTTGGCTGGAAGCGCTGGTGAAGACCTACATCGGCGATGCGATGGCCGCCGACTTTTACTTGGTGATCGCGGACGGGTTGCCCGACGAGACTGCCGACGTGATTCGGGCGGTGCTGGCCGAGACCAAGCATTCCCAGTTCGTCGTCGCGGAGGTGCGTACGGCCGTGACGGCCAGCGCCAAACAGCGCAGTCGGCTGGCGCTGTGGTCGCGCCGGTTGCTCGGCGAGGCGATCACGCAGGCCCAGTACGTGCTGGCCGATCACGACGAACTCGTCGACCTGGTGATGTCGGGCACCGCGGGGCTGACCCAGTTGGCCGGCTTCTTCGACCGGTTGCAGCACACCCACGATGATCGGATGCGCGAACTGGGTCTGGGCTGACGGGCTGCCCGCATGCGGGCTCCGTCTACTAGCCTGCTTGCTGAGCCGGGGAGAACCGGTTGAATCGACAAAAATGGAAGGGACCAGCGTGGAGGTCAAGATCGGGGTTACCGACAGTGGACGCGAGCTGGCTTTCACCAGCGAGCAGACACCCGATGAAGTCGAGAAGCTGGTCATCGCCGCGGTGGGTAATGGCTCGGAGGGCGCAGGTGTGTTGGCCCTCAGCGACGAGAAGGGCCGCCGTTTCCTGGTGCAGACCGCCAAGATCGCCTATGTGGAGATCGGTGTCGCCGACTCCCGGCGGGTCGGTTTCGGTATCGGCGCCGACTCCGCTACCGGGTAAGCGGCACGTGTGACAACCCGCTCCAGGCGAAGGTCACGGTGCTCTCGACCGCGTCTTCCTTGGAGATCGGCTGGGCGCTGTCCAGCCAGTAGCGGGCGCAGTCCACGCTGAAGCCGACCAGGCCCACCGCGATCATCCGGGCACGGTGCGGGTCCAATCCGGAGTCGCGGCTGATCAGGTCGAATACCGCGTCGATGCACGACTCGGTGGCCACTCGCACCTGGGCCCCGACCTGCGGCTCGGTGACGTTGTCGTTCTCGAAAATGAGCCGGTAACCCTGGCCGTCGTGCTCGATGAAGTCGAAGAACGCCTGGACTGCCGACCGCAGTCGTAGCTGGTTGTCGGTGGTCGTGCGCAACGCTTGGCGCACGCCGGAGACCAGGTCCTCCACATGCTGCTGCAGCACCGCCAGGTACAGCTCGAGCTTCGACGAGAAGTGTTGGTAGAGAATGGGTTTACTGACTCCGGCCCCGTCGGCGATCTCGTCCATTCCGGCCGCGTGATAACCGCGGTCGACGAAGACCGCGCTGGCCGCGAGCAGTAGCTGACCACGGCGCTCGTCACGGGGCAACCGGTTCCCGCGTCGGTTGCCCCCGTCGACACCTTGGTGCCGTCGCGGCCGCGGCGGGCCGGTTTTTCGGCACCTCGTTCGGCCGTGTCGGTCAGTTCGCTCATCGACTCCTCGATCCGTTTTCAGCGCACCGCCGAGCGGTCGCCGTCGTCGGGGGGTGGGTGAAAACGAGACTACGCGCTGCCACCCCGGCGTCCTGCGCGACATCTGCCGGCCGGTCGCTAGCAGGTGTGCCGGCGGTCGTCCCGGGCGCGCCGAAGAGTCCCGGCCAGCGGTTGTTGTGCCATTCTGAGGAAGTGACCTACGACCCGGGACGGAGCGGGGACGGTCGGATGCCGGTGCTGCACGACAGCTGGCGAGAGCCGCTGCGCGCGCAACGTGACCCGCTGGCCGCTGGTGCCGGGCGGATCAGGTCCGATCGCGACGTCCACCGGCAGTGGCGCAGGCAGAGTTGGCTGGGCAGGTTCATTTCCACCTACGGCTGGCGCGCCTACGCACTGCCGGTGCTGGTCGCGCTCACCGGGGTGGTGGTGTACCAGACGGTGGCCGGCACCGGTGTGCGCTCGAACAGCCCCGACGCGCCGCTCCAGGGTCCGCCGACGATCGGGTCGGCCGGAACCACCATCATCGGCGCACCACCGCGCGGGCTGACCGAATTCGACGTCAACCTGCCCGCCGGGGTGCTGCCCGACGGCGGACTGTTCACCGGAGCGGGCGCCATGACCTGGCATATCGTGCCGGGGGTGGAGCCCGAGATCGGCCAGGGCACCGTCAAGGTGTTCGCCTACACCGTCGAGGTCGAGAACGGCGTCGACGCCACGGCGTTCGGCGGTGACGAGGCGTTCGCCCGGATGGTCGACCAGACGCTGGCCAACCCCAAGGGGTGGACGCACAACCCGCAGATCGCCTTCCTCCGGGTGGACGCGACCAGCGGAGTCGAACCCGACTTCCGCATCTCGCTGACCACGCCGATGACAGTCCGCGCGGGCTGCGGCTACGAGATTCCGCTGGAAGCGTCCTGCTACAACCCGTCCTACGGGCCGGACGCGCAGCCGCGGGTCTTCATCAACGAGGCCCGCTGGGTGCGCGGTGCGGTCCCGTTCCAGGGGGACATCGGCTCCTACCGGCAGTACCTGGTCAACCACGAGGTCGGTCACGCGATCGGCTATCAGCAGCACGAGCCGTGCGACAAGCAAGACGGCCTGGCGCCGGTGATGATGCAGCAGACGTTCGGCACGTCCAATAATGACGCGGCCAAGTTCGACCCGGACTGGGTCAAGGCCGACGGCAAGACCTGCCGGTTCAACCCGTGGCCGTACCCCATCCCGTGACCTGGGCCCCGCGGGAACGTTCTCCGGCCGTTTATCGTTGACCCGATCTACTGCTGTGATGATTGGGCTACCTGACGTTGAGGAGATTTCCGGTGTCGATATCGTTGCCGCCGCTGGTCGAGCCGACCGGCGAGCTGACCCGGGACGAGGTTGCACGCTACAGCCGTCACCTGATCATCCCGGAGATCGGTGTCGGGGGTCAGAAGCGACTCAAGAACGCCCGGGTGCTGGTGATCGGTGCCGGCGGGCTGGGTGCACCCGCGCTCCTCTACCTGGCGGCGGCCGGCGTCGGCACCATCGGGATCGTCGACTTCGATGTCGTCGACGAGTCCAACCTGCAGCGTCAGGTCATCCACGGCGTCTCCGACATCGGCCGGAGTAAAGCCGAGAGTGCCCG
>JBDTKT010000266.1:0-13355 GCA_039935195.1 Mycobacterium sp.
CCCCGACGGCAACTTCTCCGATGAGGATCGGGCCCGCCGCCGCCGCCTCATCTTGGGCCGGCAGGGCACCGACGGAATGAGTCGGCTCACCGGGTGTCTGGACCCCGAAACCCGCGCCTACCTAGAAGCCATCATCGCCGCGGTCCGCCCAGGCCATCGCCAACCCGACCCGCCCGTCGATCACGCCGCAGTCCAGCACGACACCCGATCATCGCAACAGCGCTGCCATGACGCGCTCAAACTCGCGCTGCGCCAAGCCATTGGATCCGGCGGTATGGGCACCCGCCGGGGCGTGCCGGTGACCGTGATCGTCACCACCAACCTCGGTGAACTCGACCAGGCGATCCACGCCATGGCCGATCCGGGCACCCCGATGCCCGCCCCGGCCCACACCGGCGGCGGCAGCCGCCTGCCCCTGCGCGACCTGATCCGGATGGCATCCGACTCAATTCACTACCTCGCGGTCTTCGACAATCACTCCGACCGGCCGCTGTACCTGGGCCGTAGCAAGCGCATCGCCTCCCTGGATCACCGCATAATCTGCTACGCCCGCGACCGCGGCTGTACCCGGCCGAACTGTCCCCAACCCGGATACCACTGCGAAGTCCACCATGCTCCGGACTGGGCCGACGGCGGCCAAACCGACGCCGACAAACTCTATTTCGCCTGCGGTCGTGATCACGGCGCCGCCACCCGAGGCGACCAACACACCACGGTCACAGACCGCGGCCGCCTCGCCTGGACCGGCGGCATCGGCCAGGCGGAAATCAACCACCTCCACCATCCCGCCGAACTCCTCAACAACGACGAGGATCCGTAGCAAGCACGCCCGTGCAGCGACCCGATGTGCGGCCGCGGGATGATGGCACGGTGACGACATACGCCGAGATCCGCAACGACGCGCCGCTGTGGCCCGGGGTGATAGACCACGAATTGCTCGGCAAGCGGCAGACCCAGGCCGCCATGTATCTGGCCGACATGGCCAAGCGGGGTAACTGGCGCAAGGTGAAGCGCGAACTGGATCGCGGCGACAACATGGTCAACGTCAAGGCGTGGCGGCCCGGCGGCCAGACCCTGCTGACCGCGCTGCATCAGGCCGGCTGGAACGGGGCACCGTGCGACGCCGCCACGTGGCTGATCGAACGGGGTGCCCTGCGGTCCCAGCCGGATGCCCGCGGCCGAACCGCCTACGACATCGCCATGGAGCATGACCGTCCCGCCGAGCTGCTTGAGGTGCTGACTCCGCCGACGGCACCGCTGGACCCCGAGTCCACCGCCGCGCTGAACACCCACCTCACCGCGATCATCGACGACCTGATACAACAGCTGTTCCGCGGTGAGGATCTGCGCAAACTATTTCGCTATCCCCCGGTCGAAGTCCTCCATGAGGTACCGGGTCGGCAACTGTGGTTCCCGGTGCCCTACCTGTGGGGCGGCTTCCGGGTGGGCTTGCTGGACAACAACAACGTCGAGTTGTTCAGCGGCTACCGCGAACTCGGACCCGCCGGCGAGGTGCATGTGGCGACCTCCGGTTACGTCATCACACCCGATGGTGTGGTGCAGGCATACGAAGGTTTCGAGTAGCCGGACCGGATCTCCTCCCGCAGCACCCCTTTGGCGATCTTCCCGCCCGACGACCGGGGCAGCTCATCGACCACGACGAGTCGCTCTGGCAGAAGTTCCTTGGAAACACCTTGCGCCAGTAGATGTTCAACTAAGCCGGGCAGGTCGATGCTGCCCGGCTCGGTGAGTTTGGCACCGCTGAGTTCTACGTAGACGCAGACTTTCTCGCCGAAGACCGGGTCGGGCATCGCGACCGCGGCCGCCACCGCGATCGCCGGATGGGTCACGACGGCGTCCTCAACCTGTGCCGCGCTGATGTTCTTGCCGCCGCGAACGATGAAGTCTGATTTCCGGCCGGTGACCCGCAGATAGCCGTCGGCGTCGATCTCGCAGATATCACCCAGTCGCATCCATCCGTCGTGGGTGAACAGCGTGTCGTGGTCGGTGCCGTCCAGATAGCCCAGGCTCGTCGCCGGGCCGCGGCAGGCAGGCTGGCCCCGCCCGGTGCGGGTCACGTCTTCGTCGCCCCGATCGCCCCCGAAGAGCCGGACTGCCATCTCCGGGACGATCCGCCCGCCGGTGCGCAGTCGGCGCTCACGCGAATCGTTGAGCGTGGTCCCGCTGAGCAGTCCGGTCTCGTTGGAGCCGTAGAACTGCAGGATCGTCGCCCCGGTGAGCTCCTCGAACTCGACGGCCGGCCGGTACGGCAGTGCCTCGCCCCCGGTGAAAACCACCCGCAACGAACTCAGGTCGTGGTCCCGGCATGTCGGGTCGGCCATCAGCATGGTCAATTGCGTACTGACACAACACAGCACGGTGACGTGATGCTCGGCGATAGCCCGTAGGGTTGCCCCGGTGGTGAAACGATCCAGGATCACCGCGGCGGCACCGAGATGGATCGGGGTGGTGTGACTGGTCCAGATTCCGAACCCGAACGGGGTGGGGATCACCGGCAGGAAGACGTCGCCTGAACTGAGCAGTCCGTTGGCGAGGGCCTTCTGGTGGAAGTAGTACCAACGGTTCTGGGTGTGTACTACGCATTTAGGCAGCCCGGTGGTACCGGAAGTGGAATTGATCAGGAAGACGTCGTCGGCGGCGAGTCCGGCGTCGACCGGCACCGGACCGGGCAACGCGGCTTCGGCGTCCAGTCGCAGTGGGTTGTCGTGACACAACGTCAGCGACTCGATGCCGACTTCGGCTCCGGCCTGCCCGGCGGCCTCGCGACGCGGGTGGTCGCTGATCAGGATTTTCGGCTGCGCGCTGCACAGTATCGAGCCGGCCTCACGGGTTCCGGCACGCGCACCGATTCCGACGACGACGGCCCCGCACCGCTCGATCGCGATGAACAGCACATGGATGGCGGCGGAATCTCCGTGCCACACCGCGATTCGATCACCGTGCGAAACCCCGGCGCCGGCCAGTTGTCCCGCCAGCATGTCTGTCGCGGTGTCGAATTCACGCCAGGTCAGCGACGCACCGGGATGGTCGATATAGGCAGGTTGGTCGGGTGAGCGTTCCGCGTTGCGGCGCACCGCATCCGACAGTGTGGTGTGCGACCACCAGCCGGCAGCGTGATAGCGGGCCGCGTCCTCGGCGGTGAACACCGGCGTGCCGCCATCGTCGAACTCAGCCATAACGTTCCCGCAGCCGGCCCTTGATCAGCTTGCCGGTCGGGGTGCGGGGCAGGTCGGTAGTGAACTCGTAGCGGCGGGGCACCTTGTAGTGGGCGATCCGCTCCCGCAGGAATCGATCCAAGGTGGCCGCCAGCTCTTCATGCGAATCGGCTTCTACAGCGGGATGCACCACGGCGACAACGGATTCACCCATCTCCTCGTCGGGCACGCCGATGACGGCCACGTCGAACACCGCGGGGTGCAGCGCCAAGTGGTTCTCGATCTCCTGCGGGTAGATGTTGACCCCACCGGAGATGATCATGAACGACTTGCGATCGGTGAGATACAGGTAGCCGTCAGTGTCGAGGTAGCCGACGTCACCACAGGTCGTCCACGTCGGATGGTTCCGGTGGCGGGTTTCCGCGGTGCGCGCCGGATCGTTGTGGTACTCGAACGGCGCCACCTCACGTTCGAAGTAGACCGTCCCGATCTGTCCCGCCGCGACTTCCGTGCCGCTGTCGTCGCAGATGTGCAGGATCCCAAGCCGGGATTTACCGACCGATCCGGGACGCTGCAGCCACTCTCGGCTGTCGATCATGGTGACGCCGTTGGCTTCGGTGGATGAGTAGTACTCCAGCAGGATCGGACCCCACCACTCGATCATCGCGCGTTTGACCTCCACCGGGCACGGAGCGGCCGCGTGTACCGCACAGCGCAGCGACGACACGTCATAGGACTCGCGCACCTGCCGTTGCAGTTTGAGCATCCGGATGAACATGGTCGGCACCCATTGACTGTGGGTGATCCGGTACTGCTGGATCAGCCGCAGCGCGTTTTCGGCGTCGAATTTCTCCATCATCACGACCGTGGCACCGAATCGGTGCGCCAGCGCCATGAACCGCAACGGGGCGGCGTGGTAGACCGGCGCCGGCGACAGGTACACCGAGTCGGCGGTCAGCCCCATCGCCGGGCCGAACAGCGCGGTGCTCGGATCACCGGGTTGGCTCACGTCACGGTCGGGCAGCGGAACCTCGATGCCCTTCGGAAACCCGGTCGTTCCCGACGAGTACAGCATGTCCGCACCACAGGGTTGAGCGGGCAACGGTTGGCCCGACGCGGCCGCGATCACCGCCTCATAGTCTTCGAAACCGTCAACGCACCCGAGTGCGATCTTGCGCGCGACCCGAGGTGTCTGCGCGACGACGACTCCCGCGATCGGGGCATACCGTTCGGCTACAACGAAAGTCTCTGCGCTGCAATCGTTGAGGATGTAGGCGACTTCATCGGCGCTCAACTGCGAGTTGATGAAGGTGATGTAGAGCCCGGACCGCATGGCCGCCCAGTAGATCTCCAGGGCGCGGGCCTGGTTGTCGCAGAGCACCGCCACGTGGTCGCCCGGCCGTACACCGGTGTCGTAGAGATGGCGCGCAAACCGCTGCGAGCGGGTGTCGAGTTGCGCATAGCTGACGGTTTCGCCGGTGTCGGCAACGATGATCGCCGGCTTGTCGGGGGTGATCCGCGCATGGGTGCCCGGGTACATGGTCTGGCCACCTCTCCCGTCAGTAGATGTAATCCTCGCCGCTGGCTCGGACGGTGATGTCGCTGATACTGATGCCCCACGGTTGGTCGATGACGTGCACGACGGCGTCGGCGAGGTCGTCGGGGGTGATCAGCCAGTACTTCACCGAGTCGACGTCGGCCTGCTCGGCGGGCAGGGTGCCGGTCCCGAACGCGGTCATGGCCTCGGTGAAGCTGCCGGCCCGTTGGCCGACGATGCCCATGACCGCCGCACCGTTGACGACCCCGCTGGCCAGGTTGGTGCCAAAGACTCCGGTCGGCTTGACGGTGGTCACCTTGATCTTGCCCTTCGCCTCGGTACGCAGCGAGTCCGAGAGCACGGTGACCGCCGCCTTGGTGGCGCTGTAGACACCGGAACCCTCGACCCCGGCGTTTCCGTAGATCGACGAGATGTTCACGACGTGGCCGCGGCCCTGTTCGATCATCTGGTCGTAGACGGCCGATATCCCGTTGACCACACCCTTGATGTTGATGTCGATCGCCCTGTGCCACTTCTGCCAGGCGCTCTCGTGGTCCGCGAAGTACGCCAGCGGCATCACGCCGGCGTTGTTCACCAGGACGTCGACGGCACCGAAGGTCGCGATCGCGTGCTGCACCACGGCCTTCATCTGGTCCATTTCGGTGACGTCGGCGGCCCGGTGGGTACCGGCGAAGCCGTCAGCGCGAATTTTGTCGAAGACCGCGGCCAGATTCGCCGAGTCGATGTCGACGCCGACCACCCGGGCTCCCCCGGCGGCACATTTTTCAGCGATGAGCTTGCCGAACCCGCTGCCGGCACCCGTGACGACGACGACCTTGCCCTGCAGGTGCTGCGACATAACCGGCCTTCCGACGACGGACATGGCAGACCCATGCCATCACACCTGGCCACCGACCCGGCCACCGACCCATCACCCATCCCGCCACCGACAGGCCGTCGGCTCGGGCGCCGCACCGGACGACGGGACGTTATGGTCACTTCGTGAAGCGTCGAACGGTGCTGGGACTACCGCTGCTGGTGGCGGCAAGTTCGGGGCTGAGCCGGCTGCCCCGCGTCAGCGCGGACGCAGGCCGGTGGTCACCGGAGCGGGCCAACCGCTGGTATCAGGCACAGGGTTGGCCGGTCGGGTCCAACTACATCACCTCGACAGCGGTCAACCAACTCGAGATGTTTCAGCCGGCCACCTTCGACCTCCGGCGCATCAACACCGAACTCGGGTGGGCCCAGTCGGCCGGGTTCACCGCCGTGCGGGTGTTTCTGCACGACCAGTTGTGGACTCAGGACCCTCAGGGCTTCCAGTATCGCCTCGCTCAGTTCGTCGCGGTCGCGGCGAGTCGCGGCATCAAACCGCTGTTCGTCTTTTTCGACTCCTGTTGGGATCCGCACCCCAAAGCGGGGCCCCAGCCGGCACCCCGACCCGGCATCCACAACTCCCGCTGGGTACAGAGCCCCGGCGCAGATCGTCTCGGCGACCGCGGTTACTGGCGCACCCTCTACAACTACGTCACGAGCGTGATGACGCAATTCCGTTACGACAACCGAATTCTGTGCTGGGACCTGTGGAACGAACCGGACAATCTGGCCCGCGAGTACCGCAGCGTGGAACGATCCGACAAGCTGGACCTGATCAGTGAGCTGCTACCTCAGGTGTTCGAGTGGGCCCGATCGGTCGACGCCCGTCAGCCTTTGACCAGTGGCATCTGGGAAGGGTCCCGGGCCGGGAGCACGATCGTCAACACCCAGCTCTACAGCTCCGACATCATCACGTTCCACTCCTATGACCAGCCCGCGACGTTCGCCAACCGGATCGCTGAACTTTCACCGATGGGTCGGCCGATGCTGTGCACCGAGTATCTGGCCCGTCCGCGCGGCAATACCATCGACGGAATCCTGCCAATCATGAAGCGCCACAACGTCGGGGCCATGAACTGGGGATTCGTCGCCGGGAAAACCCAGACCTACCTGCCGTGGGACTCCTGGGACCACCCGTACACAACGCCTCCGAAGGTCTGGTTCCATGATCTTGTTCAACCCACCGGACAGGCCTACCGGAACATGGAAATCATGACGATCAGCAACCTGAGCGGCCGGTGATTTGCCGGGCGGGCTGGAGGAGTCGGCGATGAGCGACACTGCGCCAGGTTCGCGGTCTGGGGCACGGTTTGGGCGCTACTACCTCAAACGGCTATTGGGCCGCGGCGACACCGGCGAGGTCTACGAGGCCGTCGACACCGTGAAGGAACGATCCGCTGCGTTGAAATTGCTGTCGCCAGCACTGCACCACGATCCGGCGTTCCGTGAGTGGCTGCAGCGGGAGGTGGTCAACGTCGGGCGGGTCCACGAACCGCATGTGGTGCCGATCCGTGATTACGGTGAGATCGACGGCGAGTTATTTGTGGACATGCCGCTGTCCCGGGCGTGGACCTGTCCGCGCTGTTGAAACAAACCGGGGTGCTGTCGCCGCCGCGCGCGGTGAACATCGTGTGGCAGGCGGCTTTGGCGCTGGATGCCGCGCACGCCGTCGGCGTGATTCACCGCGGCGTCACCCCGCGCAATATCCTGCTCACCGACGACGATTTCGTCTGCCTGGTCGATTTCGGTATCGCGGCGGCTGCCGGTCGCCCGGATTCGGCTGAGATCGACAACGCGACTGGCAGATGGAACTACGCCGCACCGGAACTTTTCACGAGCACCCCGGTCGGCCCCGGCATCGACGTGTATGCGTTGGCCGCTGTCTTCTACCAGTGTTTGACCGGCGCACTGCCGTATCAGACCGACAGCGTCACGAAGCCGGCCAACGCCCACGTCACGAAGCCGATCCCGCGCCCCAGCCGGGTGGGCGCCGAAATCCCGGCCGCTCTCGACGAGGTGATCGCAAGGGGCATGGCCAAGGACGCCCACCAGCGCTACGGCAGCGCAGGTGAACTCGCCAGCGCCGCGTATCAGGCGTTAAGCGCACCCGACCAGCATCGGACCGTGCAGATCTTCGAAGCCAGCCAGCAGGCCGCCCCGCCCCTGAATGGCCACCGACAGCCCGCCGCGGCCGCGGTGCCGCCGGTGCACCGTGCCCACCGCAAGCGCAAGCAGTTGCTGAGCCTTGGGGTTACGGCGCTGGTCGTGGTGGCCGGGCTGTTCGGATGGCTGACACACCGGTCGCAACAGGGCCGATCCGCGGCCGACACCGCCGCGGCCGGTTCGGTCGTGGCGTCGGACGCGCCCGTGGCGACATTGTCCGTCGCCCAAGCGCGGGCCCAGCTGCTCACATTGCTGCCGAGCGGCTACCCGTCGGAGGCGTGCACGCCGACCGCTCCGCTGGCCGGTGCACTGGCAGAGGTGACCTGCGGCAAGAACACCGACCCTCAAGGCCCGCCGTCGGCGACGTACACGTTGTTCCCGGACGTCGGCCCGCTGCGTCTCAGCTTCGACAACACGGTGCAGACCACGAACGTCGTCAACTGCCCGGGCCGAATCCAGTCCCCTGGCGCCTGGCACCGGGCCGCCGCCCCGGAGAAACCCATCGGTGTGCTCATGTGCGGGGTGCGGCAGACCGTTCCCACGGTTGTGTGGACCAACGATGCCGACCTGTTGGTCGGCGTTCTGCGGGCGGACCGCAACGGATCGACCCTCGAGCAGCTCTACACCTGGTGGAGTTCGCATTCCTGACCGGGCAACGACTACCGAAAGCACCGGACGGCACCGGCATAGCCTTGAGAAACCGCCGAGTGCCGACGATAAATCGGTTAATGTTCATGATCGGGAGTCAGAGCGCCACCCCGATACCCCGTCGAATCGAGGAGTCACACGCCCATGAAATTCTTCACAACCGCAATGGCGGCAGCGGGCGCGTTGGCAGTGGCCGGCACAATCAGCGCGGCGACCGCCGCTGCGGACGTCGATAACCCCACCCCCGCGACGCACCCGATCGGCACACAGGGCACCGTGGTTGAGGGCCCGATCGTCCAGGGCTGGACGATCAGTGACCTCAAGCCCAGCTCCGATGTCATCCCCTACCAGCCGCGGGGCACCCTGTGGGAAGCAACCGCCACCGACGAGGCCATCCAGGGCACCGTAGTCCCGATCGTCGGGAACCTCAGCGCCCGCACCGCAAGCGGCCAGGACTACCCGGCCCTGTTCGGGGTGCCCACCCCGCAGGGCGTGGTTCCCGTCCCGCTTGCCCAGGGTCAGAAGACCAGCGGCAAGCTCTACTTCGACGTCACCGGTACCGCACCGAACAGCGCGGTGTACCAGAACAACGGCCAGATTTTGGCCACCTGGGTGCAGGCGCCGCCCCCATCGCCGGCCCGTGCCAGCGCACCGACTCCGGCCCAAACTGGCACCAGGGCACCGGCCCCGGTCGCCCACCCCGCGCCGGCCGCCCGCCCGGCACCGCCGGCAACCGCGCCCGCGGACAGTCAGAGCACCCCGCCGGCCTCAGCCAGCCAGGGCACCCCGCTGCCGGAAGATGCGTCCGAGTCCCCGTCTTCGACGGGCAGCTCCGGCACGCCTCTTCCCGCTGACGCCTCCGGCGCGTCGACCCCGGCCGGCGGTACCGCCAACCAGCCGACTCCCTGACAGCTCCGGCTGCTCTGCGGGGAGAAGGGCTTTTCGTAGGTAGGTGCCCGCCGGTGGCCGACAGTGAAATCCATTGGGCTGCCGGGTTCTTTATCACTAAAGTGTGCGCCATGCACCTCGATGCGATTGCCTTCAGCCAGCAGCGGGTGCAAGCCTGGAACGGCCACGATGTGGAGGCTGTTCTCCGGTACTGGACCGCAGCCGTGCAACGCTTTCCGGGTCTCCGCTTCGCCGTCGAAGGTGTCTACCAGGGTATCGACACCCTCGTCATCACCTACCGCAACCAGAACGACGACCTGGTCAACGAGGTTCTGACATTCAAAGATGGTGTGATCATCGAAGGCCACGGCACCTATCTCGTCCCGGCCTGAAATGCCGAAAATGTCCCGCTCCGTGGAACTGCCCATCGGCCTATCCGGCCGGCCCGGCGACTCGATCACGATAGCCGGATACCGCCCGGCCGACCTTGCTGATCTGTTCGCCGCCGTCGATCACGACGAGGTGTGGACCCACATTCCCGGCGCTCGCCCCAGCACACCGGATGAGCTGGTTGCACGGCTGACCGCGGTTCCTCTTCAGCAACCCCTGGTCATCCGCCACGACAGCGAGGTGGTGGGCACGTCGTCGTTCTTTCTTGACCCTTCCAATCCGTTGGGCGTCGAGGTCGGCATGACGCTGCTCGCCCCGCAGGTATGGAGCAGTGGGCTGAACACGACGGTCAAACAGGTCATGCTTTCTGCCGCGTTCGGCGCCGGTGCCGAATGGGTGCAACTGCGCACTGACGAACGCAACCACCGCTCGGCGGCCGCGATCCTCAAACTGCGCGGTGTGATCGAGATCCAACCACGGGTCGAATCACAGTGGATCAGGCGCGACGGCACGGTGCGGACGAGTCGGATGTTCCGAGTGCCCAAGTAGTTGTCTAGCTGCGGGAATCTACGTCCCTTCTGCTACGACGCGGGTGTGGTCACCTGGCGGGTGGCGTCGGCGAAGATTCGACGGTGGGGGACTTGCGCATGCACGCGAGCAGCAGGCCGAGAGCGAGGATGACTGGGATGCTGACTTGCCAAACAATCTGAAGAAACATCGGCGCGTAAAACGCGATAGACACGACGAACAGTCGGACATAGTCGCCCGTAGGTGTGTGCTCGGTCTCGTTGTGTGTGAGGACGAAGCCGATGTCGACGGCAATACCGGTAATGATGCAGCACATCACTGCGACGGCGACGATCGACCACAACACCCGCCACGCAGACGGTTTGGCGAAACGAACGATCATCGTCCTGTTCCTACAGTCGGGATAGCGCCCTGGAAGGGATTGGTGAGTTGCGTCGTATGTTCGGTGAATGGATCGTGCGTGAAGGGTATGGCGTTTTCCAGCTCCCATTTCCAACCCGGCATGTCCGGGCGCACCGCCGGAATGGTGGCGTCGCCCACCCAGTGATGCCGGGAAAGGCTGGTGGCTGGCCCCAAGTCGCCGCCCGAGTTCGCAGGGTCCCATTGCAATTGAGCGGGTGGAACCCCGTCGCGGTACTGATAGGTCTCCATGCTCGGGTAGATCGTTGTGTTTCCGCCGAGGGCTAACGTGCCATCCGCCTGCGGGCTTAGAGTGACCCGTCCGTTGACCGAGAGCCCTAGCGCCTTACCGACTGGATTCTCGTATGCGTCGTATGCGTTGTAGTCGACGGTCATACGTCCGTCCGGTGCCTGGACAACATGGACGCTAGGAGTCCCGGCTTCGGCACCGCCGCGTTGCCCATCGGCGTTGACGGTCGGGTTCTGGCGAACGACGACGACACCATGGTCATAGTCCACGAACATCGAAACGCGAGATGCTTCGATATCCGCCGTGGCGCTCGGACCGCGATTATCACCGAGATTCATCGGCAAGTATCGCCCCTGTTGGGCATCAGTGAGGTCTTTCGCAACGTTCCTTACCTCGTCGGTGGGGATGAACAGGTTCGTCCGCACGACCCCTTTACCCGGCTGCGGTGTGAACCTGCCCGCAACGATTTCGGGTGGAACCCCGAAATTCTTCGGATCGTAGCTGTGTGGATCCAGCGCCGCCGCCATTCCCCAATCGTTGGCGCTGACCGGATCGCGCCCGTACACCTGCTCGAACGCTTCCTTCTGGTTGTGCGCGCGCTCGCTGTCCGAGTCCAGCGGCACGGTAGGCGGACCCTGCTTGAAGTCGACGAGTTGTACCCCGTCGGTGCCGGGTCCGTGCTCGCCGAAGCTGAGGTTGCCGATCTGGCCGACCGCGGCGGTAACCCTGGCCCCGACCTGCTGATCGATGCTGACCAGTTGGGCGGCTCGGTAGCGGATGACCCCAGCGAATTCTTCGGCTTGGGCAGCCCGGGCGGCCTGCTGCGCCGGACTGCGACCGGCATACCGGTCGGTGACCGAGTAGTCGTCGTAGACATCGAACCCGGCGCCCTGGGCGTCTTTGACGGCGTAGCCCAAGCTGCTTCGGGCAGCGTAGACGTCGGATGCGCCCTGGCAGGCGATCCTGGCCCCGGTGCGCAGATCATCGGCGAGGCCCACGACCTGCACCCTGTCGCGACCGGCCCGCTCGGTGGCCGCCTGCGCTCCCCGACCCTGCCAGCCGCTGACGCGCAGCTGCTGCTCGACCGTGTCGAAAGCACCCTCCCACCGCTCAGCAATACCCTCCCAGTAGGTGGCCCCGTCGCTCAGATGCTCGGCGCTCCAGTCCAGCAGATCCGACAGGCCCGGTACCGCCGTCGCCGGCATCTACATCACCCGATCAGTCACTGCACGCAGCTCGGCCACCGCGTGAGTCTCGTTGTCCTCGTAGCCGGCCCAGGCGACGGTGATGGCGGCGCCGGTGGCGCGCATCCGAGCCGTCATCGGCGCCGCAGCCGCCGCGACGCCGGTATGACCGGCGTACATCGCCGCCGAACTGGGCTGCCCCGATAACCCCGACACCGGAGGCACACCCGCGCCTACCTCAGCACCGAGGGTGTTGCACCTGCCAGCCACCGCTGGGAGCGCGTCGCTGACCCGAAGCAGATCCACGGAGCGAGAGTCTAAATGACTCGCCAGATCGCCACCATTCACCGCGTTGACTCATCAAGAAGGGTCTGCTGCATGAACTAGGTGACACATCGACCTGCGGGTGCTTGCCGACGACGCGACCGCCGCCGCCTTGGCCCGGCTGGTGGCGTCGGCGCGCGGACCGACGTCAGCCGTCGGTGAGTTCCTGCGCCCGAACCCAGGCCTCGACCCTGGTCATACCGTCATCGAGCGAGACCAGCGGCTGGTAGCCGAGCATCTTCTGGATCTTCTCGATGGAATAGCCGCCTCGGCGGTTGAGCAGACCCATGGTGCCGGAGTTGAGGTCGGTCTTCTGGCCCAACCGGCGCAGCAGCCCGCCGACCACGTCGGTCAGCGGTGCCACGATCGCCATCGGCATGGTCCACACGTTGCCGTTGCACATGGCCGCCAGTCGGCCGAAGAAGTCGGCGCAGGAGACCTCGTGGCCGTCGGTGACGTTGAACACCTGCCCCACCGACTCTTCGGAGGTCAGGATCAGCACCATGGCGTCGACGAAGTTGTCGATGTAGGTCGGCGAGAAGATACCGCGGCCGCCGTTGGGCAACGGGAAGCCGAACGGCGTGCGCATCTCTCCCATCGGCGAGCGCACCCATACCGAACCGGGCCCCCACACGTCGCCGGGCCGGATCACGGTCACGTCGATCTCCTGCGCGGCGTGGGCAGCGAGAACCACCGCCTCGGCGTTGATCTTGGTGTCGGTGTAGGCATCCCCGTTGACGCGGATCGGGTAGGTCTCGTCGACGTCGGCGGGGAAGTCGAATCCGTACGCCGCCACCGAGGACAGGTGCACGAATCGACGAACCCCGGCGTCCACCGAAGCCCGCAGGGTTCGGCTGGTGCCGAGCACATTGACGTGCCACGACTCCTCGAGCGGGTACGCCGCCCCCAGCAGCGCCGCGGTGTGGACCACCGTGTCGACGCCGTCGAGCGCCGCGGCCCACGCCTCGGGCTTGGTGGTGTCACCGGCGACCACG